>DATFRN010000273.1:0-15810 GCA_035263165.1 Acidimicrobiales bacterium | reverse complement strand
GGTCTGGTGGAGCTGGGCGTAGCGGCCGCCGGCGGCGAGGAGCTGGGGGTGGGTGCCGCGCTCGACGATCCGGCCGTCCTCGACGACGAGGATGGCGTCGGCCTCGCGAATGGTCGAGAGGCGGTGGGCGATGACGATGGCGGTGCGGCCCGCCAGCGCCTCGGTCAGCGCCGCCTGCACCTCGGCCTCGGACGTCGAGTCGAGGTGGGCGGTGGCCTCGTCGAGCACGACGACGCGCGGCCGGGCCCGCAGGAGGCGGGCGATCGTGAGCCGCTGGCGCTCGCCGCCCGAGAGGCGGTAGCCCCGCTCGCCGACCAGCGTGTCGAGCCCGTCGGGCAGCGACGCCACCAGGTCGGCCAGGCGGGCCGTGCCCAGCGCGGCCCACAGCTCCTCGTCGCTCGCACCCGGGGCGGCGAAGCGGAGGTTGGCCCGCACGGTGTCGTGGAACAGGTGGCCGTCCTGGGTCACCAGGCCGAGCG
Organism: Acidimicrobiales bacterium; assembly: GCA_035263165.1. GTDB lineage: Bacteria > Actinomycetota > Acidimicrobiia > Acidimicrobiales > VFJN01 > ZC4RG19. Next base: position 15,331 of record DATFRN010000273.1, on the reverse strand, counting down.
TGGCCCGCAGGGCGGCGAAGGACAGGTCGCGCACGTCGACCCCGCCGATGCGCACCGCGCCCGCGTCGACGTCGTACAGCCGCGGCGCCAGCGCGGCGATCGTCGACTTGCCGCTGCCGGAGCTGCCGACCAGCGCCACCACCTGGCCGGGCCCGACCCGGAACGACACGTCGTGGAGGACCTCGGTCCCGCCCCGGGTGTCGAGGGTGGCCACCTCCTCCAGCGAGGCCAGCGACACCCGGTCGGCCGCGGGGTAGGCGAACGAGACGCCGTCGAACTCCACCCCGACCGGCCCGGCGGGCACCTCGCCGGCGCCGGGGCGCTCGGTGATGAGCGGCCGCAGGTCGAGCACCTCGAAGACCCGCTCGAAGCTGACGATGGCCGCCATGGCGTCGACCCGGGCGCTGGCCAGGGCGGTGAGCGGGGCGTAGAGCTGGGTGAGCAGCAGGGCCAGCGTGACGACCGTGCCGGCGTCGAGGTGGCCCTGGAGGGCCAGGTAGCCGCCCAGCCCGTAGACCAGCGCCAGGGCGAGGGCCGACACCAGCGCCAGCGCGGTGAGGAACACGTACTGGGCCATGGCCGTGCGCACGCCGATCTGTGCCACCCGCTCGGCCCGGGCGCCGAACTCGGCCTCCTCCCGGGCGGGGCGGCCGAACAGCTTGACCAGCGTGGCCCCCGGCGCCGAGAACCGCTCGGTCATCTGGGTCGTCATCGCCGCGTTGTGGTCGGCCGCCTCCCGCTCGAGCGTGGCCAGGCGGGCGCCCATGCGCCGGGCCGGGATCACGAACACCGGCAGCAGCGCCAGGGCCAGCAGCGTGATCGACCACGACAGCCGGAGCATGACCGCCAGCGTGAGCAGCAGGGTGATGAGGTTGCTGACGACGCCGGACAGCGTCCAGGTGAAGGCCCGCTGGGCGCCGATGACGTCGTTGTTGAGCCGGCTGACGAGCGCGCCCGTGCGGGTACGGGTGAAGAAGGCGACCGGCATGCGCTGCACGTGGCCGAACACGGCCCGGCGCAGGTCGAGGATGAGGCCCTCGCCGATCCGGGACGACTGCCAGCGCTCCCCGATGCCGACGACGGCGTCGGCCACGGCGATGACGGCGATGAGCACGGCCAGGCCGATGACCCTGCCCTCGCTGCCGCCGGCGACGATGGCGTCGACGACCCGGCCGGCCAGCACGGGGGTGGCCACGGTCAGCACGGCGGCGGCGACGCTGAAGGCCAGGTAGGCGGCGAGGCCGCGGCGGTGGGGGCGGGCGAAGGCCCAGATGCGGGCGAGAGTGGCCCGGCTGAACGCCCGCCGGGGCTGGGTGCCCTGCATCGCGCTCTCCAGGGCCATCCAGTGGCTGAAGTCCATCTGCACGGCTCCGAGCATCACAGTTCAACCGAGCTTGAGGTCAAGGGGGTTTGGGGCAGGCTGTCCCCATGCTCACGCTGTCGCTGGACGACTACCTGTGGTTCGTCGACGAGGCCCTGGCCGGCATGGCCGCCATCGTCACCGAGCTGGGCGACGAGCTGGCCAACCGCCGCCCCGACCTCCCGGGCGCCAACTCGCCCTACGCCATCCTCACCCACTGCCTGGGGGTCATCGAGTGGTGGGCGGGCCACGCGGTGGCCGGGCGGGTGGTCGAGCGGGACCGCGACGCGGAGTTCCGGGCCGCGGGACCGGTGGCGGCGCTGGCGACCCGGGTCGAGGAGGCCCGCCGCCGGCTCCGGGCCGACGTCGCCACCCTCGACTCGGCGGCCCCGCTGCGGGGCACCGACGGCCTGTGGCCGGAGGACGCGGACCTGCCGATCGCCCGCACCCAGGGGGGCGCGCTGTTCCACATCTACGAGGAGCTGGCCCAACACCGGGGCCAGATGGAGGGGGGCCGCGACCTCCTGCTGGCCGCCGGCTAGCGCGGCAGGTGCTTGGCCACCCGCAGGATCGACGTGAAGCGGCGGGCGTAGCCGGCGCCGTCGCCGGTCGGGTCCTGGAGGCGCTCCGCCAGCCGCGAGCGCACGGCGATGGTCTGGGGCTCGGTGTACTTGAGCAGCCCCTCCCGCCCGTGGCGGCGGCCGACGCCCGAGGCCTTCATCCCGCCCATCGGGGCGTCCAGGCTGGCCCAGGCCGACGAGTAGCCGTCGTTGACGTTGACCGTCCCGGCCTCCAGCCGGGCGGCGATGGCCCGGCCCCGGCCGGTGTGGCCGCAGTAGACGCTGGCGTTGAGGCCGTACTCGGTGTCGTTGGCCGCGGCCACGGCCTCGTCGTCCGACGCCACCGGGTAGACAGCCACCACCGGGCCGAAGGTCTCCTCCCGGTGGACGTCCATGTCCGGCGTCACCCCGGCCAGCACGGTCGGCTCGTAGAACAGCGGCCCGATGTCGGGCCGGTGCTTCCCGCCGGCCACCACCCGGGCGCCCTTGGCCACCGCGTCGGCCACGTGGGCCTGCACCTTGTCCAGCTGGTCCTGCGACGCCAGGGCCCCGACCTCGGGGCCGTACTCCTGCTCGGCGCCCAGCCGCAGGCCGCCGGCCCGGGCACCGAAGGCGTCGAGGAAGCGCTCGGCCACCGGCTCCTCGACGTAGATGCGCTCGATCGAGATGCACAGCTGGCCGGTGTTGGCGAACGACCCGACCACCGCGCCCTCGACCGCCCGCTCCAGGTCGACGTCGTCGGTGATGACCATGGCGTTCTTGCCGCCCAGCTCGGCCGACATGCCGATGAGCCGCTCGCCCGCCTGGCGGGCCACGGCCCGGCCGGTGGCGGTCGAGCCGGTGAACATCATGTAGTCGGCGGCCTCGATGATGGCGGTGCCCACCGTGCGCCCGGGGCCCGTGACCACCTGGACGAGGCCCTCGGGCAGGCCGGCCTCCTCCAGCAGCTCGAAGGCGGCGATGGCGGTGAACGGGGTCTGCGAGTCGGGCTTGATGACGATGCCGTTGCCGGCCACCAGGGCGGCCAGGGCGTCGGACACGGCCAGCACCAGCGGGTAGTTCCAGGGCGAGATCACGCCCACCACGCCCTTGGGCTGGTGGTTGACCTTCGTCGACACCAGGCCCGGCAGCGCGCTCAGCTGGCGGTGGGGCCGCAGCGCCCGCGGGGCGAGCCGGGCGTAGTACCGGGCGGTGACCGCCTGGTCCATGATCTCCTCGAACGCCCACACCCGGGCCTTGCCGTTCTCGGCCTGGATGAGGTCGAGCAGGGCGCCCTGCCGGTCGAGCACCAGGTCGTGGTAGCGGAGCAGCACGGCGGCCCGCTCCCGCACCGGGGTCGCGGCCCACGCCCGCTGGGCCTCCCGGGCCCGGGCGAACGCCGCGGCCACGTCCTCGGCGGTGCCCACCGGGACCACGCCGACCACCTCGCCGGTCAGCGGGGACGTCACCGTGAGCCGCTCGCGGCCCTCGGCCGGGACGGCCACCCGGGCGGCCAGCCGGTCGGTCTCCGCCCGGCCCGGCCGCAGCCCCCGGGGGGCGGGCGCGTCGGCGGCGATGGCGGAGGTGTCGGTGGTGGCCATGCGACCCACGGTACCGAGCGGCGCCGCGCGTGACCCAGGGGCCACAATCGGGCGGTGCGCAGGGTCCTGGTCATCGGCATCGGCGCGGGCGACCCCGACTACCTGACGCTGGCGGCGGTCCGGGCGCTCGGCGAGGCAGACGCCTTCTTCGTCATGGACAAGGGCGCCGACACCGAGGATCTCGTGGCGCTCCGGCGGGAGGTGTGCGCCCGCCACGCCACCCGGCCGGACCAGCGGATGGTCGAGGTGGCCGACCCGCCCCGGGGCGACGACGTCGCCGCCTGGCACGAGCAGCGGGCCGACATCTACGAGCGGCTGCTGGCCGGCGAGCTGGGCGACGACGGCACCGGGGCCTTCCTGGTGTGGGGCGATCCTGCCTTCTACGACAGCACGCTGCGGGTGCTGCGCCGGGTGGCCGACCGGGGCACCGTGGCGTTCTCCGTCGAGGTGGTGCCCGGCATCAGCGCGGTCCAGGCGCTGGCCGCCCGGTTCGCCGTGCCGCTGCACGGGGTGGGCGGGGCGCTCCAGGTCACCACCGGGCGCCGGCTGGCCGCCGCCGGGTGGCCGGACGGGGCCGACGGCGTCGTCGTCATGCTCGACGGCGGGTGCGCGTTCACCACGCTCGACCCGGCGGGCGTGACCATCCACTGGGGCGCCTACCTCGGGACACCCGACGAGATCCTGGTGGAAGGGCCGCTGGCCGAGGTGGCCGGCGAGATCGTGCGGGTCCGGGCCGAGGCCCGGGCGCGCAAGGGGTGGATGTTCGACACCTACCTCCTGCGCCGGGAGGGGTGAGTGGGGCGGCCGTCCGTGCTGGTGCTGGCCGGGACCGCCGAGGCCGTGGCGCTGGCGGGCCGCCTGGTCTCCTCGGGCGCGGTCGACGTGCTCGCCTCGCTGGCCGGCCGGACCCGGAACCCGGCGCCGCTGCCGTGCCCGGTGCGGACCGGCGGGTTCGGCGGGGCCGAGGGCCTGGCCGCCGCGCTGCGGGACGGCGGGCACGCGCTGCTGGTCGACGCCACCCACCCGTTCGCGGCCGCGATGCCGGGCCACGCCGCGGCGGCGGCCGAGGCGGCCGGCGTGCCCCGGCTGCGGCTGGTGCGGCCGCCCTGGCGACCGGGGCCGGGCGACGACTGGGTGCCGGTGCCGTCGATGGCGGCGGCCGCGGCCGCGCTCGACCGGCTCGGGCCCCGGCGGGCGCTGCTCACCGTCGGGCGCCAGGAGCTGGCCGCGTTCGCCGGGGTGGGCGCCGACCTGGTCGTGCGGTCGATCGACCCGCCGGACGTGGCCCTGCCGCCGGGGGCGGCGGTGGTCCTGGCCCGGCCCCCGTTCGACGAGGCGGGCGAGGCAGCGCTGCTGGCCGAGCACGGCGTCGACACGCTGGTCACCCGGAACAGCGGCGGCGCGGCCACCGCCCCCAAGCTGGCCGCCGCCCGGGCCGCCGGGGTGCGGGTGGTGATGGTCGGGCGACCGGCGCCGCCGCCCGGGCCGGTGGCCGAGACCGTCGACGAGGCGGTGGCGTGGGTGGCCGGCTACGTCCCCGGGGCGGGGGCCACCATCCGGTAGGGCAGCTCCAGCCGGTGGGCGGCCAGCAGCGACGGGTTGGCGAACAGCGCGCGGGTGGGGCCGTCGACCGCCACCCGGCCGTGGGCGAGGACGACCGCCCGGGGGCACAGCTCGAGCGCCAGCGGCAGGTCGTGGGAGATGACCAGCGTGGTCAGCGCCAGGCCCCGGATCACCTCGATGAGGTCGCGCCGGGCCGCCGGGTCGAGGTTGGCGGTGGGCTCGTCGAGCACGAGCACCTCCGGCCGGGCCGCCAGCACGCCGGCCAGCGCCACCCGGCGCCGCTCGCCCAGGCTGAGGTGCTCGGGGGCGCGGTCGGCCGCGTCGGCCAGGCCGACGACGTCGAGGGCGGCGGCCACCCGCTCGGCCACCTCCTCCGGGGCGAGGCCCTGGTTGGCGGGGGCCAGGCCCACGTCGGCGGCCACGGTGGGCAGCAGGATCTGGTCGTCGGGGTCCTGGAACACCAGGCCCACCCGCCGGCGCACCTCCCGCAGCGCCTCGCCGCCCGCGGCGACCGCCAGCCCGGCCACCCGCACGGTGCCGGTGGACGTGCCGCCGTCGGCGCCGCCCAGCGCGCCGACCAGGTGGAGGGCGAGCGTCGACTTGCCCGAGCCGTTGGGGCCGAGGACGGCGACCCGCTCGCCCGGCGCCACGACCAGGTCGACGCCGGCCAGGGCGTCGGTGCCGTCGGGGAACCGGTGGGTCAGGCCCGCGACCTCGACCGCCGGGCCGGCGCCGTTGCCGCCCGGGCCGGCGAGGGCGCCGGGGCGGCGGCGGCCGAGGCCCCGGCGGGGGCGCTCGCGGCGGTCGGCGGCCTCGGCGGCGGCCTGGTTGGCGGCCCGGCGGGCCCGCCAGCCCCGGGGCGCCCGCTCGGGCGGGGCCAGCGACAGCGGCGTGCCGACCCGCTCCTCGAAGCCGGGCAGCCGCACCCGGTAGCTGCACAGGTCGCAGTTCATGCGCACGTCGCCGTGGTCGGGCTCGCCGAACCGCTCGACCACGAGGTCGGCCAGCCGGTCGTGGGCGCCCAGCGCCGGGGCGGTGGTCACGGCGACGCCGGGGTGGCCGGCCGCCCAGGCCGCCGCCCGCTCGGCGATGCGGTCGACCAGCACGCCGGAGAACAGCAGCACCGGGACGACCGCGATGCGCCGGGCGCCCAGCCGGCGGGCCCGGTCGAGGGCGTCCTCGATGCCGGGGGTGGTCATGGCCACGAAGGCGGGCTCGACGCGGCCCTCGCCCAGGCCCCGGCCGTCGCCCAGCAGGCGGGCCAGCTTGACGAACTCGGCGCAGGCGTCGGGGTCGGTCGACCCCCGGCCCACCAGCACGACCGTGGCCGGGCCGTCGAGCGTCGCCAGCGCGGCCCGGGCCCGCTCCTCGGCCACGTCGAGCACGGCCGGGTGGGTGCCGAGGTCGCGGGCCAGGCGGAAGCGGACGCCGGGGTGGCGGCGCCGGGCCCGGCCGAGGATGGCGGGGCCGTCGTCCTTGAGGTGGCCGGCGCCGAACAGCACGTAGGGGACGGCCACGACGTCCCCGGCGCCGACGGCGACCAGGTCGTCGACCGTGACGTCGATGGGCGGGTCGGCCAGCTCGAGGAACCCGCCCGCCACCCGGCGGCCGGGCAGGCGGGCGGCCACCCGGTCCCGGAGGGCGGCGAACTCCTCGGCGGCCCGCGGGTCGCGGCTGCCGTGGCCGACGAGCAGGAGGTCACTCATCGCTCACCCCAGTCCCACCCGGGCCACGAGGGCGAGCGCGGCGGGGACCAGGGCGACGGCCCAGGCGGCGGCGCTGCCCGCCGGCGTCGCCGCCGGCGCCAGCTCACCGCCCCGCAGCTCGGCCGCCAGGCGGAGGCGCTCTGCCCGCTCGGTCGAGCGGACGAACAGCGAGCCCAGCGAGCGGGCGCCGCTGGCCAGGGCCAGGGTGCGGCGGCCGCTGCCGGTGCGCACGGCGACGGCCAGGCGCAGCTTGGCCAGGTCGGCCCGGAGGACCTGGAGCTGGCGGGCGGTGACGGCCACCAACTGGCGGAACCAGCCGGGGGCGCCCAGCCGGCGCAGGCCGTCGACGATCTCGGGGACGGAGCTGGAGGCGGCCACCGCACTGACCGCCACGATGCCGATCGTGGCCCGGGCCACGATGGCGAGCCCGGCCCGTAGCCCGGGCTGGGACAGGGTCAGGCCGGCCACCTCGACGTGCGGGGGCCGGCCGGCGAGGGCGGTGGCGAGGGCGAGCACCGCGAGGGGCAGGTCGAGCGTGAGCCGGCCCGCGACGGCTCGCCAGTCGACGAGCGCCAGCGTGGCGACGGCCGCGGCGATCAGCCCCTCGGCGGCCAGCGCGGCCGGGGCGGTCGCGGGGGTGACGGCCACGACCACGAGGAAGGCGACCAGCCCGGCCACCTTGGGCCCCGGCGGGAGGCGGGACACGGGGCCGTGGAGCCGGGCGGCGGCCCGCTCCTGGCGATGGGCGCTGCTCATGGCACCTCCGCCGGTTCCGTGGACGTATCTGGTTGACTCCCCACCATTTCCGTCCGCAGAACGCGGACCATGTCGGGGCGCAGCCGGAGCACGGCGGCCAGGATCACGCCGGTCAGCGCCCCCTCGACGGCGGCGAGCAGCAGGTGGGCTCCGCCGATGCTGGCCGCGACGACGTGGGCGGGCACCGCGTCGGTGCCGCCGACGACGAAGGCCAGCGTGGCGGCCCCGGCCGCCGCCAGGGACCCGGCGGCGGCCGCGCCGCCGGCGCCCAGGGCGGCCCGCCGCCGGCGGAGGTGGGGCGTTCCGGCCCGGAGCACCGCGGGCCGCAGGGCCAGGAAGATCCCGAAGGTGACGAGGGCGGGCACGATCCCGTCGTTGACGAGGTTGAGCCCCAGCGCGGTGACGCCCCCGTCGGCCAGCACCAGCGCCTGGACGACGACGACCACGGCCACGCACACGATCGCCACCGACGGCCCGACGAGCAGCGCGGCCAGGCCGGCGCCGATGAGGTGGGCGCTGGTCCCCAACCCGACCGGGACGACGAGCAGCTGGGCCACGAGGATGTAGGCGGCCACCACGGCGGGCAGGGTCGTCGCCCGCTCCCGCAGCGCCGCCGCCGCCCGCCGCCCGGCGACCGCGGTCGCGCCGACGGCTACCACCCCAGCGGCGGCCGAGGTCGGCAGGTCGACCCAGCCGTCAGGGATGTGCACGCTCGCCCCCCTCCGGGTCGGGGCCGACGACGAACGCGGCCGGCGGGGGCAGGCGGGTGGCGCCGAGGCCGGCCAGCGTGGTCCGCACGACCTCGGCGTCGGGTCGGGTGGCGGCGTGGACGACCGCGGCGGGGGTGTCGGGCGGCAGGCCGGCGGCCAGCAGCCGGCGGGCGATCTCGCCCTGCTGGGCCCGGCCCGTGAGCACCACCAGCGACGCGGCCGGGTCGGCCAGGTCCTCCCACGGGACGGGGGCGGCCTCGGGATCGCGGTCGCCGGACGCGATGGTCACGCGGGCGCCCGCCGGCAGGCCGGCGGCCAGAGGCGCGGCGGTCGCCGCCGTCACGCCGGGGGTCACCCGGCAGCCGACGCCCCGCTCGGCCAGCGCCGCCATCTCCTCGGCGCCCCGGGAGCAGACGAAGGGGTCGCCGCTCTTCAGCCGCACGACGGCCCGCCCGGCCCGGGCCCGCTCGGCCAGCAGGTCGGCGATGGCATCGGTCGTCCAGGCCCGCCCGCCGCCGGACGTGCGGCCCACGTACACCCGCTCGGCCCCGGGCCGCGCCAGGGCCGCCACGGGATCGAGCGACGGCCGGTCGACCACGACGACGTCGGCCGCGGCCAGCAGCCGCGCCGCCCGCCGGGTGACCAGCCGGGGGTCGCCGGGGCCGGCCCCCACGAGGTCGATCGCCGGCCCGGTCATCCGGCCGCCTCCCGGCTCGCCCGCCACAGGGCGTTGAGCGCGGCGGCGGCGACGGCGCTGCCGCCGCGCTCGCCCACGTTGGAGACGGCCGGGAGGCCGCTGGCCCGCAGCGCGGCCTTGGCCTCGGCGGCGCCCACGAAGCCGACCGGGAGGCCGATCACCAGGGCCGGGGCGAAGCGGCCGCCGGCGGCCAGGGCCACCACCTCGGCCAGCGCCGTCGGGGCGTTGCCCACCACCACGACGGCGCCCGCGGGCCAGCGCTCGGCGGCGACCCGCATGGCGGCGGCCGAGACCGTGAGGCCGGGCTCGGGCGGCCGCTCCCGGGCCTCGGCCAGCAGCGACCGGGTGCCGGCGCGGCGGGTGGCGACCGCCACCATGTCGACGTCGGCCACCACCGGGGCCCCGGCCCGCAGGGCGGCCACCCCGGCGGCGCAGGCGGCCTCGTCGACCACCAGGGTGTCGGCGTAGCCGACGTCGGCCGAGGCGTGGATCACCCGGGCCACCACCGCCCGGGCCAGCGGCGGCCAGGCCGACAGGTCGACCCGCTCGGCCAGGATCCGGTAGCTCTCGGCCTCGATCGGGTGCACGGGGGGCAGGCTCACCGCACCGGCTCCGGGCGGGGGTGGTGGCGCCGGGTCACGACCCGACCGCCGAGGACGGCGGTGTCGGCCGTGCCCACCAGCACCAGCGAACGCATGCCGGCGGCCGTCGGGTCGAGCTGGTCGAGCCGGCCGACGACGACCCGCTCGCCCGGCCCGGTGGCGTCGCTGACCACCGCGACCGGGGTGGCGCCGTCGAGCACCTCGGCCAGCACGGCGGCCGCTCGGGCCAGGTGGTCGGGCCGCCCGGCGGAGCGGGGGTTGAACAGCGCCAGCGCCATGCCGCTCGCCGCCGCCGCCCGCAGCTGGGCCTCGATCGTCGCCCACGGCACCAGCAGGTCGGACAGGCTGACCGCGGCGTGGGCCGCGGCGAGCGGCGCCCCGACGGCGGCGGCCGCGGCCTGGGCGGCGGTCACGCCCGGGACCACCTCGACCGGCACGCCCCGGGCGGCGGCCTCCTCCAGCGTGACCGAGGCCATGGCGAACACGCCCGGGTCGCCCGACGACACCACCGCCACCCGCCAGCCCGCCGCGGCCAGGGCGACGGCCTCGCCGGCCCGGGCGGCCTCGGCGCCCATGGCCGAGCGGACGACCATCTGGTCGGGGCGCAGCAGCGGCGCGGCGGCGTCGACGTAGGGGGCGTAGCCGACCACCGCGTCGGCGCCCCGCACGGCCTCGGCCGCGGCCGGGGTGCGGTGGCGGGACCCGCCGGGCCCCAGGCCGACGACCACCACCCGGCCGTGCGCCGTCGCCCGGGCGGGGCCGCGGGCCACCGCGGCCGTGGCGGCGCGGTCGGGGTCGACGTGCTTGGCCGCCAGCAGGCGGGCGCCCGGCCCGGCGGCCAGCAGGGCGGCCGCCTCGGCCACCGACGGCGTCCCGACCGCGGCCTCGACGGCGTCGCTCGGGTGGGGGACGTCGACCGCCGCCAGCAGCGACGCCGGGAACGTCACCGCGGCGGCGACGGCGGCGTGGTCGGCCCGGCGGTCGATCGTGGCCACGACGTCGGGCCGGCGGCCGTCCAGTCCGGCGGCGGCCAGGGCCGCGTCGGTGGCCTCCGCTACCTGGGCCGCGGTGGCACCCGACGAGCAGCCGACGCCGACGGCGATCCGCCCCCCGTCCTCGCCCTCATCCCCGCCGGCGGTGCCCCAGGCCACGAAGACCGGGTTGTCGGCCACGAACCGCACGCCGCCACCCGGCAGGTCGACCGCCCGGTCGACCGCCACCTGGGCCAGCTCGCCCAGCCGCCGGCGGGCGACGAGGGCCCGGTCGACCGCGGCGTAGGTGGCGACCACCCGGGCGCCGGGAGCGGCGGCGGCCAGGGCGGCGTCGAGGGCGGCGAGCCCGCCGCCGCCGACGAACACCCGGTCCGGGCGGGGGAGCCCGGCCAGGGCGGCCGGCGCCTCGCCGGCCACCACCTCGACGACCGCGCCGAGGGCGGCGGCGTTGGCCACGATCGCCTCGACGGCGGCCGGGTCCCGCTCGACGGCGATCACCTGCAGCCCGGGGGCGGCCAGCGCCGCCTCGATGGCGACGCTGCCGCTGCCGGCGCCCACGTCCCACAGCACGCCCCGGTCGGGCAGGTCGAGGTGGCCGAGCACGACCGAGCGCACGGCCGGCTTGGTGATCATCCCGGCCCGGTGATGGAAGTCGGACACCGGCCGCCCCCCGGTCCGGGCCGCCGCCGCCACCGGCGGGTCGGGGTGGGCCAGCACGACGACTGACCGGTGGTCGAAGGCGCCGGCGGCCAGGTCGGCCACGCCGCCCAGGCGGTGCACGGCCTCGCCGGGCTCGCCCAGGCGGGTGGCGACGACGACCGTGGGGTGGTGCGCGCCCAGCGCCACCAGCGCGGCCCCGAGCGCCTGGGGCGGCGCCGCCGGCCCGCACAGCACCGCGGCCAGCGGCGCCCGGGCGACCTGAGCCGCCGCGCCCGCGGCGTCGCCGGCGTGGCACGAGGTGACGCGGGCGGCGTCCCAGGCCAGCCCGAGCCGGGCGAAGGCGAGGGCGACCGACGAGGGCGCCGGGTGGACGACCAGCCGCCCGGCCCCGACCCGCCCGGCCAGCGCCCGGGTGATGCCGTGGAACCCGGGGTCCCCCGACGCCAGCACGACGGCCGGGCTCGGATGGGCCGCCACCCGGTCGAGCGCGGCGAGCCCGGCGGCCACGGTGGCGGTCTCGGTCCCCGGCGCCAGCAGGTCGGCCACGGCGGCCAGCTGCTCGGCGCCCCCGGCCACCAGCCGGGCCGCCCGCACCGCCGCCTCCGCGGCAGCCCCGACCGGACGGCCCCCCAGCAGCCCGACCACGTGGACCGGCCCGGGGCGCAGGGCGTCGGCCGACTCCAGCGTGACGGCCACCGACACGGGCCGGTGGTGGACCGGCCGACCGGCCTCGGCCGCCGCGGCCAGCGCCGGGACGATGCCGGCCACGGGCTCGGCGGCGATGCCGGCGGCTGCCAGGGCCGCGGCCTCGGTGGCGAGGTCGGGGTGGAGCCACGGGTCGCCGCGGTAGAGGCGGACCAACGGCTCCCCGTCCCGCCGGGCGGCGGCGACGAGGGCGGCGGGGTCGCCGCTCGCCTCGACGATCGACGCCGCCGGGGCGAACGTCGTCGCCAGGTCGGCGACGGCCGCGTCGGTCACCACCGTCGCCGCCGCGGCCAGGGCCTGCTCGGCGCGGACGGTGAGCAGGTCGGGGTCGCCCGGGCCGGCACCCACCAGGAGGACCGGGGGTCTCACCGGGGGCGGCCCGTCGTCGTGCCGGGGAGCGAGCGGCGGCGGTGGCCGTGGGCGTAGTCCGGGTCGTAGAGCCTGCAGCGGGGGGCGGCGCCGGCCAGGGCGTCGCCTACCAGGACCAGCACGGTGACCCGGGCGCCGTCGGCGCGCATCGTCTCCGCCAGGTCGCCCACGGTCGTGAGCAGCACGCGCTCGTCCGGCCAGCTGGCGCGGACCACCACGGCCGCCGGCGTGTCGGGGGCGTAGCCGGCGCCGCCGGCCAGGAGCTCGTCCTGGAGCTGGGCGGCGCGGGCGCCGGACAGGTAGACGGCCATCGTCGTGCGGTGGGCGGCGAAGCCCGCCACCGTCTCGCCCGGGGGCATCGACGCCGCGGTGCGCCCCGGCAGCCGGGTGGCCACCACCGACTGGGCGACCGCCGGCACGGTCAGCTCCCGGGCCACCGCGGCGCTGGCCGCCGCCAGCGAGCCGACCCCCGGCACGACCTCGAACTCCCGATCGTGGGCGAGGCACCAGTCGACCTGCTCCTGGAGCGCCGAGTAGAGCGCCAGGTCGCCCGAGTGGAGCCGCACGATGCGGGCCGCGGGGTGGGCGGCGTAGATGGCGGTCACGTCCTCGAACGTCATCCCCGCCGAGTCGTGCACCTCGGCCCCCGGGGAGGCGTGGGCCAGCACGGCCTCGGGCACCAGCGACGACGCCCACACCACCACGTCGGCCGCGGCCAGGCGGTCGACCGCGCGGACGGTGAGCAGGTCGGCGGCCCCGGGCCCGGCGCCCACGAACGAGATCACGGCGCCGGCCGCACCGGCGGCACGATGAGCGTGGCCAGGTAGGACGCCGGGCGGTCGGCCACCTCGGCCAGCGGCGCCACCCGCCCGCCGGGCAGCCCGAGCAGCTCGCCCAGCACCGCGCCCTCGAGCCGGTCGTGGGCCGCCAGCGTGGCCGCCACCTCGCCCATGCGGGCCCCGCCCTTGTAGACGACCACCGCGGCGCCGGGGTCGGCGGCGGCCGCGGCCAGCGCCTCGCCCCCGGCCGCAGCGTGGGCGGGCACGAGCACCAGGTGCTCCCGGCCGTCGACCACGGTCGTGCCCGACCGGGCGGCCAGGTCCTGGAAGGCCATGATCCCCGGCACCACCTCGATCGGCACCGCCGGCCGGGCCGCCCGCACGAGCGAGGCCAGGGACGAGAACGTGCTGTAGACGTTCGGGTCGCCGAGCGTCACGAAGGCCACCCGCTCGCCGGCGTCGAGGTGGCCGACCAGCGTGGCCGCGGCCGCGTCGAGGGCGGCGGCCCGGGCGGCGGTCTCGACCTCCATCACGAACGCCACCCGCTCGACCGCCACGTCGGGGGCGACGTCCCGCACGATGGCCTCGGCCCGCCCCACCGCCATCGCCGACGTGCTGGGCGCCACCACCCGGTCGGCATCCCGCAGCACCTCGACCGCCCGCCGGGTGACCAGCCCCGGGTCGCCGGGGCCCACGCCCACGCCGACGAGCGCCGGGCCGGGCCGGTGGCGGGCGGCCACGGGGTCCTCCCGCCGGGCGATGGGGGCGTGGCCGGCGGGCTCGGCGGCCACCAGCCGCTCGACGGCCAGCCGCAGGAGTTGGGCCTCCGACCGCCCGGTGCGCCGGGCCACCTCGCTCAGCCGCTCCTTGAGGGCGTCGGGGAGGTAGACACTCGTCTTGCGCACCCGGCCGACCCTAGGTCACGACGTAGGGCAGAACCTAGGGCATGTGCACCCGTGCCGGCCGCCGCCTACTGTCGGGCCGCTGTGACGGCCCTCGGTCCCCGGTTGGTGGTCGCCGGCACCCACTCCGGCGTCGGCAAGACCACCGTGGCGACGGGCCTGGTGGCGGCGCTGCGGGCCGCCGGGCACCGGCCGGCCACGGCCAAGGTCGGCCCCGACTTCATCGACCCCGGCTACCACGCCCTGGCGTCGGGCCGCCCGCCCCGCAACCTCGACGCCTGGCTGTGCGGCGAGGACGCCGTCGCCCGGCTGGCCGCCCGGGCCGCGGCGGGCGCCGACCTGCTGGTGGTCGAGGGCGTGATGGGGCTGTTCGACGGGGCCGCCGACGGGCGGGCGTCGTCGACCGCCGACGTGGCCCGCCTGCTCGGCGCGCCGGTCGTGCTGGTGGTGGACGCGGGGGCCATGTCCGGGTCGGTGGCGGCGGTGGTCCACGGCTTCGCCACGCTCGACCCCCGGACCCGGGTGGCGGGCGTGATCCTCAACCGGGTCGGGTCCGACGGCCACGAGACCCAGCTGCGGGAGGCGCTGGCCCCGCTGGGGATCCCGGTGCTCGGCGCCCTGCGGCGCGACGACCGGCTCATCTGGCGGGACCGCCACCTCGGCCTGGTGCCGGTGGCCGAGCGGCCCGCCGAGGTCGGCCGGGCCCTGGCCGCCCTGGGCGCGGCCGTGCGCGAGCGGGTCGACCTCGGCGCCGTCCTCGCTCTGGGATCACTGGCGCCCGCCCGGGACGGCGTCGGCCCCGTGCCGCTGCCCGAGCCGGGCCCGCCCGTGCGGGTGGCGGTGGCCGGTGGGGCGGCGTTCACCTTCACCTACGCCGACACCGTCGACGCCCTGGCGGCCGGCGGGGCGGAGGTCGTGCCGTTCGACCCGCTGCACGAGCCGGCCCTGCCCGAGGCGGTCGACGGCCTGCTGGTGGGGGGCGGCTTCCCGGAGACCTACGCCGCCGACCTGGCCGCCAACCGCCCGCTGCTCGACGACGCCGCCGCCCGGGTGGGCACCGGGCTCGCCACCTGGGCCGAGTGCGGCGGCCTGCTGTGGCTGGCCGACGAGCTCGACGGCCACCGCCTGGCCGGCGCGGTCCCGGCGACGGGCCGCATGACCGACCGGCTCACCCTCGGCTACCGCACGGCGACGACGAGGGTGCCCAGCCCCGTCGGCCCGGCGGGCACGACGCTCAGGGGCCACGAGTTCCACTACTCCCGCCTGGACCCGGGCGGCGAGGCGCTCGACCTGGTCGGCCGGTTCGGCCGGGGCCGAGAGGGGTTCGCTACCCCCCGGCTGCTGGCCACCTACCTGCACCACCACCCAGGAGGCGATCCGGCGGCGGTGG
>DATFRN010000272.1:0-4058 GCA_035263165.1 Acidimicrobiales bacterium | reverse complement strand
CGCCGGCGTCGTAGCGTTCACCTTCGAACGGCACCCCGCACCGCCGCACCCGCCCCTCGGGCGCACCCGGCACCGCGGCACCCCGTGGAAGCAGACCCGCGATCCATGGGAGTGCGTGATGCCCAACGCCGTCCTACAACGTCTTGTCGATCAGCGCGAGCAGATCAACCGTGACATCGACAGCATCCACGAGGCGATCGAGGCCGACGAGCGTGAGCCGTCGGAGTCCGAGCTGCAGCTGCTCGGCCTCAAGCGCGAGAAGCTGGTGGAGCTGGAGCCGGTGATCGTCGCCGAACTCGAGCTGGAGGAGACCCGGCTCGCTTCGCGTGACGCCTCCGGTGTGCTCCAGCGCGCCGGCGGGCGCGGTCAGCTGGTAGTGACGACTTCGAACACGGGCGTGCCGCAGGCTGTCGCCGAGGCGGTCTACCGGGACTTCGCCACCTACGCCCGCGACATGCTGATTTCGCGGTACGACCAGATCGCCTCCCGCGCCGGTGTCGGCGCCCGCGACGCCGCCGTCGAGCGGATCCAGCGGGCGGTCGCCAACACGCTCTCGGGCGATGTGGCCGGGCTGATCCCGCCGCAGCACATCGCCCAGATCATGCAGGTGATCGACAAGAACCGCCCGCTGGTCAACTTCAGCCGGCGGCTCAACCTCACGTCGGGCAAGATCACCTACCCGCGGATCACGAGCCGTCCGACGGTCGGCAAGCAGACGGCCGAGAAGACCGAGACGACCTCAACCAAGATGCAGGTGATCATGGTCGAGAAGGTCGCCTCGACCTTCCTCGGAGCTGGCGACCTTTCGTGGCAGGCGATCAACTGGTCGACGCCGGACGCCCTCGGGCTGTGGTTCGACCTCGCCGGCGAGGCCTACGCCCAGTCGACCGAAGGCGAAGCCGCCTCGATCTTCGGCGCTGGGTTCGCCCCGCCCGGCTCGCCCGTCGCCGTGTCGGCCAACACCGTCGAGGCGTGGAACACGGCGATCGCCGCCGCCGCCGGTGTCGTGTGGAACAACACTCGGCGGATCTCCAACGGCATCGCCGCGGACCCGGCGACGTTCTTCGCGCTCGCCCCGCTGTCGACCGGGAACGTGCAGAGCCTGATGCCGGCCGGCTCGCTCAACCTGCAAACGATGTCGGGTGTGATCGCCGGGCTGCGGCTGTTCGTGTCGCCAGGCCTGCCCCCAGACACGGTGATCGTCGGCGACTTCTCCGCCCTGCTGACCGCCGAGACCGCCGGCGCGCCCGTCGAGCTCCGCGCCGTCGAGCCGTCGATCGGCGGGCTCGAGGTCGGGATCATCGGCGCGTTCCTCAGCGAGCTGATCGAAGAGGGGGCGTTCTGTGCCGTGACACCCCCAGCATCCCCTTAGGCGGCCAGGCGACTAGCGCGCCCACCGTTCTGGCCGTAGAGGGCGAGCCGTACACGACCGAGGGCAAGACGATCGCCCAGGTCCAGGCCGACGTCGAGTCCGGTGTCGTGTCCGCAGCCGACGCGCTCGCCTCCGAGCAGTCGCGGTCCCAGCCCCGCTCGACTCTGGTCGACTGGCTGGCTGGGCAGGGGGAGCCCGGTGGCTGAGTGGTATGACCTCGAAGCCACGTTGCAGGCCGTGCTGGCGACGTTGCGGCTGACCCAGGGTGACATCGACACCGACCACCTCGCCGAGTGCATCCCGGCCGCGGCCCGGGCGATCGACCAGCACGTCGACCGGTTCGCCGACGACCCGATGCCGGGCCCGCCGCCGCCGGCGGCGGTGCAGATCGCGCTGGAGGCGGCAACGATCGCGCTGTACCACCGCGACGAGATCGGGGCCACGATCGGCGCCGGCGTCTCCACCCTGCGACCGAGTGAGGGCGGCGAGTTCGACCCGCTCGAGGACGTGCTCGAAGAGCTCACCCCGTACAAGCAGCAGTGGGCGCTGGCGTGAGTGACCCGGCTGCTGTCCGCGCGACCCTCGCCCAGGCGTTGCAGATCGTGCTGCCCGGGCGGGTGCAGCAGTTCCCGCCGACCACCCGGCGTTACGCCTCCCCGACGATCTTCATCGAGCAGGTGTCGATCACCCAGGCCGACGATCTGGTCGTCGGCACGTTCCCGGTGTGGGTGGTGGTCGACGGCACCGTCGAGGCGCAGGTGGCGATGGCCGACGATCTGGTGTGGAACGCCTTCTTGGCGTTGTGGCCACTGGTCGACGCGATCGCCGCCGAACCCCAGTCCCTGGCCGGGCTGCGAGCCACCGTGCTGGCCTGCGCGGTCAGTCTGGAGGCCGTCACGATGTGCGGGCTGCCCGCCGCCACCGCCGCAACGATTCCACCCGTCACCCTGTCGGGATGAGGAGGACACCATGACCGCATCCACCACCCCGCTCGGCCCCGGCACCTTGAAGCTCGGTGAGACCGCCACCGCGCTCGACGTGTCCTGCCAGCTGACCGCCGCCCAGGTCGAGTGGGACAAGGACAAGGAGGACGACGAAACCACGCTGTGCGGTGACGTGGTCCCGGGCGACACCACCTACACCGCCACCCTGTCCGGCACCCTGTATCAGGATCTCGCCGTCGCCACCGGTGTGGTCGCCTACACCTGGGAGAACAAGGGTCAGGCGGTCCCGTTCGAGTTCGTGCCGAACACCGCGGCGGGCGCCACCGTCACCGGCACCGTGGTCGTCGATCCGATCACCGTCGGCGGTGACGAGATGAAGGCCAAGATGACGTCGGACTTCGAGTGGGACTGCGTCGGCGAGCCGGACATCACCTTCGGCGGCGCCGCGATGATGGCCGAGCCTGACGCCGAGGTGCTCGAGCCGGCGTGAGCGTCAAGATCACCGTCGAAGGCGCCGACCGGCTCGCCCGCACCCTGCAGAAGGCCGCGGACGACCTGGCCGACTGGACCCCGGTGCACGGCAAGGTCGCCCGCATGATCGCCGCCGCCACCCAGCCACCCAGCCGCTCCGGTGCGCTCAAAGCGTCGATCCGGGGCACCGGCACCGCCACCGAGGCCGTGGTCGGGTCCAGCCTGGTGTACGCCCCGGTGATCGAGTTCGGTTGGCCGCGACGCAACATCCGGCCCCGCCGGTTCC
This sequence comes from Acidimicrobiales bacterium, assembly GCA_035263165.1. Lineage (GTDB taxonomy): Bacteria > Actinomycetota > Acidimicrobiia > Acidimicrobiales > VFJN01 > ZC4RG19. The sequence goes on along the minus strand of DATFRN010000272.1, from coordinate 985 downwards.
TCACCTCGGCGTTCGACAGCCACCGCGACCAGGCGGTGTCGATGTACTCCGACGCCGTCGCCGACACCATCGGCCACGTCAAGGGGGCCTGAGGTGGGCACCACCCGGCTCGCCACCCCCCGGATCACCGTGCAGATGGAGGACGGCTCCGAGCACACCATCCAGGCGCTCAACGTGGACCTGGTGGCGTGGGAGCGGTACCGGGCCAAGGCGCAGCTGCCCCAACCGACCGACGCCCCGTTCCTGTGGATGAACTTTCTGGCCTGGCACCATCTCACCAAGACGGCCCGGCTGCTGCCGGAGATGAAGCTGGCCGACTTCGAGCGGGCCGCCGCCTACGTCGCGTCGGCCGCCGACGAGACCGAAGAGGAGGAGCCGGGCGCGGACCCTACGAGCCTGGGACCCGAAGCCGAATGATCGTCGAGCTCGCCCTCGCCACCCGCACCGCGCCGGCGGACTGGTGGGACGAGGACGACGCCGTGATCGCCACCGCGATCGACATCCTCGACGAGCGGGCGCAGGCCCGGCGGCGGTGACCGATGTCGACCACGGCCGCCACCTTGCTGGTCAAGGTCGAGTCCGACACCAAGGGTGCGGTCTCTGACCTCGACGGGGCATCCAAGGGTGTCTCCGGGTTCCAGTCCGGGCTGAACAAGGCGGCGCTCGGCGCCACCGCCGCGCTCGCCGGGCTCGCCGCGTTCGGCAAGGGGGCGTTCGACGCCGCCTCCGCCGCCGAGCAGGCCGGCGGCGCCGTCGACGCCGTGTTCGGCGAGTCGGCCAAGGTCATTCACGCGTTCGCCAAGAGCTCCGCCCAGGACACCGGGCTCTCGTCCGCCGCATACGAGGACATGGCGTCGGTGTTCGGCGCCCAGCTCAAGAACATGGGGGTCGCCACCGAGGACCTCGCCCCCCAGACCGACGACCTGATCTCGCTCGGCGCCGACCTGGCCGCCCAGTTCGGCGGCTCCACCTCCGACGCCGTCGA
>DATFRN010000271.1:0-8075 GCA_035263165.1 Acidimicrobiales bacterium | reverse complement strand
GCCGGCCGGCACCAGCCCGACCACGGCCTCGCCGGCGGCGGCGCCCGGCAGGCCCAGCCCAGCGCCGAGGAAGGTGCCGATCACCGGCCCGGGCACCAGCGCCCGGCCGAGCTCCTCGAAGACGAGCGTGGCGTCGGCCAGGCCGAGGCCGACGCCCCCGTCGGCCTCGGGCAGGGTCAGGGTGAACACGCCCAGTGCGGCCAGCTCCCGCCACAGGTCCCGGTCGACCGCGCCGGGCAGCTCGGCGATGGCGCGCCGGGCCTCGGGCGTCACCCGGTCGGCCAGGAACCGCCGCAGCTCGCCCTGCAGGGCGGCCTGGTCGTCTGTCGGCTCGAAGTCCATCTCAGCGCTCCTTCGGCAGGCCGAGGAGGCGCTCACCGACGATGTTGCGCTGGATCTGGGCGGTGCCCGCGGCGATCGACAGCGACAGGGCGTACAGGGTCTGCTGGACGTGGTCGAGGCGGCGGGCCGACACGCCGGTGGGGTCGTCGAGCGCCAGCCGGGCCCGGCCCAGCAGCCGCAGCGCCACCTCGCCCATCCGGGTGCGGGTGTCGTGGTAGGCCAGCTTGAACACCGACCCCCCGACCCCCGGCGTCCCGTGGCGGGCGGCCCGGGACACGTTGCGCTTGGTCAGCGCCCACTGGGCATCGAGCTCGGCGGCGATCACCACCAGCTCGCCCCGGATCGACGCGTCGTCCCACTGGCCGGTCTTGCGGGCGATGTCGACCAGGTCGGCCAGCAGCCGCACCGACCCCAGCAGCTCGCTCACGAAGGCGGTGCCCCGCTCGAAGCTGAAGGTGACCATGGCCACCCGCCAGCCGTCGTTCTCGTCGCCGACCACGTTCTCGACCGGGATGCGCACCTCGTCGAGGAACATCTCGCTGAACTCGCTCTCGCCGGTCAGCGTGCGCATCGGCCGCACGGTGATGCCGGGGGAGTCCATCGGCATGACCATCCAGGTGATGCCCCGGTGCTTGGGCGCGTCCGGGTCGGTGCGGGTCAGCAGCTCGCAGTAGTCGGCCACCTGGGCGTGGCTGGTCCAGATCTTCTGGCCGGTGACGACGTAGTGGTCGCCGTCCCGGACCGCCCGGGTGCGCAGCGAGGCCAGGTCGGACCCGGCGCCCGGCTCGGAGAAACCCTGGCACCACACGTTGTCGCCCCGCAGGATCGGCGGCAGGTAGCGGGCCCGCTGCTCGGGCGTGCCCTCGGCGGCGATCGTGGGGCCGGCGTGGAGGGTCGACACGAAGTTGCAGCCGACGTAGGGGGCGCCGGCCCGCTCGGTCTCCTCCAGGAAGATCAGCTCCTCGGACGGCGTGGCGCCCCGGCCGCCGTACTCCCTGGCCCACGAGATCCCGGCGTAGCCGGCGTCGTGGAGCCGCCGCTGCCAGCCCGTGTCGTAGGCCCGCTTGGCCGGCCAGTCCTCGAACGGCGGCTCGGGGGGCAGGGTGGGCAGGACCTCGTCGAGCCAGGCCCGCAGCTCGGCCCGGAACTCCCGCTCCTCCGGCGTCTCCTTCAGCCTCACGTCCCGCTCCCCTTCAGCAGCGCCCTCTGCAGCTTCCCCACCTCGTTGCGGGGCAGGGCGTCGACCACCTCGAAGCGCACCGGGACCTTGTACGGGGCCAGGTGCGCCCGGCACAAACCTGACAGACCGTCAGATGTCGGGGCAAGGCGGCCCGCCGCCGGCACCACGAAGGCGACGGGGACCTCGCCCAGCCGGTCGTCGGGCACCCCCACCACCGCGGCGTCCGCGACCCCGGGGTCGAGCCGCAGCACCTCCTCGACCTGGTCGGGGTGCACCTTGAGGCCACCCCGGTTGATCATGTCGGAGAGCCGCCCCTCGACCCACACGAAGCCGTCCCCGTCGACCCGGCCGACGTCGCCGGTGCGGAACCAGCCGTCGGGGGTCAGCCGGTCGGACAGGTCGCCGGCGGCCCGGGCCGGGGTGCGGACCTCCAGCTCGCCCGACGCCGCGGTCCGCACCTCGACCCCGGCGTGGGGCCGGCCGACCGAGCCGAGCTTGGCCTCGCCGAAGTCCCGGGAGTCGGCCGCGTTCCAGCCCACGATCTCGCCCCCGATCTCGGTCTGGCCGTAGCTGTTGAGCACGGCGATGCCGAACCGGTCCCGGAACCGGCGGGCCTGGAGGGGCGACAGCGGGGCGGTGATGCTGCGCACGTAGCGCAGCGGCGCCAGGTCGCTCACCCGGGGGTCGTCGACCAGGGCGACCATGGCCGCCGGGGGCAGCACGGTCGATCGGATGTCGTGCCGGCGGACCAGCGTGGCCAGCTCGACCGGGTCGAAGCCGTCCATCACCACCACCGGCGCCCCCACCCGCAGGGCGAACAGCACGTTGTAGATCCCGGCCCACAGGGACAGCGACACGGGGATCAGGTTGGGCATGGGCGGGCGCCCGCCGGCCGGCCGGCCGCCGCCCCGCAGCTTGGCGATCACGCCGTCGAGCAGGGTGAGCACGCCGCCGTGGGTGAGCACCACCGGCTTGGGCCACCCCGTGGTGCCCGAGGTGAACTGGATGAGCGCGGCGTCGGGCGGCAGGTCGGCGGCGGCGGCCTCGGCGTCGGCCCGGGCGTGGGCCAGGTCGTCGGGCCCGAGCCGGGGGTTGAGCGGCACGTACACGCCCCCGCCCCGCCACACGCCGAACAGCGTGGCCACCAGCTCCGCGCCGTTGGGCAGCATCACCGGCACCGGGCGGCCGGGTTCGACGCCCGCGGCGACCGCCTCGGCCCGGGCCCGCAGGTCCCCCCAGGTGCGGACCTCGTCGCCCACGTACAGCACCGGGTCCCCGTCCCCCACCGGGGGGTCGGGCGCGAACAGCAGGTCGGCGAGCGAGGCCGCGGTCACGACGACGGTGCCGGCGGTGCCGGCGGCAGCCAGCGGGGCTCGCGCTTCTCGGCGAAGGCCAGCGGCCCCTCGGTCTGGTCGGGATGGCCCCACAGCGACGCCAGGTCCTTGGCGCCGGCCTTGCAGGCGTCGGTCAGGCCCATCTCCAACGCCCGCCACAGCGCCCGCTTGGTGGCGGCCATGGCCGCCGGGCTGTTGCGGGCCACGGTCTCGGCCAGCGCCTGGGCCTCGTCGCGCAGCCGCTCGGGCGGGTCGACCACCTGGCTGATCATGCCGAGCTCGTAGGCCCGCGAGGCCGGCATCCGCTCGTGGCGGCCGACGAAGGCCATGCGCATGACCGCCTCGACCGGCATCTTGCGCATCAGCCCGATGGCCTCCAGCGACACCACCTGGCCGATCGAGGTGTGGGGGTCGAAGAACTGGGCGTCGCTCGCCGCGATGACGATGTCGGCGTCGGCCACCCAGTGGAACCCGCCCCCGGCGCAGATGCCGTTGACCGCGGTGATGACCGGCTTGGTCACCCCCTGGTGCCAGGCGGTGAAGTGGAAGTCGAAGTCCTCCGCCGACTGGCGGTAGCGCTCCATGCCGATGCCGTCCGAGGCGATCTCGGCGACGTCGACGCCGGTCTGGAAGGCCCGCCCCTCGCCGGTGTGGACGATCACCCGCACGTCGGGGTCGGCCTCCAGCTCGTCCCAGGCCAGCGCGAACTCGTCCCGCATGGCGCTGTTCATGGCGTTGAGCTGGTCGGGGCGGTTGTTGATCAGCCAGCCGACCGGCCCGCGCCGCTCGACGAGCAGCGTCTCGTAGGTCGAGTAGGCGAAGGTCACTCGGAGGCTCCTCGTTCGAGCGCGGCCCACAGGGCGCGCTTGGTGGCGGCCAGCAGGGCCGGGTCGCGGCGGGCGATGAGCTCGGCCAGCGCCTGCGCCTCCCCGGCCAGCCGCTCGGGCGGGTCGACGACCTGGCTGACGATGCCCAGCTGGCGGGCGCGGGCGGCGGTGATGCGCTCGTGGCGGCCGGCCAGCGCCATGCGCAGGATCGGCTCCATCGGCGACTTGCGCACCAGCGCGATCGTCTCGTAGGCGCTGACCTGGCCGATCGAGGTGTGGGGGTCGAGGAACGTGGCGCCGGCCGCGGCGATGACGATGTCGGCGTCGGCCACGAAGTGCAGCCCGCCGCCGGCGCAGGTGCCGTTGACCGCGGCGATGACCGGCTTGGTCACCCCGCAGTGCCAGGCCGTGAGCCGCAGCTCGGCGTCGCGCGTGCGGCGGGACTGCTCCCGCAGGGCGGCCCGGTCCTTGCTGAGCTGGGCCACGTCGAGCCCGGTCTGGAAGGCGGCACCCTCGCCGGTGTTGACGATCACCCGGACGGCGGGGTCGGCCTCCAGCTCGGCCCAGGCGGCCTCCAGCTCGGCCAGGCCGGTGGCGTCGAGGGCGTTGCCCACCTCGGGCCGGGCGAAGGTGAGCCAGCCGACCGGGCCCCGGCGCTCGACCCGCAGGGCGGCGTAGCTCAACTGCGGGGCACCTCCCGCCACGGGGCGGCGCGCCAGGGGTCGGGCTCGCGGGGCAGGCCCAGGACCCGCTCCCCCACGATGTTCCTGTTCACCTCGGTGGTGCCGCCCTCGATCGTGTTGGCCCGGCTGCGGAGCATGCCGGCGACCTCGTAGGGCGCCTCGTCGCCCTCCCAGGCGGTGGCGGCCGGGCCCAGCAGGTCGACGGCCAGGTCCTGGATGCGCTGGTTGAGCCCGCCCTGGTGGACCTTGCCGATCGAGCTGGCCGGGCCGGGCGGGCGGCCGGCCTTCAGCCCGGCCCGCACCCGGCGGTTGGTCCAGTCGCGGATGCGCTCCTCGGCGTAGAGGGCGACGATGCGCTGGCGGGTGGCGGCGTCGCGGCCGGCGGCCCGGGCCAGCAGGCGGGCGGCGCTGCCGCCGCCGATGCGGTCGACGCCCCCGGACCCGGCGCCCGCCACCATCTGGCGCTCGCCGGACAGGGTGGCGCCGGCCACCGCCCAGCCCTCGCCCACCTCGCCGATGCGGTGGCAGTCCGGCACCCGGACGCCGTCCAGGTAGACCTCGTTGAAGTCGACCTCGCCCCCCATGTGGCGCAGGGGCCGGACGTCGACACCGGCCGCCCGCATGGACACCACGAAGTAGGTCAGGCCCCGGCGCTTGGGCACGTCGGGGTCGGTGCGGGCCAGGCAGACGCCGAAGTCGGCCAGGTGGGCCCAGGTGGTCCACACCTTCTGGCCGGTGAGGACCCAGCCCCCGCCGTCCCGCTCGGCCCGGGTGGCCAGCGAGGCCAGGTCGGAGCCGGCGCCCGGCTCGGAGAAGAGCTGGCACCACACCTCCTCGTTGCGCACGATCGGCGGGAGGAAGCGCCGGCGCTGGTCCTCGGTGCCGTGGGCGAACAGGGCGGGGGCCGCCAGGTTGAGTCCGAGCGGGTTGAGCCGGCCCAGGTTGTAGGGGGCCAGCTCGGCCTCGGCCGCCCGGGCCGCCTCGGGGCTGAGGTCGAGGCCGCCGTAGGCCTCGGGCCAGGTCGGTGCGACCAGGCCCGACGCCCCGAACGCCGGGTACCAGGCCTCGTAGTCCCGCCGGCTGCGGACCTCCCGGATGGCGGCGGCGCCGCCCCGGTCGGCGGCCTCCCGCCAGGCGGTGGGCACGTTGTCCCCCACCCAGGCGCGGGCGAAGGCGGCGGCCTCGGCGGGTGTCATCGGCCGGTGAACCTCGGGGGCCGCTTGTCGCGGAAGGCGGCGAGGCCCTCGCGGAAGTCCTCGCTGCGGGACGACAGCTCGAGCGCCATGGCCTCGTTCCGGAGGTGGGCGTCGAGGTCGGCCGACTGGCCGGCGTCGAGCAGCCACTTGGCCAGCCCGAGCGCGACGGTGGGGCCGGCGGCCAGCCGGGCGGCCAGGTCCTCGACGGTCCCGTCGAGGTCGGCGGCCGGGACCGCGGCGTGGACCAGGCCCCACTCGGCGGCCTCGGTCCCCGTCAGCTCGCGCCCGAGCAGCAGCAGCTCGCGGGCCCGGACCATCCCGGCCCGGCGGGGCAGCAGCCAGGTGCCGGCGCTGTCCGGGGTGAAGCCGCGGGCGGCGAACGGCTCCCAGAACCGGGCGCCCTCGTCCGCCACCGTGATGTCGGCCGCCAGGGCCAGGTGGAACCCGATCCCGGCCGCGTAGCCCTGGACCCGGCACACGACCGGCACCTGCACCGACAGCACCAGCGCCACCAGCCGGTGGGCCTGCGACGGCAGCCGGCGCTGGATCGACCCCACCCGGGGGCGGGGGGCGCCGGGCTCGGCGGCGTTGCGGGCCACGATGTCGGCGCCGCCGCAGAAGTGCTCGCCCTCCCCCGCCAGCACGATCGCCCGCACCGACTCGTCCCGGCCGGCGGCGTCGAGGGCGTCGACCAGCCCGGCGATCATGGCCTCGTCGAGGGCGTTGCGCTTGGCCGGCCGGTCGAGCGTGAGCCGCAGGATCGGGCCGTCCTGGGCGGTGCGCAGGCCGTCAGCCACCGGCGTACCCCGCGGCCACGGCGTCGAGCGCGCCCTGCAGGTCGGTGGCGCCGCCCGGCGGGTCGGGCAGCCGGACCGGGCCCCTGGCCCGGCTGGGCAGGAGGATGGTGGCGTGGCCGGGGGTGGTGACCTCGCCCCGCTGGTTGGTTGCGGCCAGGTCGAGGTCGACGGCCGGGCGGTCGCCGTCGGCCAGGTAGCGGCGGGTCACGGTGCCCGACAGCCACTGGGTGTCGCCCACGTAGTTGAACCGCCGGAACTCGCAGTCGAGCTTCCACAGCCAGGCGTCGTCGCCCATCCAGTCGGTGCACAGGTGGACGAGCCAGGTCTCCCGCATGCGGCCGTAGTCGAAGGTGGTGGGGTTGCCGGACCGGCGGGCGAACTCGGGGTCCCAGTGGACCCGCTGCATCACGTCGGGCACGTTCTGGTCGTCGCGGTGGAAGAAGCGGGGGATGCGGGCCCGGTTGCGGGCGGCCAGGCGCAGGGCGGCCACGCCGTACAGGCCCATGCCCATGCCGACGTGCCAGCACACGATGTCGGTGACGGTGAGCGGCCCCTTGACCATCGGGCCGACCGTGTCGCCCTCGGCCACGTCCTCCCACCAGCGGGGCTCGGCGCCCCGGGCCCGCTCGGCGGCGTACTGGGCCTCGATGGCGGCGATCTCGTCGTCGGCGTAGGCGGCCAGGTCGACGTCGTCGTCGCGGCCCCGCTCGCGGGCCTTGGACCGCTCGGTGCGGATCATCAGCCGGTACTGGGCGGCGAGCAGGGGCCCGCCGGCCACCCGGAAGACCTGGCCGGTCCACTCGTGGACGGCCCGGCCGGCGAAATCGCTCGGCTTGTCGAGCACGCCGACCAGGGCGTTGCGGCGGGTGACCCGCTGGCCGGGGCGCAGCGGCGCCCACCACTCCCGGGCGCTGGCCGAGTAGAACGCGTGGACGCCCCGCAGCGGGTCGCCCTTCATCAGGTCGCGCCGGTCGGGCGCCACCTCGGTCACCTCGTCCTCGCCCACCAGCGTGTCGCCGCCGACCAGCGGGGGCGGGGCGATGGGCCCGCCCCACACGGTCTCGGCGCCGTAGTCCGGGTCGCACCACAGCGGGTTGTCGTCGCCGTAGGCCTCGGCGACGTGGCGGAAGACGTCGGTCGTGGGCTCCGTGTAGTGGGGCGGGCGGGGGTGGGGCTCGGGGATGCCGATGCGGGCCCGGAGGCGGGCGACGCCCTCGTCGGTGATGGCCCCCCGCTCGCTCATGGCGGCATACAGTAGTCTGAACGACGGTTCAAAGTGGAGGGTGACGTGGACGATCTGCCCCGACCGCCCGAGGGCGACTGGCTGGGGACGCCCCACCTGCGGTTCGAGCGCCACGGCCCGCTCGCCCACGTGGTGGTCGACCGGCCGGCGATGCGCAACGCGCTGTCGCCGGCCATGTACTTCGGGCTGCGCTACGCGGTCGACCACGTCAACCGGGACCGGTCGCTGGCCGGCCTGCTCGTCACGGGGACCGGCGACGTGTTCATCCCCGGCGGCGACATGGGCGGCACCAACGACGACGGCTGGGCCGACCTGCCCACCCTGCTGGCCATGGACAACACGCCGTTCGACACGATCCGGCGGTCGCCCAAGCCGGTGGTGTGCGCGGTCAACGGCATCGCCCAGGGCGGCGGGCTCATGATCGCCATGCTGGCCGACGTGGCGGTGGCCAGCGAGCGGGCCACGTTCCGGGC
>DATFRN010000270.1:0-7726 GCA_035263165.1 Acidimicrobiales bacterium | reverse complement strand
GGCGGAGCCGGCCCGGCGAGGTCGAGGCGTGGTGGGCCGGGCGCGGGCCCTCGATGCCACCGCCGTCGGCAATCGGGTCCCGGCCGATGCGGCCGTAGCTGTGCGCCTCGCTCCCCCCGCCGGGGGCCAGCACGGCGGAGGCGAGGGCGGTCGTCACCGGCACGGCCAGGATCAGCCCGATCGACCCCACCAGCATCCGCACGATCTCGACCGCCAGCAGCTCGCTCGACAGCACCCGCCCCAGCGGCGCCCCCGCCCCCGCCACCAGGAGCAGCAGCGGCAGCGACGCCCCGGCGTACGCCAGGACAAGCGTGTTGACCGTCGAGGCCATGTGGTCCCGGCCGACGGTGGTCGCCTCCCGGTAGAGCAGCCGGCCCCGCAGCCCCGGGTTGGCCCGCCGCAGCGAGGCCACGATCGACACCTGGCTCACCGTCACGTCGTCGAGCACGCCGAGCGCGCCCACCACGATCCCGGCCACCAGCAGGCCCCGCACGTCGAGGGCGTCCGGCAGCCGCAGCCCGCCCACCGTGTCGCCCAGCCCGGTGAGCCGGGTCGCCTCCACCGCCAGCAGCGCCAGCCCGGCGGTGATGGCCAGGCTCACCAGCGTCCCGGCCACGGCGATCGTGGTCCCGATGTTGAACCCGTGGGCCAGGTACAGCGCCACGAACCCGATCACCGCCCCGGCCGCGAGCACGACCGGCACGGCCGGGTGGTCCCGCAACAGCGCCGGCACCAGGAACGCCGCCAGCACGACCAGCCCCACCGCCAGCCCGGCCAGGGCCCGCACCCCGGGCCACCGCCCGATCACCACCACCGCCACCACGAACCCGCCGAGCAGCCACCACAGCGGCGCCGTCCGCTGCTGGTCGCTGAAGCTGTAGCGGAAGTCGTCGGGTGCGCTGGGGTTGTCGTGCAGCACCACCTTGTCGCCCCGGTCGAGGTCGGGGACGGCGCCGTCGGCGGCGGTCACCCGCACCTCCGCCTCCCGGCCCTTGGCGGAACCCGAGGTCAGCCGGACCGTGAGAATCCGGCACGGGTCGCCGTCGCAGGTCGAGGACGTGACCGACCGCACGGTGGCGTCGACGAAGCGGGTGGGCTGGCCCACGTCGGGGGCATCGCCCCGGGGCCACCAGGCGACCAGGCCGAGGACCGCCAGCGCGCCGGCGACGGCGACGATCAACGTCAGCCAGCGGGCCGGGCCGCGGCGCGCTGCCGGCATGGGCGACCTCCCGGGGCGAGTCGGGTGGACGGCGTGCCCGTCCACGGCCGACGTTAGGCCAGCCGGGCCCGTCCGTGACGGTCCTCCCGCTCCCGGTGCGCCGCCGGCTCAGTCGTGGGGAACGCCGAGCCCGTCGGCCAGCCGCTCGCGGGCGGCCTCGGCCAGAGGCAGCTCGATCCCGAGCTCCCGCCCGAGCGTCACCGCCAGCGCGAGGTCGGTCTCGCCCTGGTCCCGCACCCGCGCCAGCGGCCCGTACCACTCGTCGGCCCGGGACAGGGGCGCGGCCGTGTCCCGCAGCATCACCGCCGCCGGACCGCCCAGCGTGGCGTCGGACTGGCGCACGACCTCGGCCAGCGCCGACAGGTCGATGCCGGCCGCTTCGGCCAGCCGCCGGGCCTCGCCGGCCGCGGCGTAGGCGACGTACTGGACCAGCGTGCGGGCCAGCTTGGCCCGGGTGCCGGCGCCCGCCGGGCCGACGTGCACGACCAGGCCCGCCCACCGCTCGATCGCCGGCGTGATGCGGCGCACGGGCTGGGGGGCGCCGCCGGCCATGACGGCCAGGCTGCCCTCGTGGGCGCCGCCGATCCCGCCGCTGACCGGGGCGTCGACGATGGCCACGCCGTAGGGCGCCGCCTGGCGGGCCAGCTCGGGGGCCGTGTCGGGGCGGATCGTCGAGTGGATCGCCACCACCGTGCCCGGCTGGGCGCCCGACAGCAGGCCGTCGTCGCCGAGCACGACCTCGCGGGCCTCGACGTCGTCCCGCACCATGACCGACACCAGCCCGGCCCGCTCGGCCAGCGCCCGGGGCGACGGGGCCTCCACCGCCCCGCCGGCGACCAGCGGTGCGATCGCCGCCGCCCGGGCGTCGCACACGAGCAGCCCGCCGGGCCAGCCGACCAGGTGCCCCGCCATGGGCGCGCCCATGTGGCCCAGGCCGACGAACCCCACCGCGGGCGGGGCGGCGCTCCCCGGGTCCCGGGGGTCCACCGCCGGTGCCGCCATCGGCGTGAGACTAGCGGCACTCGCCGTGGTCGCCGGGCCCGACCTACCCCTGGAGGAGACATGTCCCTGCAACGCAAGCTGATCGCCGAGGGGCTCGGAACCCTGTGGCTGGTGCTGGGGGGCTGCGGCGCCGCCGTCCTGGCCGCCAACTTCATGCCCGACACCAACCTCGGCATCGGGTTGGTGGGCGTGGCCCTGGCCTTCGGCCTCACCGTGGTCACGGGCGCCTACGCCTTCGGCCACATCTCGGGCGGGCACTTCAACCCGGCGGTCACGCTCGGCGTGCTGACCGCCCGGCGCATCGAGGTGCGGGAGGCGATCGCCTACATCGTGGCCCAGGTCGTCGGGGCGATCCTGGGGGCCGGGATCCTGGTCGTCATCGCCAACGGGATCGACAGCTTCCACCTCGGCACCGGACCGGGCGACAGCAACCTGGCCGTCAACGGGTGGGCCAACCTGTCACCCGGCGGCTACGACTTCTGGGCTGCCCTGGTGGCCGAGGTCGTGATGACGTTCTTCTTCCTCATCGTCATCCTCGGGGTCACGGGCCGGGACGCGCCGATCGGGTTCGCCCCGCTGTCGATCGGCCTGGCGCTGACGCTGATCCACCTCATCAGCATCCCGGTCACCAACACGTCGGTGAACCCGGCCCGCTCGACCGGCCCGGCGCTGTTCGTCGGGGGCGACGCGCTGGAGCAGCTGTGGCTGTTCTGGCTGGCGCCCATCGCCGGCGCGGTGCTCGCCGGCCTGGTCCACCACTACGTGATCGAGGAGCGGGCGATCACCCGGGAGGGTGCGGGCTGAGGTAGCGGCGGGGGTGGCGCCCGTCGACGTAGCCGAGGAACGGCGGGTAGACGTTGTAGCCGAGCAGCTCCTGGAGCCGCTCGGGTAGCCGGCTGGCGACCTCGGGGGGCACGGCGACGAGCTGGGTCTCCTGGGGCCGCAGCCACGACACGACGTACTCGAGGATCAGGCCGGGGCGGGGCCGGTCGGTGGTGTTGGCGCCGCCGCCGTGCCAGAGCCCGCCGAGGTAGATGAGGACCGAGCCGGCCGGCATGGCGGCGCCGATGGTCTCGCTGCCGTCCTCGGCCGGGCGCCGGTCCTCGGGCCAGCGGTGGCTGCCGGGGATCAGGCGGGTGGCGCCGTTCTCCTCGGTGAAGTCGCACAGCGCCCACATGCTGTTGACCACCACGGGCGGGTGGGGCCGGGGGATCGGGTAGACGTCCTCGTCCCGGTGGAGGACCTGGGCCTTCTCGCCCGGGCCGATGCGCAGGGCGACCGGCGCCGAGAACTGGTAGTGCGGGCCGAGGGCGTGGTCGAGGGCGGCGAGCAGGCGGGGGTGGACGGCGAGGTCGTCGAAGGCCCGGGTCTTGGCGTAGACGGCGTAGATGCGCTGGGTGTGGAAGCCCTCGAAGAAGTTGCGGCCCGTCGGCGTGGCGGCGAACAGGTCGTCGAGGCCGGCCCGGCGGGCGGCGACGTCGGCGGGGTCGAGCAGGCCCTCGATCAGCGCGTACCCGTGCTCGTCGAGGCTGGCGGCGACGTCGGCGTCGCTGCTGTCCGGCCCGAGGCGCACGAGGGTCGTTGCTGTCATCCCTTGTGACGGTAGCCCGCCGTTCACACGCTGCTCCGGCGACGGACACGCGCCCGCAACGCCGCCGCCGTAGCCTGGTGGCGGTGGTGGCCTCCGGCGCGACGGGCGCCCGCTCCGACCCGCACGACGTCAGCTCCCGGTTGATGTTGCCGCTGAAGCCGCACGTGGTCGTGCTGTTCGGGGCCACCGGCGACCTGGCCCGGCGCAAGCTGCTGCCCGGACTGCTGCGGCTGTCCAAGGCCGGGCTGGTGCCGGAGATGCGGATCGTGGGGACGTCGCTCGACGACATCGACGACGAGACGTTCCGGATCATGGCGCATCAGGCGTGCGAGAAGTTCACGCCCGACGAGGTGCCCGACGACCGGCGGGCGTCGTTCGACGAGACGCTCAGCTTCGTCCCCCAGGACTCCGGCCCGGCCGCGCTGGCCGAGGCGGTGGGCAAGGCCGAGGCGTCGCTGGGCGGCGACACCCACCGGCTGCACTACCTGAGCGTGCCGCCGGGCGCGGCGCTGGAGGTCGTGTCGATGCTGGGGGCGGCCGACCTGGTCGAGCGGTCGCGCATCGTGATGGAGAAGCCGTTCGGGACCGACCTGGCCACCGCCCAGGAGCTCAACGACTCGCTGCACGAGACGTTCCGGGAGGAGCAGATCTTCCGGATCGACCACTTCCTCGGCAAGGAGGCGGCGCAGAACATCCTGGCGTTCCGGTTCGCCAACGGGCTGTTCGAGCCGATCTGGAACCGGGTGCACATCGACCACGTGCAGATCGACGTGCCCGAGACGCTGGGGCTGGAGTCGCGGGTGGCGTTCTACGAGAAGACCGGCGCCTACCGGGACATGGTGGTGACGCACCTCATGCAGGTGCTGGCGTTCACGGCCATGGAGCCGCCGACCGAGCTGGCGCCGGGGCCGATCAGCGAGGAGAAGAACAAGGTCTTCCGGTCGCTGCTGCCCATCCAGCCGGCGGACGTGGTGCGGGGCCAGTACCAGGGGTACGTGGACGAGCCGGGGGTGGCGCAGCACTCCGAGACCGAGACGTTCATCGCCCTGCGGTGCGAGATCGACAACTGGCGCTGGGCGGGGGTGCCGTTCTACCTGCGGACCGGGAAGCGGATGGCCGAGGGGGCCCGGATCATCTCGATCGCCTTCCGGGAGCCGCCCCGGACGATGTTCCCGCCGGGGTCGGGGGTGGGCGGCCAGGGGCCGGACCACCTGACGTTCGACCTGGCGGACGCGTCGAAGCTGTCGCTGTCGTTCTACGGGAAGCGCCCGGGGCCGGGGATGAAGCTGGACAAGCTGAGCCTCCAGTTCGCCCTGCACGAGACCGGCCGGTCGGGTGACGTGCTGGAGGCGTACGAGCGGCTGATCTACGACGCCATGGTCGGGGACCACACGCTGTTCACCAACGCCGACGGGATCGAGCGCCTGTGGGAGCAGTCGACCCCGCTGCTCGACAACCCGCCGCCGGTCCGCGCCTACGCCCCGGGCTCGTGGGGCCCGAACGCGATCCACCAGCTCGTCGCCCCCCGGGCGTGGCGCCTCCCGTTCGAGCGGCCCTGGCGCACGATGTAGCCGCAGTGCCGGTGGCCGGCGTGGCGCGCTGGCGCCGGCGCCGAGGTCACACGTCGAGCCCGTCGGGCAGGGGCAGGGCCTCGCTCGCCGGCGGCCGGGTCAGCTCCTCGGCCACGGCGAGCCCGAAGGGCCAGGCGGCGGTACGCGTGGTCGACCCCCGCGCCGCGGTGTGCTGCAGGACGGTGACGTCGTCCCCGACGTCGCACATCCGCATGCACAGCAGCATCAGCGCCACCGGCGTGGGCGACACGGCGAACACGCTCCGCCGGAACCCCCGCGCCGGCCCGGCCAGCCGGAGCTCGGTCGCCACGACCTCGTAGGCGGCGTAGGCGCTGCGCAGCAGGTCGTGCACCTCGTCGGCCGCCCGACCGACGGCCTGCCGCCCCGCCCGCCCGACCTCCGCCGGAGGCGCGTCGTCCCCGGCCAGGAAGCGACCGATGTCCTCCACCATCCAACGCACGGGACAGACACCCCCGAACGCCGTGTCCTCGTGGTCGTGGTCGTCGTCGCTCACTCGTCCCTCCCGGCGGTCCGGCTCGGAGTTAGGCTCCCCTAACAACTCTCGCCATGTCAACCCCAAACCCCCGAGGGCGTTCGCGCGAACCGGCCGTAGCCTCGTCCCCCATGAGCCGCCGCCGGCGCCCCGCCGCCCCTCCCGAGCCGGACACGATCGCCACCACCGCCGACGACGCCCCACCGACCGACCCCGACCCCGGCACCGAGTACCCCGAGGTCGCCGAGCTGATGGCGGAGTCCGGCACGACCCCAGACCCCCGCCCCCCACTGGTCCGCCTGTGGCACTACGCGGGCGGCAACCGCCGCACGGCCCGCGCCGCCATCGCCTTCAGCGTCATCAACAAGCTGGCCGACGTCATGCCGGAGCTCCTCATCGGCGCCGCCGTCGACGTCGTCGTCCGCGGCAGCGACTCGATCGTCGGCAAAGCCCTCGGCATCGAGGACCGCTACGCCCAGCTCCTGGCCCTGGCGGTCATCAACGTCGTCGTCTGGCTGATCGAGTCCGGGAGCGAGTACGTCGCCAACGTCCTCTGGCGCAACCTGGCCCAGACCATCGAGCACGAGGCCCGCATGGACGCGTACCGCCACGTCCAACGCCTCGAGCTGGCCTGGTTCGAGGACCAGTCGACCGGCGGGCTGCTCACCATCCTCAACGATGACGTCAACCAGCTCGAGCGCTTCCTCGACATGGGGGCCAACGAGCTCATCCGCACGCTCGTCAACGTGATCTTCGTCGGTGTCGTGTTCTTCGCCGTGGCGCCCATCCTGGGCGTTGTCGCATTCCTCCCTATTCCACTCATCGTCTGGGCATCGATCCGCTACCAGCGCCGCCTCGAGCCCCGCTACACCGACGTCCGCACGGCAGCCGGCGACCTCGGCGCCCTCCTGGCCAACAACGTCGCCGGCATCGCCACCATCCGCTCGTTCACCGCCGAGGACCGCGAGTCCGAGCGGGTCGGCGCCGCCAGCGAGGACTACCGCCAGGCCAATCGCCAAGCCATCAAGTTGTCGTCAGCGTTCATCCCTCTCATCCGCATGGCCATCCTGGCCGCCTTCACCATCACACTCGTCGTCGGCGGGCACGCCGCCCTCAACGGCACCCTCGAGGTCGGCCTGTTCTCCGTCCTCGTGTACATGACCCAGCGCCTCCTCTGGCCCCTCACCCGCCTGGGCGAGACGTTCGACCTCTACCAGCGAGCCATGGCGTCGACCCGCCGCATCCTGGATCTGCTGGCCGTCGAGCCCACCATCATCGACGGCACCGGCACCCTCCCCCAGCCCGTCACCGGCCAGGTGAGGTTCGACGACGTCACCTTCGCCTACGGCCCGACCCACAAGCCCGGCCGCAAGGTCCTCGACGGCTTCGACCTGGTCGTCCCCGCCGGCGAGACCCACGCCATCGTCGGCGCCACCGGCGCCGGCAAGTCGACGGTCGTCAAGCTCCTGCTGCGGCTGTACGAAGCCACCGCCGGCCGCATCACCCTCGACGGCGTCGACATCGACGACGTCCCCCTGGCCGAGCTGCGCCAGGCCATCGGCTACGTCGGCCAGGACGTGTTCCTCTTCCAGGGCACGGTCCGCGAGAACCTCGCCTACGGCCGCCCAGCCGCCACCGACGACGAGCTCGAGCGCGCCGCCCGCCTCGCCGAGGCCCACGACTTCATCACCGAGCTCCCCGACGGCTATGACACCATCGTCGGCGAGCGGGGCCAGAAGCTGTCCGGGGGCCAACGCCAGCGACTGTCGATCGCACGGGCAATCCTCAAGGACCCGCCCCTGCTCGTGCTGGACGAGGCCACCTCGGCGGTCGACAACGAGACCGAGGCG
>DATFRN010000269.1:0-2172 GCA_035263165.1 Acidimicrobiales bacterium | reverse complement strand
CGTCGGCCTCGGTGTGGCCGTCGCCGGCCATCATGGCGTCGCTCCAGCGGTAGAGGGCCCGGCGCTGGTCGGGGTCGAGGCCCATGAGCTCGGCGATCACGATGAGCGGGACGTGGATGGCGAAGTCCTCGACGAAGTCGCAGGTGCCCCGGGCCGCGATCTCGTCGATGATCTGGTTGGACAGCTCCCGGATGTGGTCGGCCAGCTGGCGGACCATGCGGGGGGTGAACCCCTTGTTGACCAGCCGGCGCTGGCGGGTGTGCTCGGGGTCGTCCATCGAGATGATCGACATCGGCGCCGGCACCTTGGGCCGCACGCCCTGGGCCGCCGAGTACAGCTCCTGGTGGCGGCTGATGTGGCTGACGTCCTCGTGGCGGGACACGACCCACAGCTCGTTGCGGGCGTCCCACCACAGCGGGGCGGTGGCCCGCAGCCACCGGTAGGCGTCCCACGGGTCGTCGTAGAACCGGGGGTCGAGCACGTCGATCGGCATCGGCGGCGGGGGAGCGGGGGCGGTCGTCGGGCGGTCGGCGGTTCCCTCGGCGAGCGTCATGCCGGCCAGTCTCCCAAACGAACGTTTGATGGGCAAGGGCCGGCCGGCCCGGGCTTCCGGCTAAGGTGACCGCCTCACGGCGGCGTGGCCGAGTGGTTTAGGCAAGGGCCTGCAAAGCCCTGTACACCGGTTCGATTCCGGTCGCCGCCTCCAGTGTGTACCACCGCGTGTCGGCGGCGCCGCCTAGGCCGGGCGGTCGCCGACGACCGTGATGCGCTCCATGATCCGGCGCTGGGGGAAGTAGTCGGACGAGGCGTAGTGCTGGGTCGAGCGGTTGTCCCAGAACGCCACGTCGCCGGCCCGCCAGTGCCAGCGGCACTGGTACTCGGGGAACGTGGCCTGGGCCCACAGGCGCTCCAGCAGGGCCCGGCCCTCGTCGTCCGGCACGCCCACCAGGTGCTGCGTGAAGGCCCGGTTGACGTACAGGGTGCGGCGGCCGGTCTCGGGGTGGGTGCGGACGACCGGGTGCTCGGCCGCCGGGAAGTCGGGCCGCAGGGCCGCGCGGGTGGCCTCGTCCATGCCCAGCCCGAACGTCGACAGCCAGTCGTGGACCGCGGTGAGACCGTCGATGCGGGCCTTCGTCTCGTCGTCGAGGCCGTCGTAGGCGGCCGCCATGTCGGCGAACAGCGTGTCGCCGCCCACCTCGGGCACCTCGATGGCCCGCAGCACGGAGCCGAGCGACGGGCACTCCCGCCAGGTCACGTCGCTGTGCCACACGTTCTCGTAGCCTCCGAGCTTGGGCCCCTTCTCGAACCGCACGACCTCGGGCCGCTCGTCGGGCTGGGCGTGGCGGACCTTGATGAAGGGGTGCGACTCGAGCGGTCCCCAGTGGGCGGCGAACGCCGTGTGCTGGGGGCCGGTGACGTCCTGGTCGCGGAAGAACAGGACCTTCCACTCCAGCAGCGCCCGGTCGAGCTCGGCGAACAGGTCGTCGTCGACGGGGCGGTCGAGGGACACGCCGCCGATCTCGGCCCCGATCGTGGGGGCCAGCGGGCGGACGGCGAAGCGGGTGTACGGGCGGTCGTCCCAGCCCTCGGGCACCCGGCGTGGGACCCGCGGGCCGGCCCGGTGGTCGCCGAACAGCCCGTTGCGCTGGGCGGTGGCGGCGGCCGCGGCCATATCGGCGGCGGTGGGGGCTGGGGCGGGGGCGGCAGTGTCGGTGTCGGTGTCGGTCATGCGGGGGCTCCGGCGGGTTGGCGGGCGGGGGCGGTGAGGACGGCCAGTCCGGTCTCGACCAGCTCGGCGGCGAGGGCGGGGGCGGCCAGGCGGGCCTCGCCCCGGTCGGGGGCGCCCTCCCAGCCGGCCAGCGTGCCGACGACCAGGGTCAGCAGCTGGTCGAGGCGGCTGCGGCGGACGGCGGGGTCGAGCCCGGGCCCGTCCCGCAGCGCCCGGTCGAGCCGGCGCATGGCGGCGGCGAACCCGGCGGTGGACGGCCCGGCCAGCACGACCTGCCAGGCGGCGGGGTCCCAGCGGGTGCGGGCCAGGAAGCGGGCGTACCAGCCGGCGGTCTCGTCGACCACCTCGACCAGGGGCACGACCAGCGCCTCGACCAGACCCCGCACGTCGTCCTCGCCGAGGACCGCGAGCCGCTCACCCCGCCGCCGGTCGACGTGCCGCAT
>DATFRN010000268.1:0-3372 GCA_035263165.1 Acidimicrobiales bacterium | reverse complement strand
CGGGCGGTGTAACCCGGCGAAGAAGGCGTCGAAGTCCTGCCCCGCACGGAGCACCTCGTCCAGCCGACGGGGGTCGGGCGCACCCTCGACCGCCTCCCACCCCTCCCAGCCCTCGACCAGCCATTCGCCCGCGGCAGCGCCACGTGGCCTGACCGGGGGTGCGAACCGGACCGGGCGCGGCATCCGGCCGGGCGGCTGCCGATGCAGGTTGTCCAGCCGGTCCGCCCGCCAGTTCGACTCCGGGGCGAACCCCGACGGTTTGAGCACCACGTCGCCACGGCGCCAGGTCCGCCCCTGGCCACCCGAGAGGCGCACCGGGTCGCCGTACCCGCCGAATGCGTCAAGGACCCCGTCCGGCGGTGGAGTGTCGGCAGGGTCGGTGTTCACCCGCCCATCATGGCCCGGGGCCCGGCGGCGCGCGCAGACACGTCGACCGACGAGCCGCGCTCAGGTGTCCAGCAATGCGGCCGCGTGCCGCCCGGCGGCCGCGGCCGCGATGAAGTAGGCGTGGTCGGCGTCGAGGCCCCTTCCCATCGTCGACAGCGGCACCGGGCTGGCCCGGAGTGCGCTGTCCAGCCCGGTCGTGTCGACGCTGACCAGCTTGTGGCGGGCGGTCAGCGGCTCGACCGACGCCGCGACGTCACTGGCCAGCGGCTCCGCCAGCCCGGCCGGCACCACCAGGTCCGCCGCGGCCAGCGCCACCCGGCCGTACGCGGTGAGGCAGTGGTGCGACACACCGCGGTGCCGGCCCCGGGCGTCGGCGCCGGAGATGCGCAGCGACCCGACCGGCCGGCCGGCGAGCGCCGCGATCGCGTTGACCGCCTCACCCGCGGCTGTCCCGGAGAAACCCCAGGCGGTACCCGTACCCAGGTTGCCCGGGCCCTGCGTCACGACGGTCACCTCGGCGCCGAGCACGTGCCGGGCGGCGAGCAGCCCGCCGTGCACATTGGTCGCCTCCAGGTCCCCGCCGTACGCCTGGCCGACGGTGACCACGCCGGCCAGGTGCCCGCGCAGCCCGCCGAGGGTACGGGAGAACCACGCCGGCAACGCCCCGCCGTCGGTCATCACGTACGCCACCCGGGCTCCCGGCCGGCTGGCGTGGACGCCTGCGAGCACCGCCGGCAGCGCCGAATGCAGGTCGGCCACCACCACCGGCATCCCGCCCAGGTCGGCGGCGGCCAGCATGATGTCGCGGTGCGGCGAGGACTCCTCGTCGACCCCGAGCACCACCGGCTGCAAGGGCGTGTAGCGGGCCTTCACCACGTGCCCAGGGGTCGTCGTGTCCGGTGGCAGCCGGTCGGGCAGCGCCACGACCAGGGCGTACCCGCCGGTGCCTAGGCCCAACGCCACCGCGGAGACGTTGAGCAGCACCCGGTCGCCCACGGCGGGTTCGCCGACGAGTGCCGGGTAGGCCAGCGCCGGCACCGTTGCGGGGTCGTCGCCCGTACGTGCCACGACGTCGACGTCGACTTCGACCGCGCCGTGCCACTGCCGGCGGACCGCGGTGACCGTACCCTCCCGCCAGCGGATCACCCGCCCACCGTAGCCCACGGCCGTTGTCCACAAGGCGGGACGGGTATTCCCGAGATCACCCAGGATCCGGCACATCGCGTGCCGTGCCGAACACCCGTTCTGACGCGCGGACTGCTAGCGTCGTCTCGTGTCCCGTGTGCGCACCGAACGGCTGGTCAATCTGGTGATCTGCCTGCTGTCCACGCGGCGTTACCTGACCGCCGCGCAGATCGCCGCGACCGTACCCGGGTACGAGCACAACCCGCACGACGCCAAGGACCACGAGGCGTTCCAGCGCAAGTTCGAGCGTGACAAGGCCGAGCTGCGGGAGCTGGGCGTGCCGCTGGAGACCGGAACGTCCAGCGCCTTCGACGCGGAGCCCGGCTACCGCATCACCCGCAGGGACTACGCGCTCCCCGACATCCCCCTCGAACCGGACGAGGCCGCCGCGGTGGGCATCGCGGCGCGGCTGTGGCGGCACGCGGGCCTGGCCGAGGCGGCCTCCTCGGGCCTGGCGAAGCTGCGCGCCGCCGGTGTCGAGGTCGACCCGCAGGCGACCCTCGGCGTCGAGCCGGTGCTGGTCGTCGACCGCGCCTTCGAGCCCCTCACCGCCGCGAGCCGGCTGCGCCAGGTGGTCACCTTCGACTACCGGGTGCCCGAGCACGACCAGTCCACCAGCCGCCGGCTGCAGCCCTGGGGCGTGGTGTGCTGGCGCGGGCGGTGGTACGTGGTGGGCTACGACCTCGACCGCGCCGCCGAGCGCTGCTTCCGGCTCTCCCGCATCGTCAGCAAGGTCACCACGGTCGGCCCGCCGGGCGCCTACCGGCCGCCGCCCCGGCTCGACCTGATCAGCTACGTCGCCCGCTGGTCCGGATCGGCGCCGCCCGAGCACACCCAGAAGGCGACCCTGCTGATCAAGCCCGGCCGGGCCGCCGGCATCCGGCGCTGGGCCGAGTCGGTCACCCCCGCCGGTGGCGGCGACCAGGTCGTGATCACCTACTCGGATGCCCACTCGGTGGCCCGCTGGCTGGTCGGCTACGGCTCCGACGTGGTCGTGCAGGACCCGCCCGAGGTACGGGAGGCGGTGATCTGCCGGCTGCGGGAGATCATCGCCGCCCAGGACCGGTCCGACGCCACGGTCGGGGCCGGCTGATGCCCACCGGAACCGCCGCCGACCGCCTCGCCCGGCTGCTCAATCTCGTGCCCTACCTGCTCGCCCGGCCCGGCATCGAGGTGTCCCAGGCCGCCGCGGAGCTCGACGTCACCGAGCGGCAGCTGCGCGAGGACCTCGAGCTGCTGTGGGTCTGCGGGCTGCCCGGGTACGGCCCCGGCGACCTGATCGACATGGCGTTCGACGGCGACCGGGTGACCGTGACCTACGACGCCGGCATAGACCGGCCGCTGCGGCTGACCCCGGACGAGGCCCTGGCGCTCGTCGTAGCGCTGCGGATGCTGGCCGAGATGCCCGGCATCGGGGAGCGCGACGCGATCGAGCGTGCCCTGGCCAAGATCGAGGCGGCGGCGGGCGACATCGCCGAAGCACCCGTGGCGGTACGCATCCCGGGCGACGCCGACCGGCTGGCCACCATCCGGACGGCCGTCGAGCGACGGCACGCGCTACGGATCACGTACTACACCGCCACCCGGGACGAGACGACCGAGCGGGTCGTCGACCCGATGCGGGTGCTGATCGTCGACGGCCGGGCGTACCTGGAGGCCTGGTGCCGCCACGCCGAGGCGGTACGGCTGTTCCGGGTCGACCGCATCGACGGGTTCACCGAACTCGACGAGGCCGCGGCCCTGCCCCGGCAGGCCCGGCACAGCGACATCCGGGAGGGGGTCTTCCGGGCCAGCCCCGAC
>DATFRN010000267.1:0-3226 GCA_035263165.1 Acidimicrobiales bacterium | reverse complement strand
AGTCGACCATCGCGGCGCTGGCGCCCCGCCTCTACGACGTGGACGCCGGTGCGGTCCGCCTCGGGGGCGTCGACGTGCGCGACCTGTCGTTCGAGGCCATCCGCGCCACGCTGGGCCTGGTCACCCAGGACGGGCACCTGTTCCACGACTCGGTGCGGGAGAACCTGCGCTTCGCCCGGCCCGAGGCGACCGACGACGAGCTGTGGGCGGCTCTACGCACGGCCCGGTTGGCGGCGCTGATCGAGTCGCTGCCCGATGGGCTCGACACGGTGGTGGGCGAGCGGGGCTACCGCTTCTCCGGGGGCGAGCGCCAGCGGCTCACGATCGCCCGCCTGCTGCTGGCCCGGCCGCGCGTCGTCGTGCTCGACGAGGCCACCGCCCACCTCGACTCGACGTCCGAGGCCGAGGTGCAGGCAGCGCTGACCGACGCGCTGGCCGGCCGCACCGCCATCGTCATCGCCCACCGGCTGTCGACGATCCGCGAGGCCGACCTCATCCTCGTGGTCGAGGCCGGCCGCATCGTCGAGCGGGGCACGCACCCCGACCTGCTGGCCGCCGGCGGCCGCTACGCACAGCTCTACCGGACCCAGTTCGCCGCTACCGACGCGGGCCACGATGCGGAGGCCGTGGCGTGACAGTGACCCTCCGTAGGGGCCGGTCGGTAAGCAATTGACACTGTGCGCGCCGTTTTCTTGACGGCAACCCGACCTTTGCCGGAGACTGGCTGGTGGCTGGGGACGTCGACGCGGACGCTTCCCAGCCCGACCCCGTGACGGGGGGTACCGGGGAGGACGTGCTGCCATGGCGCGGCGACGAGTATCGATCACGACCAAGCTGGCCGCCGCTCTGGCGGTGCCGCTCGCCGCCCTGGCGCTGGTGGCCGGCCTCGAGGTCGGCCAGAGCGTGCGGGACGCCCGGGAGGTGGCGCGCCAGACCGACCTGGCCACCGCGTCGATCGGCCCGTCGGGCCTCATCACCGCGCTCCAGAACGAGCGCAACTTCACCGGCCTGTGGCTGCTCGGCTCGGAGAAGGCGGTGCAGCTGCCGGTGTCCAGCATGGCGCAGGCCCGATCCGAGACGGACGCGGCCCGCCGGGCGTTCACCGATGAGCTGGCCCGCAAGGGCGGCACCGCGGCCAGGATCTACGGCCCGGCGATGGACAAGCTGTCCCGGCTCACCAAGATGCGCGCCGCCGTCGACGCCTACGACGGCCCCAAGGCGGTCAGCCTCTTCAACGAGACTGCCAACAACTCGTTCACCGACTACACCGAGCTGGTCCAGCTGCTGTCCGACCGCAACAGCGTGCTGTCGACCGAGATCGAGGACGAGCAGCTGCGCCGGGGCGTCGAGCTGATCGACCGGTCGGGCCGCGAGATCGACCTGGTGGCCCGGCTGGTGCGGCTGTCGCTGCTGACCGCGACCACCGGGGACCACCGGCTGACCGGCCCCGACGAGATCGCCCGGGCCGCCGACGCCGTCGACGCCTCGCTGCGCAGCCACGAGAGGGTGCTCCAGCTCGCCACCGGGCCGTACGAGGCCGCCGGCGAGAACCTCAAGGAGGAGACCGACGCCACCGGCCTGCTGAAGATGGGCCCCAAGCTCATCCGCACCGGCAACGTCGACGTGCAGGGGATGCTGAAAGGCATCTCGCTCCGGAAGGACGAGAGCTACTACGGCTTCCTGCGGGACGTCTCCAAGATCGTCCAGGACCGGGCCGACCACCTGAACCAGGCAGCCCAGAACCGCAGCCGCGGGTACCTGGCGGCGGCGGCGCTGGTGATCCTGGCCGCGGTGGCGGCGATCGTCGCCGTGTCCCGCTCGATCGTCCGGCCGCTCAAGGACCTGACGCGCCAGTCGATCACGATGGCCGAGCGGCGCCTGCCCCTGGCCGTGCGCAGCGTGCTGGAGACACCGGTGGGCGAGGACGTGGTCGTGCCCGAGATCGAGCCGGTGACGGTCAGCTCCAGCGACGAGGTCGCCGCGGTGGCCGAGACGCTCAACAAGGTGCAGTCGGCGGCCGTGACGCTGGCCGTCGACCAGGCACTGCTGCGCCGCAACGTGGCCGACGCGTTCGTCAACCTGGCCCGCCGCAACCAGAACCTGCTCAGCCGCCAGCTCGACTTCATCACCGACCTCGAGCGGGACGAGACCCGCACCCAGACGCTCGACAACCTGTTCCGCCTCGACCACCTGGCCACCCGCATGCGCCGCAACGCCGAGTCGCTGCTGGTGCTGGCCGGGGCCGAGACCCCCCGCACGTGGAGCGGCCCCGTGCGGCTGCACGACGTCGTGCGGGCGGCGCTGGGCGAGGTCGAGGACTACCAGCGGGTGGTGCTGCACGACCTCGAGGGCGCCACGGTGCTCGGCTCGGTGGCGTCCGACCTGGCCCACCTGCTGGCCGAGCTGGTCGAGAACGCCCTGCGGTTCTCGCCACCGGAGAAGGACGTCGAGATCAGCGGCCGGTCGCGGGTCGGCGGCTACGTGCTGCTGGTGGCCGACGACGGCCTCGGCATGACCGAGCAGGACATCGCGCTGGCCAACGAGCGGCTCTCCCGCAACGAGCTGTTCTCCATCGCCTCGCCCCGCTACCTCGGCCACTACGTGGCCGGCAACCTGGCCGCCCGCCACGGCATCGGCGTGCGGCTCTTCCGCTCGGCGTGCCAGGGCATCACGGTGGCCGTCGAGCTGCCGGTCGAGCTGCTGGCCCCGGGGCTGGAGCTCGATCCCCACCTCGCCGGGACGCTCGGGGGGCCGACGCCCGCCCTCGGGGGGCCGGCGCCCGCCCTCGGCGCACCGGGCGAGCGCCCGCAGCCGCCGGTGGCCGCGGCGCCGTTCGTCGCCCTGCCCGACGACGACGGCTACGGCGCACCCGTCCCCTCCCCGGCCGGGTTCATGCCCGACGTGGCCAACGGGCACCGGGGCAACATCTACGCCGACCCCCCACGGGACGTCCACGCCGGCGCCGGCAACGGCCACGGGAACGGACACGCCCCGGGCGGCAACGGGAGCGGGAACGGGCACGGCAACGGCCACGGGCCGGCGCGACCGGTCGTCGACACGGGGCTGCCGCCCCGCCCGGCGGTGCCGCCGATGGCCCCGGGCCTGGCCCGCCGCATCCCCGGCGCCCAGATGCCGCAGACGTCGCTGCACGGCCTGCGCCGGGCGCCCGACCCGGCGCCCGGCGGCGCCGCACCGGCGGCGCCGGCGGCGCCGCCCCCCGCCCCGG
>DATFRN010000266.1:0-4513 GCA_035263165.1 Acidimicrobiales bacterium | reverse complement strand
TCCCTCAGCGCGGTCCTACGTCCTGAGTCCGGTGCTGTCTGAGCACGTTCCATGGCGGCGCCTCCCGCTCTCGGTCACGGCCAGCAGACCTCACGGGCCTGGAACCGACCTTGCACGGGCCTGTCACGGCCCGGCGGAAGGCCGGACGGTCAGCCAGAGGTGCCTTCGGCGGCGGCCTTCACCGCGAGCAGCGTGGTCGCCATCGTCTCGGCGTTGCGCTCGTCCCGATCGGGCGATCCGGTGATGAGCGGCGACACCGCCCGCAGCACCGGGCCGCGGCGGTCCTCGACGGACTCGACCAGCTCGATGCCGTCGGGGGCGGCCTGGAGGCGGTACTCCCAGCGGGCGACCGGCCGGCGGAAGTAGCTCACCTGCCAGGCGAAGACCTCGTTCGGGCGCATCTCGACGACCGTCGACGTGGTCGTCCAGCGGCGGCGGCCGTTCCGGCTCGTCCCCCGGAACCTGGCCCCGACCTGCGCGGCATGGATCCGGCCGGTCCAGCGGCAGCGGGCACACTCGGGGCTCCACTCGGCCATCCGCATCGGGTCGGCGACGAGCCGGTAGATCGACTCGGCGGGGGCCTTGATGAGGACCGATCGTCGTGTCATTCGGTGAGCTCCGCGACGAGGTCGGACAGAGGGCGGCAGGCGAGGGGGCCGGCCTGGCGGGTCGCGAGCACGGCGTCGAGCCGCTCGAGCTCCTCGGCGTCCCGGCGGCGCAGCGGCAGCTTGCGGGCGTCGCGCTCCTGCCGGGCGGCACGAAGCAGCGTGCGGGCGGCGGCCGGGTCGTCCTCGGCCTCGACGCGGGCGAGGTCCTCCACGGCCTCGCAGCTGGCGGCGGCGTGGCCGATCCGGGAGGCGAGGCGGAGCGCACGCAGATGGTCGTCCCGGGCAGCCGCGGTGTCGCCTGCCGCCTGGTGCGACTGTCCGAGAACGTGAAGGGCCGACACCGTTCCCTCGGTGTAGCCGATGGCCTCCTGGAGGGCGAGCGCCTCGTTCGCCGCCGTGAGCGCCGCCTGGTGGTCGCCCTCGGCCATGGCCATCTGCGCGGTCTGGGTCAGGGCGATGCCGAGCACGTGGCGGTCACCCGACCGGCGCGCCGCGTCCACCCCCTCCCGAGCGACGGGCGCGGCCGCGGTGTCCCCGCGATCGAACAGGGTGCGGGCCAGGAGCACCTTGCACACCGCCAGGCCCCACGGGTCGCCGAGTGGTTCCAGGAGCGCGATCGCGTCGCGGTGGGCGCGCTCGGCCGTCTCGTGGTCCCCGAGCGCCCACTCGCTGACGGCGACGGCGTTGAGCCCGTACGCGATCTCCGCGTCGTCACCGGCCTCCCGGCCGAGCTCGACGGCCCGGTAGCCCGCGGCGCGTGCGGTCGTCAGCTGGCCGAGCGATGCCGCGAGGAGGGCGTAACCCCAGTGGCACCTCGCTCGGGTCGTGGTCGGGATGTCCTCGGCCGCCAGGAGCCGCTCCAGTGGGCGGATCGCCTCGGTGAGCATGCCGTTGAGCGTCCAGAACCACGAGAGCGCGGCGGCCTGACGGGCCGCGCAGGCGAGGTCGCCGGTGGCCAGCGACCAGTCCAGGGCGGCGCGGAAGTTGTTGATGTCGCTGCGCAGGGACGGCAGCCATGCGAGCTGCTCGGCGCCGCGGATCCCGATCTCGCCCCGCACCGCCAGCTCGGCGTAGAACGCCGCGTGCCGGTCCCGGGTGGCGTCCGGGTCGAGGTCGTCGAGGACCTCGAGCGCGTAGGCGCGCAACGTGTCGAGCAGGCGGTAGCGGTCCTGGCCGGCGCGGCTGACCATCGACTGCTTGACCAGCGACACGAGCAGATCTAGCGGCGACCCGAGGTCGGCTCCCGCCACGCTGAGCGCGGCCTCGAGGTCGAAGGTCCCGGCGAAGGTGCCGAGCCGGGCGAAGAAGGCGCGCTGGTCGGGCGAGAGCAGGTTGAAGCTCCAGTCGATCGCCCGCCGCAGTGTCTGCTGACGCTCGGCGACGTCGGCCCCGCCGTCGACCAGCAGCCCGAACCGGTCCCCCAGCCGGGCGCGGATGGCCGCAGGACTGAGCACGTCGCTGCGGGCCGCGGCCAGCTCGATGGCGAGGGGCAGCCCGTCCAGCGCCAGGCACACCGCCCCGATGTCCCGGGCCGCGACGCTGTCCACCTCGAAGTCGGGACGCACGGCCGCGGCCCGCTCGACGAACAGGGCGACCGCGGCGCTGGACATGATCTCGTCGAGCGACGTCGCGTCGGGGTCCGGCAGGGCCAGCGGCGGGACCGGCCAGGCGAACTCCCCGGACATCCCGAGCGTGCGCCTGCTGGTGGCCAGCACCCGTACGCCGGGACCGGCGTGCAGGACGGCCGATGCGAGCCGGGCGACGCTGGCGACGAGGTGCTCGCACGTGTCGAGGACGAGCAGTCCGTGCTGGCCGGCCAGCGTCGAGGCGATCGCCTCGACCGGATCGCCCCCCGGCGCCACGCTGACCCCGGCCGCGGTCGCCACCGTCGGTGCGGCCAGCGATGGCTGGTCGATCGGGCTCAGATCGACGTACCAGACAGAGCCGGCTCGGCGGGCGCTGAGGTCGATCGCCAGCCGCGTCTTGCCCGCCCCGGCGGGGCCGGTGAGCGTCAGCACACGGTGCTGGTCGAGGAGCTGGTCGAGACGCGCCAGCTCGGCGTCCCGACCGATCAGCGTGGACACCGGGACCGGCACCCGGCCCGTCGCGCCGGCCGAGGACGCCGGCGCCATCGCCGGGGCGCTCTCCGGCCGGGTCCAGTCCAGCCCAGGGTCCTGTCGGAGCACCGCACGCTCCAGCTCCCGTAGCGCGGGACCAGGGTCGATGCCGAGCTCGTCGGCGAGCGTCAGGCGCGCCTGCTCGTACGCCCGCAGGGCGTCGCCCTGGCGCCCGGAGCGGTACAGGGCGAGAACGAGCAGCTCGTGGAAGCGCTCGCGCAGCGGCATGCGTTGCACGAGGTCGGCCAGGTCGCCGATGGCCGCGGCGTGATGGCCGGCGCGCAGCAGCAGCTCTGTGCGGCGCTCGGTCGCCGCCCATCGCAGTTCGTCGAGCCGCGTCGCCTCCCCGCGGGCGAAGTCCATCCCCGCGACGTCCTCGAGCGCGTCCCCCCGCCACAGGCCGAGTGCGGCGTCGACGTCGTCGAGAGCGGACGCCAGGGACGCCGCCGACGACAGGGAGTCCACGGTCGGGAACCGTCGCACCGCGGTCTCGAACCGGCGGGCGTCGATGCAGCCGGGCTCGACCAGCAGCGCATAGCCGCCCCGCCGGGTGGCGAGCAGCGACGCCCCGTCGGGCTCGGCGGCGGCGAGACGCTTGCGCAGGTAGGACACCTGGATCTGGAGGGCGTTGGCGGGATTGCGGGGCAGGTCCTCGCTCCACAACACGTCGATCAGGGTGTCGGACGGGACCACCTGCCCGGGCTTGACGAGGAGCGCGATCAGCACTGTGCGCGGCAGGCCGCGGCGGATCGGCACCGCACCGGCGGCAGTGCGAACCTCCAACGGGCCCAGCACGCCGAACTCCACCGTCCCGAGAGTACCGAGGCGACGTCGGACGGGCCGCGACTGATGGCCCGGTGACAGGCCCGTGACAGGCGGCCCTGGTCTGCTGGCTGGCGACGACCCACCCCCAGGAGACCGGCCTTGCCCTCCCCCATCACCCGCGAGACCCTGCACGGCCGGCTCGCCGCCGACGACCGGCCCGTGGTGGTCGAGGCTCTCGGGCCCGCCTACTACGCGGACGCCCACCTCCCGGGCGCCGTCAACATCCCGCCCGGACGGGTCGACGAGCTCGCGCCGAGGCTGCTCCCCGACCTCGACGCCGACATCGTCGTGTACGGCAGCGGAGGCGGGACCAGTTCCGACCTCGTGGCTCGACGCCTCGAGCAGCTCGGATACGAGGCGGTGCGCGTGTACCCGGGTGGCAAGGAGGACTGGGCGGAGCACGGCCTGCCTCTGGAGCGCCTGGATCGATCGTCGACCTGACCCTTCCCACCGAGGAGCACACACATGACCGCCAGCGACAAGAAGCAGCTCGCCTTCGTCCTCTACCAGGGCCTCACGCCGCTCGACCTCATCGGGCCGCTCCAGGTACTCGGGGCTGTGCCGCTCATCGATCCCAGCTTCGAGGTCGCCGTCGTGGCCGAGAGCCGCGACGCCGTCGACAGCGACGCCGTCGTCGGCCTCCGCCCCAGCCACACCTTCGACGAGGTCCCCGCGCCCTACGCCGTCGTCGTGCCGGGCGGGGGCGAACCGACCCTGCGCGCCTGCGGCCACAAGCCCCTCGTCGACTACGTGGGCGAGGCCGCGGCGACCGCCGACATCGTCATGTCGGTCTGCACCGGCGCCCTCGTCCTGGCGTCCGCCGGCCTCCTCGACGGGCGCCCGGCCACGACGCACTGGGCGTACTTCGACATCCTCGAGCTCCTCGGCGCCCAGCCCGTCCGTGCCCGCTGGGTCGAGGACGGCAAGTACCTCACCACCGCCGGCGTGTCCGCCGGCATCGAC
>DATFRN010000265.1:0-16860 GCA_035263165.1 Acidimicrobiales bacterium | reverse complement strand
TTCGAGCTGCTCGACCAGTCCGACGCCGTCGAGGAGGCCGTGGCCCGCGGCTGGGTGGCCCAGGGCCACCGGGGCCTGTTCCCCAAGCTCGCCCCCGAGCTGGAGGAGCAGTTCGACGTGGTCAGCATGTTCCACTACCTGGAGCACACGGTGGACCCGCTGGCCGAGGTCGACGCCGCCTGGCGGGTGCTGGAGCCCGGCGGCCACTACATGATCGAGGTCCCGGCGCCCGACTCCCGCCCGGCCCGGTGGCTGAGCTGGGCCTGGGGCCCGTGGATGCAGCCCCAGCACCTCAACCTGCTGCCGATGTCGGCGCTGGTCGGCGTGCTGGAGGCCCGGGGGTTCGAGGTGGTCGGCACCGAGCGGGCGACCTGCGCCCAGCCGTTCGACGGCACGTGGGCCGCGTTCCAGGTGCTGGTCCGGCTGATCCCCGGGCCCAACGCCCCGTGGACCCCGCCCCGGGGGCCGGTCCACCGGGCGCTGCGGGTCGCCGGCCTGGTGGCGGGCCTCCCGCTGCTGCTGGCCGGGGTCCTCGCCGACCGGGCGGTGATCGCCCCGCTGGTCCGGTTCGACCCCCGGTTGTCCAACGCCTACTGGGTCCTCGCCCGCAAACCTGCCTGAGGCCGCGCCGCCTGGCGCGGCCGTGGCCCGAGCGGCCCGCTGCGCAGCAGCAAGAGCGGGAAACACGGTACGCGGGTGACGAACTTCACACCCGGACAGCTTCCCCCGGCGCGCCCGACCGGCCGATAATGGTCGTTATCAGCGGCCGGCCAACCACCAGGGGGCTTCCCAATGGCGCTCGATGAGTACTCCGCCAACGCCGAGATCATCGGCCGGGACGAGATCAACGATCTCCAGGCGATCCTGTCGGTGAGCAACACCGACGTCGACGAGGCGCTCCACACGGTGGCGGACAACGCCGACGCCATCTTCACCTGGGACTACCAGAAGGGCGAGCGGCCGGCGCTCAACAAGCTGTACGAGAAGGCCAAGCACGCCCAGTGGAACGGCGAGACCGACCTCCCCTGGGACACCGACGTCGACCTCGAGAAGAACGCCGCCCTGCAGCGCCTCCAGTTCGCCGAGATGGAGACCGACGTCTCGGGCACGCCGCTCGAGAAGTTCACCGAAGCCGACTTCATCAACCTGTCCATCGAGATGGACAACTGGACGCTGTCGCAGTTCATGCACGGCGAGCAGGGCGCCCTCATCTGCACGGCCAAGATCGTCGAGACGGTGCCGTGGATCGACGCCAAGTACTACGCGGCGACCCAGGTGATGGACGAGGCCCGCCACGTCGAGGTCTTCGCCAAGTACCTCCAGGACAAGCAGAACGGCTTCTACCCGATCAACGCCCACCTGAAGCTGCTGCTCGACGACATCATCAACGACAGCCGCTGGGACATGACCTACCTGGGCATGCAGATCATGGTCGAGGGCCTGGCCCTGGCGGCCTTCGGGTTCATGCAGCAGATGACGCCCGACCCGCTGCTCAAGCAGCTGCTCCGCTACGTGATGTCCGACGAGGCCCGCCACGTGGCCTTCGGCGTGCTGTCGCTAAAGGAGTACTACAGCGAGCTGTCGACCCCCGAGCTCAAGGAGCGCCAGGAGTTCGCCTTCGAGGCCGCCGTGCGCATGCGGGACCGCTTCCTCCAGCAGGAGGTGTGGGAGCGCATGGGCATCAAGCCGGCCGAGATCCTGCCGCTGGTGCTGAGCGACCCCGGGCGCGGCATGTTCCAGCAGATGCTGTTCTCCAAGATCGTGCCCAACAGCAAGAAGCTGGGCCTCCTCGACGCCGGCGACGGCTGGCTGCGCACCAAGTTCACCGAGATGGGCGTGATCCAGTTCGAGGACTGGCAGGACACCGGTGAGGAGTACGAGTCCCTCCAGGCGACCGGCTGACGCCACCCCTCGGCGTCAACCCCCCAGCCGAGCCTGGACCGCCCGCAGCAGGCCGACCACCTGGTCGGCCTGCCGGGCGGAGCTCGGCGCCTTCGGGTCGAGCAGGATCCCGTAGGTGAGGAAGACCGACCGGTCGCCGTCGCGGTAGCCGGCGGTGGTGCCCTGGGCGCCGTTGCGGACCACGAAGGCCTGGTCGCCGAGGCCGGCGATCGGCTCGGGGGTGCCGCCCCAGCTGGCGGTGTCGAAGGCGCCGCCCTCGTAGACCGACAGCTGGAGCTGGTAGAGGGTCGGCGCGTCGGCGGTGCCGGCCTGGGCCTGCCACAGGCAGCCCGAGGCCACCGAGGCGGTGCCGCCGCCCGGGACCGTGCGGGCCGGGTGGCCGAACAGCGACGCGACCTGCCCGGTCGTGAGCAGGCGGCAGGCGGGCGACTGCGCGGTGGTGCCGGTGGTGGCACCGCCGTCCTTGCCGGCGCCCTCGCCGCCGTTGTCGTCCTTCCCGCCGCCGCCCCCGCACGCGGCCACCGCCAGCAGCCCGGCGGCCAGCGCCGCCCCCACCACCCGGCCCGGTCTCATCGCAGCGGGAAGCCGACCGCGGCCTCGAGCTCGCCGATGGCCTCGTCGGGGTCGACCAGCTTGATGGTGGTCATGCCGAGCGCCCGGGCCGGCTTGAGGTTGACGCCGAGGTCGTCGATGAACACGGCCTCGCTGGGCTCGACGCCCAGCTCGGCGCACACCAGGCGGTAGATGGCCGGGTCGGGCTTGCGCAGCCCGGTCCGGCTCGACTCGACGATCACGTCGAACAGGGCGAGCACCTCGGCCATCGGCCCGGTGCGGGAGAGGCCCTCGCCGGCCTCGGGGGTGGGGACGAAGTTGTTCGTGAGCATGGCGGTCTTGAGCCGCTCGTGGCAGCGGCGCAGGGCCTCGACCATCGCCGGCCGCAGGTCGCCCCCGAGCAGCGCCAGCACGCCCATGCCGTCGACCGCGTGCCCGGCCGACCGGGCCTCGGCCGCGAACAGCTCGGCGAACCCGGCCAGGTCGACCTCGCTGCGCTCCAGGCGGGCCCAGGCGTTGTCGTCGGGGTTGGTGGCGTTCAGCCGCCGCAGCAGCCCGGCGGGCAGGCCGTTCTCGGCCTCGTAACGGGCGAAGGCCTCGAACGGGCTGGTCAGGATCACCCCACCGAAGTCGAAGATCACGGCGCGGACCGGCATGGTCCGCCGACTCTAGGCCGCCCCGAAGGCGAGCACGACGCCCGTGCTGCCCGTGCTCCCGCCGGTGGGCATGAGCACCTTGCCGTCCGAGACGCTGAGCGGGCCGTCGGCGCTGGAGGGCACCACGACCGTCGGCGTGCAGGTCGGCTGGCCGCAGCCGTCGGCCCGGTAGGCGGTCAGGAAGTTGTCCTCGGGGACGTACACGACGCCGCCGGCGACCACGGGACCGGAGTGGGCGATCGCGAACTGCAGCGCCGACCAGACCGGCGCGCAGGTGGCGGCCCCGCACCCGCCGGCGTCGTACACGGCCAGGGTGGTCGCCGAACCCGCCAGCACGACGTAGAGCCGGCCGCCCGCGACGGCGCCGCCGATGGGGTTCGCCACCGCGTCCGGCGGCAGCGAGGCGCTCCACAGGGTCGCGCCGGTCGCCGGGTCGAGCGCGACGATCCGGCCCGTCTCACTCGTGGCGAAGATGTGGCCGTCCGTCGAACCGAACACGGCCCGGATCGGCGACCCGATGGTCGCCTCCCACACCGCCTCGCACACGAACGCGCCGCACCCGGTGGCGTCGTAGGCCCGGCCGTCCACGATGACCCGGGACCCCACCACCGTGGGGAACGGCATGCCGTGGACCGGTGCGGTCCACAGGAGGTTGCCCGTCGCGGCGTCGGCCACGTAGAGGCGGGGCGGCGCGGTCAGGCAGTTCTGCGTCGGCTGCTCGTAGCCGGTCCAGGCCACCTTGCCGGCGAACGGGACGACGGCCGACGTCCGCCCCGCGAACACGGTGCGCCGGATGGCCCCGGTCGCCGCGTCGAGCGCCAGCAGCTCCGCCCGGCAGCCATCGATGTCACGAGCGTTGTAGCTGACCCAGACCTCGTCGCCCACGACCACGACCGGCGAGACGTCGAGCTCGATCCCCTCGCCGCCGATGCGCTGCGACCAGGCGGTGGCGCCGGTCGCGAGGTCGAGCGCCACCACCCGGGCGCCGAACGTGTCCCGGAAGCGCAGCCGGTCGGACACGTAGCCGCGCCCGGCCGAGGTGACCACCTCGCTGCTCGTCGTCACCGCCTCGGCGCTCTGCCACAGCTGACCCAAGCTGCCGACGTTGGCCGTCGTCAGCGTGTTCTCGTCGGGCGCGAACCCGGAGTGCTCCGGCCCACCGCCGATCTGCAGCCAGCAGCCCGACATGACCGCGGCCGCCGCGACGACCGCCGACAGCCGCGCGAGCGGCCCCGCCTTCCCCCAACTCATGCCCCGTTCCTAGCACTCAGGACGCGGGCGAATCGGTCAGCAGGTCCCTCGCCACCGCCTCCCACAGCTCGGTGGACAGGCGGAGGGACTCGACGTCGACCCGCTCGTCGTCGCCGTGGAACATGCGGCCGTACTCCTCGAAGCTCAGGTGCTGGCTGAACAGCCCGAAGCCGTACGACGTGGTGCCCAGGCGGCGGAAGAAGCGGGCGTCGGTGGCGCCCACGTTGAGCATCGGCACCAGGTGGCTGCCGGCGTACACCGCGCCGGTCGCCCGGGCCAGGGCGTCCCACAGCGGCGTCTCCACCGGCGACGCCGTGGCCGGGTCGTCGTGGGCCTCCAGCAGCTCGACCCGGTCGGCCAGGTCGCCGAGCGCCTCGTCCAGCGCCGCCCGCACCTCGGGCAGCTCCTGGCCGGGCAGCGTGCGGATGTCGAGCTCGAGGTCCACCCGGTCGGGGATGACGTTGGTCTTGGTCCCGCCGCGGGCCACGGTCGGCGCCATGGTCATGTGGGTGCAGGCGTGGAACTGGCGGGCCATCCCCACCGGCAGGCCGGCCAGGGCGTCGTCGATGCGGGCGGGGTCGAGCAGCGGGTCGGCCATCTCGCCGGGCAGGCCCAGGCCGGCGACGAACCGCCGCCAGGTGTCGTGGATCTGCGTCTGGGGCCGGTAGTCGGCCAGCCGCTGCACCACCCGGGCGGCCGTGACCAGGGCGTTGTCGGTCGCGTAGGGCTGCGAGGCGTGGCCGGGCGTGCCCCCGACCCGCAGCGTGCACCAGCAGGATCCCTTCTCGGCCACCAGCACCGGCAGCCGGATGCCGCCGTCGCCCCCCGGCACCGGGATGCCGCCCGACTCGGTCACCACCCAGTCGGCCCGCACGGCGTCGGCCTCGTGCCGGGTCAGGTGGTCGGCGCCCCACGACCCGAGGGCCTCCTCGTCGGCCACCGCCAGGTAGACGAGCGTGCCGTCGAGGGCCGGCCCCTCGGCCAGGCGCCGGGTCGCCACCGCCATCGACGCGGTGAGGTTGAGCATGTCGATCGCGCCCCGGCCCCACACCTCGCCGTCGACCAGCTCGCCGGCGAACGGGTCGTGGCGCCAGCGCGCCTCGTTGGCCGGCACCACGTCGGTGTGGCCCATGAGCAGCAGGGTCGGCGCGTCGGCCCGTCGGCCCTCCCGCCGGACCACGAGGCTGGTGCGCCCGGGGGCCGGCTCGTAGCGCTGCATGTCGAGGCCCGAGCCGTCGAAGTAACCTGCCAAGAGGTCCGCGCTGCGGGCCTCGTACCCCGATCCGCGGCTGCCGTCGTTCACGCAGGCGTTGCGGATGAGGTGTTGCAGCAGGTCGGTGACCTCACCAGTGGGGTCGCTCATCGCTCAGGCACCGTAGCGGGGAGCGTCCGCCGGATGCCCCGGCACGTTTGGTTGACTACAGCACTGCCATGCAGATCGAGCACGTGATCATCGACGGATCGAACATCGCCACCGAGGGCCGCGACGCGCCCAGCCTCGCCCAGCTCGACGAGGCGGTGCAGGCCTTCATCGAGGAGTACTCGCCGGCCTACGTGACCGTCGTCGTCGACGCCACCTTCCCCAACCGCATCGACCCCAAGGAGCGGGCGACCTACGAGGACGCGGTCAACGCCAACGAGCTGATCACCCCGCCGGCCGGGGCCATCGGCCGGGGCGACGCCTTCGTGCTCCAGATCGCCCGGCGGGCGGGGGCGAGCATCCTGTCCAACGACAGCTTCCAGGAGTTCCACGGCGACCACCCCTGGCTGTTCGACCGGGGCCGGCTCTTCGGGGGCAAGCCGGTGCCCCACGTCGGCTGGGTGTTCATGGAGCGGGCCCCCGTGCGGGGCCCGACCAGCCGCCGGGCCGTGAGCGAGGCCCGCAAGGCGACCAAGGCGGCCGAGAAGGTGGCCAAGGAGGCCGCGGCCCTGGCCGACGCCGAGGCGGCGGACGAGACCGGGGCGGCGCCCGACGGCGCGGCGCCCGCCAAGCGCAGCCGCCGGTCGCGGGCGACGAAGGCCAAGGCGGCGGCCGAGCCGCGGGCGGGGGCCGACGCGCACGCCGAGGCCAAAGCGGAGGCGAAGGCCAAGGCCCCGGCCAAGGTGGCCAGCCCCGCCGACGACGGCCAGGGCGCCGGCGGCGGCCGGGCGCCCCGGGGCGTCGAGCCCTACAACGAGGCGCTCCCGTTCATCGAGTTCGTCGGCGCCCACGCGGTCGGCAGCGAGGTCGAGGCCGTCGTCGAGCGGTTCAGCTCGCACGGGGCCTACGTCACGATCGGCCCGGCCCGGGCCTATGTCCCGCTGCGCAACCTGGCCGACCCCGCACCCCGCAGCGCCAAGGACCTGCTGCGCCCGGGCGAGACCCGCCGCTTCGTGGTGGTGGCCGTCGACCCGCCCCGGCGGGGCATCGACCTGGCGCTGCCCGGCGTGATCGTGGTGCCGGCCGCGCCCGTGCCCGACATGGACGCCGTGGCCGCCGAGGTCGACACCACGGTCGCCGCCGTCCCCGGCGAGGCCCCGGCCGGGAAGGCGCGGTCCCGCAAGAAGGCGGCCGCGCCGGCGGTGGCGGATGAGCCCCCGGCCAAGAAGGCGACGCGGTCCCGCAAGAAGGCGGCCGAGTCGGTGGTCGCGGAGCCGGCCAAGAAGGCGACGCGGTCCCGCAAGAAGGCGGCGGAGCCGGTGGTCGAGGAGCCGGCGAAGAAGGCGACGCGGTCCCGCAAGAAGGCGGCGGAGCCGGTGGCCGGGGAGCCGGCGAAGAAGGCCACCCGCTCCCGCAAGAAGGCGGCGGCCAAGGCGGCGGAGGCGGTGACCACGGACCTTCCGCCGGTCGTCGTGGACGAGCCGGCCCCGCCGGCCAAGAGGGCGACCCGGGCCCGCAGGACGGCGGCCTCCAACGGCGAGGCGGCCGACGCCGACGCCCCGCCGGCCAAGAAGGCGACCCGCAGCCGCAAGAAGGCCGCCGCCGTCGCCGACGTCGCCGACCCGGGCTGACCCCCGGTGCGCATCGCCACCTGGAACGTCAACGCGCTCACCGTCGAGCGCATCGAGCGCGTCCTCGGCTGGCTGGACGTGGCCGAGCCCGACGTGCTCTGCCTCCAGGAGACCAAGGCGACCGACAACGGCTTTCCCGCCTTCCTGTTCCACGGCCAGGGCTACGCCAGCGTCCACCACGGCGAGGGACGGTGGAACGGCGTCGCCATCCTCAGCCGGGTCGGCCTCGACGACCCGGTGGCCGGCTTCGCCGACGCCGGCCCGCCCGACCGGGAGGCCCGCCTGGTCACCGCCACCTGCGGCGGCGTGCGGGTGTCGTCGGTCTACGTGCCGAACGGCCGCTCGGTGGGCAGCGAGCACTTCGCCTACAAGCTGCGCTGGCTGGCCCGGCTGCGCGACCACCTGGCCGCCGACCGCGCCCCGGCCGGCACCCCGGCCCGGGGCGTGGCCGTGTGCGGCGACGTCAACGTGGCCGTCGACGACATCGACCTGTGGAGCCCGGCCGCCTTCGTGGGCGACACCCACGTCACCCCCGAGGAGCGGGCCGCCATCGCCGAGCTGGAGGCGGGCGGCCTGCGGGACGTGTTCCGCGAGCAGTACCCGGGGGTCGAGGGCCTCTTCAGCTGGTGGGACTACCGGGCCGGGAACTTCCCCAAGCACCGGGGCATGCGCATCGACCAGATCCTGCTGTCGGACGATCTGGCCGACCGGGTGTCGTGGGCGCTGATCGACCGCAACGCCCGCAAGGGCGCCAAGCCGAGCGACCACGCCCCGATGTTCGTCGATGTCACGACGGAGGCCGCGGGGAACTAGAACCTCGTTCCATGAGCGAGCCCGCGGACGACTACGCCGGCCCCGGGTCGGACACCTGGCACGACCAGCTGCGCAAGCTGGCGGAGCCGCCGACGTCGGAGCGCCGGCGCCAGGCGCACCGGGCGGGCGACGCCCTGCGCCGGCTCATGGCCGCCCTGCACGGCACGTCGGCGCCGCCCGCGGAGGTGGCGGCGATCGCGGACGAGGTCGAGCGGCTGGCCGACCGGCTGGCGCCGTACCCGAGCACCTCGCTGTACCTGATGGAGAGCGACACCGGGCCCGACCCGGTCGCCTTCTTCGACCACAGCGCCGTGCTGGGCCAGGGGAACCCGCTGGCCCCGCCCATCTCCCTGTGGCGGGACGGCGACGTGATGCGGGGCCGGGCGACCTTCGGTGCCCCCTACGAGGGCCCGCCCGACTGCGTGCACGGCGGGTTCGTGGCCGCCGCCTTCGACGAGGTGCTGGGGTCGAGCCAGGCGCTGGGCGGGCGGCCGGGCATGACCGCCCGCCTCATCGTCGACTACCGCAGCCCCACGCCGCTGCACACCGAGCTGAGCTTCGCCGCCGGCGTGCGGGCGGTCGAGGGCCGCAAGACGGTGATGTGGGGCACGCTGCACGCCGGCGAGCGCCTGTGCGCCGAGGCCGAGGGCCTGTTCGTGGCCGTCGAGTCCGGCCCCTGGCCGTCCCGCCCCGGCGCCGGAACCTGAGAGCCTGCGCGGCTAGGCACGTCGTCACAGCCACCGTGGTCTGTGCTTCCCGCTCTTGCTGCTTCGCAGCGGGCCGCTCGGGCCACGGCTACGCCTATCGGCGCAGCCTCTAGGCCGGCGGCCCGCCCAGCGCGCTGCGCAGCTTGGCCAGTCCGCCGGCCAGGGCCAGGCGGGCCTGGTCGCGCGACAGCCCGAGCGACGTCTGGAGCTGGGCCATCGTCATCGGCTCGTGGCCGTCGAGCCCGAACCGTGCCACCACCGCCGCCCGCTCGGGGGCCGACAGGGCGCCCAGCGCGTGGGGCGTGAGGGCGTGGAGCGCCACGGCGTCGTCGTCGGCGTCGGCGCGGGCGTCGGCCGGCTCGCCCGGGCGAACCTCGTCGGTCTCGTCGGGGTAGGGCCACCCGCCCTCGTCCAGGTGGAAGTCGAAGGGGTCACCCACCCTTCCCTTCTCGCGCCCGCGGAGACCGAGCGTCAACCCTCCGTGACGACGAACTCCTCGACCAGCGGCACCTCGGCCGCCAGGTGCTCGCGCAGCCCCGACACGATGGCCCGCTCGACCGCACCCCCCACGATCAGGGCCTTCACCTTCAGCATCCCGGTGACCGTGCGGACGCTGCCGCCGTTGGTGCGGTCGGTGATGGCGCACGTGCCCCGGGACTGGAGCCGGTCGCCGTAGTGGTCGGGCACCATCCGGTAGCGGATCTGGCGGGTGGCCAGGTCGTGCTCGCTGCGCTCGACCCAGCTGAGCTTGCGGGGGTCGATCACCGCGGTGACGGCCGCCGACAGCTCGCCCACGAACCGGTAGCGGACCGCGAGGCGGACGGTGGTGCCCTCGACCTTGTGGTCGACCACCTCGGGGGTGCTCAGCTTGGGCAGCCCGACCAGCGTCTCGTAGAGCGCGGGGTCGGCGTAGGCCTGGGCCAGGGCGTCGCCGCCGGCGGCGAACACCTGGTCGACGGTGAAGTCCACGAAGCGGCTCCTCAGCGGCCGTCGGCGGGGTGGAGGGCGGCCAGGAGCCCGTCCCCGACGCGCGCGGCCAGCTGGGGGCCCATGCCGGGCACCGCGGCCAGCTCGTCGGGGGTGGCCGGCCGGCGCTCGGCGATGGCCGCCAGCAGCCGGTCGTCGACCAGGGCCGCGGGCTCGACCCGGGCCGCCCGGGCGTGGGCCTCGCGCCAGTCGTGCAGCGCGGCGAGGGCCGGTGACGGCCCCGGGGCGGCCTCGGCCAGCGCGGCCCGCTGGTCGGCCAGGTGGCGGCGCCAGTCGGGCGGCGGGCCCGGTGGCGCGTCGGCCGGGTCGCCGGCCGCCGGCCGTCCGGCCAGCCCGGCCAGCCAGGGCGTGAGCCGGCGCTCGACCGGCCGGTCGCCGACCCGGCGCTCGGCGGCCCAGGTGCAGCACAGCTCGTCCTCGGCCCGGGTCATGGCCACGTACAGCAGGCGGGCCTCCTCCCGGCGCTGGGCGGCGGTGCGGGCGTGGGCGATCGGCACCAGCCCGTCCTCGAGCCCGGCCAGGTGGACCACCGGCCACTCCAGGCCCTTGGCGGCGTGGAAGGTGGCGACCGTGACC
Source organism: Acidimicrobiales bacterium (assembly GCA_035263165.1). Taxonomy (GTDB): domain Bacteria; phylum Actinomycetota; class Acidimicrobiia; order Acidimicrobiales; family VFJN01; genus ZC4RG19. Next base: position 6,425 of record DATFRN010000265.1, on the reverse strand, counting down.
GCGTCCCGGCGCTCGTCGACCCCCTCGTCGCCGACGGTCGACGTCAGCCAGGCCACGAAGCCGGCGGCCGGGGCGGCGGGGTCGAGCCGCAGGTGGTCGTGGGCCAGCTGGGCGACCGCGGCCAGCGCGTCGGCCGCCGCCTCGTCGTCCGCCTCCGCCACCAGGGCGTCGACGTCGGGCAGCACCGCGGCCAGGGGGCCGTCGCTGCGCCGCAGCAGGTCGAGGGCGTCGCGGACCCGGCGGTCGTCGAGCACCGCGCTGCCGCCCCGCACCCGGTGGGGGACGGCGGCCCGCCGCAGCGCCGCGGTCACGTACGGCACCTGGGCGTGGGTGCGGACGAGGACCGCCTGCGCCGACCACGGGGCCCGGGGCCCCCGCCGGTCGCGGACGGCCCGGGCGATGGCCGCGGCCTCGGCCGCCTCGTCGGCGTGCGCCGCCAGGGACACGGCCGGCCCGCCCTCCCGGGTGGCCCGCAGCGGGCGGTCGCCCACCTCGGCCCGGCGCAGCACGTCGGCGGCGGCGTCGAGGATCTGGGGGGTCGAGCGGTAGTTGCCGTCGAGGGCGATGACCTCGGCCGGCGGGTACAGGCGGCGGAAGCCGTCGAGGAAGCCGGCGTCGGCCCCGTTCCAGCCGTAGATGGCCTGGTGGGGGTCGCCGACCACGCACAGGTCGTAGCCCGGCCCCCGCCAGGCGTCGAGCAGCCGCAGCTGGAGCGGGTTGACGTCCTGGAACTCGTCGACGAACAGGTGCTGGAAGCGCCAGCGCTGGGCGGCGGCGAAGGCCTCGTCGGTCTCGACCAGGTGGCCGCACAGCCGCAGCAGGTCGTCGAAGTCGACCATGCGGGCCTTGCGCTTGGCCTCCTCGTAGGCGGCGTACAGCTCGGCCACCCGGGCCGCGGGCACCGGGGTGCGGCGCCGGGCGGCGCCGGCCGCCTCGGGGTAGCCGTCGGGGCCGACCAGCCGGGCCTTGGCCCACTCGATCTCGCCGGCCAGCGTCGCCACCGTGAGCGGGCCGCCGCCCCCGGCGAGCAGCGGCGACAGCAGCTTGGCCTTGCGGGTGAGCAGGGCGGGCGCCGCCCGGCCCTGGCCCGCCCAGTGGGCCCGCAGCTGGGCGTAGGCGACGGCGTGGAACGTCCCGGTGGCCACGCCGCCCCGCAGGCCGAGGCCCCGGAGCCGGCCGGCCAGCTCGCCGGCGGCCCGGCGGGTGAAGGTGAGGGCGAGGACGTGGCTGGCGTCGGCGTCGCCGGTGGCGACCCGCCAGGCGATGCGGCGGGTGAGGACGCGGGTCTTGCCCGACCCGGCCGGGGCGAGGATGGCCAGCGGCCGCGCCGGCGAGGTCACGGCCCGGACCTGGGCCTCGTCGAGGTCGTGCAGGAGGTGGTCCACCACCGCTGCAGACAGTACGCGGACGCGTAGCCTCAAGGCCGTGATCGAGGTCCCCCCCGACGTGTTCGATGCGCTGGTGGGCGACGCGCTCGACGGCATCCCCGACGACCTGGCCCGCTACATCGACAACGTGGCCGTGGTGGTGGAGGACGGCTCGCCCCGCAGCGGGCTGCTGGGCCGCTACGTGGGCGTCCCGCTCACCCAGCGGGGCGCGGGCTACGGCCTGGGCGTGAGCATGCCCGACCGGATCACGATCTTCCGCCTCCCCATCTGCGCCCGCTGCCGCAGTGAGGAGGAGGTGGTCGAGCAGGTCAAGGTGACCGTCGTCCACGAGGTGGCCCACCACTTCGGCATCGACGACGACCGCCTGGCCGAGCTCGGTTGGGCCTAGGGGCCGGCCAGCTCGCCCGGGGGGACCGGGGTGCGGGCGTCCGGGGCGAGGATGCCGGCCAGGAGGTCCCGGGCCACCTCGGGCGGGAACGGGTCGCTGAACAGGGCCGCGTGCTGCTGGCGGGAACGGAACAGGCTGGAGATGTAGTTCATCCGGTCCTCGAACGACGTCCAGTCCTTGACCCGGCGGCGGTGGGCGTGGCCGTCCGACACGTCGTACCGGGTGAGCAGGGCCTGGGCCAGCGGGAGGGTGACCACCGCCAGGTCGTCCGGCCACATGGGCTCGCCCGGCGGCGGGGGCAGGGGCCGGTGGACGTGGAGCTGCTCGTCGGGCGTCTGGAGCAGCAGGAAGCGGCTCATCAGCCGGGCCCACAGCGCCGAGGGGACCTGGTACCACGACCGCTCGGGGTCGAACCGCCCCCGGACCAGCTTGCGCATGGCCCGCCCGGTGTCGAGCGCCAGCGACACGGTGACGTAGCCGTCGACGCGGCGCTGCTCGTAGGCGCCCATCAGCAGGTTGCCGGCCAGCACCAGCTGGGCCCGCTCGCGCTCGTCCTCGCTCTGCAGCGCCTCGAAGTACTTGCGCAGCCCGAGCCGCATGTCGGCCGGCGGCGGGCACTCGGTCAGCAGCCAGCTGGGGTCGAGGTCGGACAGCTCGGCCAGCAGCCCCTCGATGCACTTCCAGTAGCGCCGCCACTGCTCCTCCGCGCCCTCGGGGCCGGCCGGCAGGGAGAACGTCTCGATGAAGATGCTGGTCGCCAGGCCGATCTCCAGGAACACGTAGCGGTTCCCGGCCGCCAGGCTGCGGAAGGTGGCGCCGTTGTCCCGGGCGACCAGCCACCCGAGAGCCCGCGCCCCCAGCCGCCGCACGACGCCCGGCACCCAGCGGGGTCCCGCCCCCGCGCTGGGGGCCCCGTCCTCGATCCAGGTGCCGATCGTCCGGGAGGACCAGGTGGCGTACGTGCACCAGTTGGCCTGGCGGGGGCCCCCGCGCCTCGCCAGCAGGTCGGCCAGCCGGCACGAGAGGTCGCTGTAGGCCAGCGTGATCCGGCGGTTCCGCAGCTGCATGTCGTGGATGGACTCCCACAGCGGGTAGCCGCGGCTGGCGATGCGGCGGACCTCGGCCGAGGAGATGGGCAGGTCGCAGCGGACCGGCTCGGGCGCGGTGTAGGCCTCCCGGGCGGGGACGGCAGGGTCGGCGCGCAGCGACCGGGCGGCGGCGGGGCGGGGGCCGATCATCGGGCCCCCCCGGCCGTGTGGGCGTGCGCGTGGCGGGCCCGGGCCTGGATGCGGCGGTGGCGGCGCTGGCGGCGGCGGGCCGAGGTGGCCAGCGACAGCTGGGCGGCCGCCGCCGCGTCCAGCCGGAACGGGGCCTGGAGGCCGAGCATCGAGCGGTCGACGAAGTAGCGCATCATCGACCGGCCCACGAGCTCGCTCGGCGCCTGCATGGCCCGGCGCACCCCGGGCACCCGGCCGGCCAGCGGGCCGAGCCGGCGCAGCAGGTCGAGGCCCCGGCCCCACCACGCCGCCGGGGGCAGGTCCAGCGACTCGACCACCGACGGGGTGACCACCTGGCGCACCAGCGTGCGGGGCACGCCTCGCAGCCCGCGGGGCATGGCGTGCTCCATGTCGGCCAGCAGCGCGTCCATCAGCCGGCGGCCGGCGTCGCTCGAGCGGTGGTGGCGGCGGGCGATGGTCTCGGCCAGCGCCTCGGCCCCGTCCCGGTCGAGCGGCAGCAGGCTGCCGTCGATGCCGAGCAGAGCGCCGACCACGCACCAGGCGTGGAGGTAGTCGCCGGCCGCCGCCGGGTCGTAGGGGACGCCGAGGCGGTCGAGGCCGTGGAACACCGACACCGTGAAGGTCAGCAGGGTGCCGAGCAGATCCTCCTGGTTCACCGGCTGGCCCCACTCGGGGCACCAGCGGCGGGCGACGGACTCGTCGCAGGTGTGGGACACGTCGGGGCTGGTGAGGATCGCCTGGCGGACCACCGCGTGGAGCAGTCGCACGCCCCGGACCGTCAGGTAGCCCTGCCCGCCGGGCGCCAGCGTGCCCGACGCCGGGTGGCCGACGTCCATCACGTCGATGACCATCTGGCCGGTCTCGGCGATGCGCCGGGTCAGGTCCTTGGTGGCCAGGTCGGAGGTCAGCGCCAGGACCTGGACGCCGTCGGCGGCGGCGTAGGCGCTGGGCAGCGAGGCGCAGTACAGCAGGGCGCTGATGGGCAGGGCCCAGTCGGCGAAGAACGCCTGGCCCCGGGCGATCCGGGCCGCGTCCGCCCACGGGGGCAGCGGCGGCCCGTCGCACATCCACTCCTTGAGCGGGCCGTCGTCGTCGGGCGGCCCGTCGACCAGCGCCCGCAGGACGAGGCGCACCACCTCGCGCTCGTCGATGCCCTCGTGGCCCCGGCGGAGCCGCTCCGCCAGCTCGTCGGCGGGCGGGTCGCACATCGCCCGCAGGGCGTCGAGCCGGCGGTCGTCGACGGGTGGCGCGACCGGGGGCGCGGCCGGGCCCCCGCCCCCCGGCCCGCCGGCGCGTCCTCTCCTCGGCTCGTCAACCGGGGTGGCTGTCACCGCTGAGCCTCGACACGGTCGCCGAGGTGAAGGTCACGAGGTCGGCCGGGGTCATGGCCGCCCCCTTCCGCCGGGCCCGCGCGTAGCTGTCCTGGTCGAGCCGGTCGGCCACCGCGCGGTCGATGAGCCGGCAGCTCGCGCTGTCGCGCAGGGGCGACCGGGACAGCGCGCCGCACACGGTGGCGGCCGCCTCCAGGGCGCCCAGCGCCACCAGCGAGTCGAGCATGGAGACGACGGTCTGGAGCTGCTCGCCGACGTTGCCCGACTCGGCGAAGCGGCGGACGACCACCCGCAGCGAGGCCAGGGCCTCGGCGGGGTCGCCGGAGCGGGCGTTGAGCTCGTCCAGCGTCCGCAGGGCCTGCTGGGCCAGCAGCGTGTTGTGGGCCGACGACGCCGTGGACAGCGCCTCGTGGAGCTCGGCGCCGGCCAGCTCGGGGTCGGCGCCGGCCACGGCCCGGGCGTGGGCCACCAGGCCCATCGCCCGCAGCGACGGGTTGGCCCGCTCGGCGGCCAGGGCCAGCAGCGCCTCGGCCGGCGCCACGCCCTGGGCCGGCTCCTCGGAGTGGCTGGCGATCAGGGCCCGGTCGTACTCGGCGATGGCGGCGGGCATGGGATCGCCGGTGAGGCGGGTGTGGTCGTGCAGGGCGGCCAGGTGGTCGTTCCAGGCCTCGGTGTCCTGCCCGACGGCGCTGACCAGGGCCAGCGTGTTGTGGGCGATCCACCAGGGCCCGTCGGCCGGGGTGGCCCCGACGGCCAGGGCGGCGTCGCTCAGCGAGCGGGCGTCGTCGAGCCGGCTCTCGACCATGGCGGTGTTGCCGGCCAGCGCCAGGGCCACGGCCCGGAGGGGCTCGCCCCGGGTGGCCTCGTCGGCGGCCAGCGCCGCCGCCCACCGGCCGATCTCCAGCCGCTCCCGCATGAGCACGTCGTCGACCAGCGCGGCCACCAGCCGCAGCGCGTCCCGGGCCCGCCCGGAGGCCACCAGCCACTCGTAGGCCGCCCGCAGGTTGGCCAGCTCGGCGGCCAGGCCGCTGACCCAGGCCACCTCCAGCGGTCCCCGGCGGTGGGGCACCGCCGCCTCGGCCAGCTCGACGAAGTGGTCGGCGTGGCGGTCGGCCACCGCCGCCTCCTGGCCGATCTCGACCAGGTAGTCGCGGGCGTAGACCCGCATGGCGCCGAGCATGTCGTAGCGGGCCGACCCGTCGGCCGGCAGGTCGATGCGCACCAGCGACTGGTCGACCAGCTCGGCCAGCAGCGGCGCCACCGCGGCCACGTCGACGCCGGCCGCGGGCGTGATGCGCTCGGCCAGCTCCAGCGTCCACCCGCCCCGGAACACCGACAGGGCGGCGAACAGCGTGCGGGCCTCGTCGCCCAGCATCTGGAAGGACCAGTCGACCGTGGCCCGCAGCGTGCGGTGGCGGGCCGGCATCCCGGCCGGGCCCGGGGCCAGCAGGTCGAACAGCCGGTCGAGGCGGGCCGCCACCGCCCCCGGCGACAGGGTGGCCAGCCGGGGTGCGGCCAGCTCGATGGCGAGGGGCATGCCGTCGAGCCGGAAGACGATGTCGCCCAGCGCCGGCTCCCGGGGGTTGACCACCGCGCCGGCGGCCCGGGCCCGGTCCACCAGGAGCTGGACCGCGGGGGCGGGGTCGTCGCCGCCGTCCTCGTCGTCGCCGATCTCGTCGCGGGCGTCGCCGGGCAGGCCGAGCGGGTCGAGGGGCAGCACCTGCTCGCCGAGCACCCGCAGCGGGGCCCGGCTGGTGGCGATGATCTTGGCCTCGGTGCCGGCGGCGAGGGCGTCGCCCAGCAGCCGGGCCACGTCGGGCCGCACGGTCTCGCAGTTGTCCACGATGATCAGCGACCGGGCGCCGGCCAGCGAGGCGACCACCTCGCGGCGCACGTCGGCCCCGCCCGGGGTGGCGAGCCGCAGGCTGCCGGCCAGCTGCTCGGCCAGGCTGTCGGCGTCCCGGACCGAGGACAGGTCGCAGAACCAGATCCCGTCGGGGTAGTCGGCCACCGCGGCCCGGCGGGCCACCTCGAGGGCGAGGCGGGTCTTGCCCAGGCCGCCCTCGCCGGTGATCGTGAC
>DATFRN010000264.1:0-35406 GCA_035263165.1 Acidimicrobiales bacterium | reverse complement strand
GCTGTGCGCCCGCAGGGCGTCGGCCAGCAGATCGGCCTTGCTGGCGTAGTGGGCGTAGATGGCGCCGCTGGAGACGCCGGCCTCGCGGGCGATCTGGGCGACGGTGGCGCCCTCGTAGCCCTTGAGCTCGAACACGCGGGCCGCCGCGTCGAGCAGCCGCTCCCGCGTCTCCTCGGGCGTCACCCCGGCGATCCGACCCATGTCGGCAAAATAACGAGCGCCTGTTACTTAGTCAACCGCCAGGCTGTGGGCACGGCCGGGGGCGCCGCGGTACTGTCGGGCCCGGTATCGAACACTCGTGTCAGTTTTGGCCCGGGTGGCGTCAACGACAGCAACCACGGGGGGGAACCGTGCTCCGAGGCAGGCGGGTCTGTGCTGGTGTGTTGGTCATACTGCTCGGGCTCGCGGCCTGCGGGAACTCGGGGGGCGACCAGACGTCGTCCTCGACCACCGCCGGCGGCGGGTCGAGCCAGACGGGATCGGGCGAGGGGGGCGAGGCCCACCGCGACGAGCACGTCGCCATCTCGGGCGTGCCCGGGGTGTCCGACGACAAGATCAGCTTCGCCGTCATCGGCACCAAGGGGAACAACCCTCTCGGGACCTGCATCCTCGACTGCTACACCGACGGCATCAAGGCGTACTTCGCCTGGCGAAACTCCCAGGGCGGCATCTACAAGCGCGACCTGGTGATCGGCGAGCAGATGGACGACGAGCTGTCGGCCAACCAGGCCCGGGCGCTCGACGTGATCTCGAACAAGAAGTCGTTCGCCGACTTCAACGCCACGCTGCTGGCCACCGGCTGGGGCGACCTCGACGACGCCGGCATCCCGACCTACGCCTGGGGCATCAACGCCACCGAGGCCGCCAACCGGTCCCACATCTTCCCGAGCGCGGTCATCCGCTGCGCCGACTGCACGTCTCGCTTCATCCCCTACATCGCCAAGCAGGCGGGGAAGAAGAAGGTCGGCATCCTCGGCTACGGCGCCACCGAGAACTCCAAGGTCTGCGCCCAGACCGCCGGCAAGTCGGTGAAGAAGTACGCCAAGGACTCCGGCGTGAGCCTCGGCTACCTCAACGACGACGTTGCCTACGGCATGCCCAACGGCATCGGCCCCGAGGTCAGCGCCATGAAGAAGGCCGGCGTCGACTTCATCTCCACCTGCATCGACCTCAACGGCATGAAGACGCTGGCCCAGGAGCTGCACCGCCAGGGCATGGACAACGCGGTCCTGTTCCACCCCAACAGCTACAACCAGAAGTTCATCAAGGACGGCGGCAGCCTGTTCGAGGGCGACTACGTGACCGTCGGGTTCCGGCCGTTCGAGGCCGACACCAAGGGCACCCAGCTGGACGACTTCAAGAAGTGGATCGCCAAGACGGGCGCCCAGCCCACCGAGCTGGCCATGGTCGGCTGGATCAACGCCGACGAGGCCTACCAGGGCCTGCTCGCCGCCGGCCCCCGCTTCGACCGGGACAAGGTCACGGCGGCCACCAACGCCATGAAGGACTACACGGCCGGCGGCCTGCTCGACCCGATCAACTGGGGCGAGGCCCACACGCCCTACACCCAGGCGACCCGGTCGGAGGACAGCAGCGACGAGTGCGGCGTGGTGGTGAAGGTCGAGGACGGGAAGTTCCACACCGTGGCCCCGCCGGACAAGCCGTGGCTGTGCTGGAGCCAGACGGACCTGAGTTGGTCGGACCCGAAGTCGACGGGGTTCGGATCCGGGTGAGCCCGGCCCGCCCATGATCTTCGCGGACTCCGTCGGCGGGGACCTGTTCCAGGGCTTCCTCCAGGGACTGCCCCCCGGCAGCGTCTACGCCCTCATCGCCCTCGGCTTCGTCCTGGCCTACAAGACCAGCGGCGTCTTCAACCTCGCCTTCGGGGCTCAGGCCTACATCTCGGCCGCCATGTACTTCCAGGCCCGCGTCGAATGGGGCTGGGGGATCGTGCCGTCGCTGGTGGTGTCCGTGTTCCTGCTGGCCCCGGCCATCGGGCTCATCCTCGAGCGGCTGATCTTCCGCCACCTGCGCACCAGCTCGTCGGTGGCCAAGCTGGTCGTGACGATCGGCCTCACGGTGGCGCTGCCCAGCCTGTTCGAGGTGATCGTCGGCTTCCAGCCGGTGTCCGGGACCACGCCCGAGGGCATCGTGCCCGACGGGGCCAACGTGTTCTACGACCCCTTCGGCGTCTACCGGTTCAGCCGCAACGAGCTGGTGGCGATGGCCGTCGCCTTCGTGGCCATGGGCGCCCTGGCCGCGCTGTTCCGCTGGACCGACCTCGGGCTGCGGATGCGGGCCGTGGTCGAGAGCCCCCGCATGACCGAGCTGGCCGGCATCCGGGCCGACCGGGTGTCGGCGTTCAGCTGGGCGCTGTCGAGCCTGTTCGCCGGCCTGGCGGGCGTGCTGATCGCCCCCCGGTTCAACAGCCTGGCCGCCGGCGACTACTTCAACCTCATGGTGGTGGCCATCGCCGCCGCCGCGGTGGGGCGGCTGGTGAGCCTGCCCCGGGCCCTGGCCGGCGGCCTCGGGCTCGGCGTCCTCATCTCGCTGGCCAACACGTTCCTGCCCCGGTGGTCGGGCGACCACCCGATCCTGGCCCAGATCCAGGACAACGTGACCCCGGCGATGCCGTTCATCGTCCTGTTCGGCCTGCTGGTGCTGTGGCCGGCCGTGCGCACGACCAAGGAGCAGTCCGACCCGCTGTCGGGCGTCGACCCCCCGCCGCCGTCGCTGGCCGCCTACTCCCGCAGCGCCACGCTCACGCTGGCCACCCGGATCTTCGCCGTCGTGTTCCTGGGCATCACCGCCATCGTGGTGTTCACCCGGGCCGACGCCTCGTGGCTCTACCTGGTGACCCAGGCGGTCATCCTGGCCACGATCTTCCTGTCGATCACGGTCATCACCGGCATGGCCGGCGAGATCTCGCTGTGCCAGGGGACCTTCGCGGCCATCGGCGGGTTCGCCGCCTTCCAGCTCACCGACCGGCTGGGGATGTCGGTGCTGCTGGCCGCCGTCATCGGCGCGGCGCTGGCCGCCGCGGTGGGCGCGGTGCTGTCGTGGCCGGTGCTGCGGCTGGGCGGCGTGTGGGTGGCGATCGCCACGCTCGCCTTCGCCTACTTCTTCGATTCCGTGATGATCAAGTTCCCCTGGGTGGGCGGCGGGAACACCTCGCTGCTCCAGGGGACCCGGGTGCCCCGGCCCACGATCGGGCCCTGGGACCTGGCCGACGACAAGAAGTTCCTGGTGCTGTCGCTGGTGGTGCTGGTGCTGGTGTCGCTGGCGGTGATCCAGATCCGGGACGGCACGATCGGGCGCACGCTGCGGGCCGTGCGGGGCAGCGAGGTGGCGGCCCAGTCGATCGGCATCTCCCCCGCCCGGGCCCGGCTGCTGGCCTTCGCGGTCTCTGCGTTCATCGCCGGGCTGGGCGGCGCCCTGCTGGCCATGCACCAGCAGAACGTGAACTACACGGCCAACTTCGCCCCGTTCGTGGCGCTGTTCTGGATGGTGCTGGTCGTCTCGCTCGGGTCGCGCACGGTGGAGGGCGCCATCCAGGCCGCGGTCGCCTTCGCGCTGTTCGACGCGATCGTGCTCAAGGGCGCCCTGTTCGAGTGGATCCTGCGCAGCCCCGAGCGCGTGCCCGGGTTCATCCCGCTGTCGCCGGCCTGGCGGTTCATCCTGTTCGGCCTGGGCGCCGTCCAGTTCGCCCGCCACCCCGAGGGGCTGGTCGAGAACGGCAAGCGCGGCGCCCACCAGCGGATCGAGCGCCTCCTGGCCCGGCGGCGCAGGGGCGGCGGCGACGGCGGCGCCCCCGCGGACGCCGGCGAGCCGGCCCGGGTGGGGGAGCCGGTGTCGTGAGCACGACCGACGTCTCGCCCGACGCCGCGGACGCCTCCGCCCCCGTGCCCGTGCTGGAGGCCGAGCGGATCACCCACAGCTTCGCCGGGATCAAGGCGCTCAACGAGGTGTCGCTGGCCGTCCAGCCGGGCGAGCGGGTCGGGCTCATCGGGCCCAACGGCGCCGGCAAGACCACGCTGTTCAACTGCCTGCTCGGCATCCTCCGCCCCGACCGGGGGACGGTGCGGCTGGCGGGCGAGGACGTCAGCCGGCTGCCGGTGCACGCCCGGGCCCGGCGGGGGATCGGCCGCTCGTTCCAGCGCATCGAGCTGTTCCCCGAGACCAGCGTGCGCGAGCACCTGCTGATCGCCGAGCGGACCCGGCGGGGCGACGGCCGGCTCTGGCGCGACCTGCTCGGCCTCGGCCGGCCCCGGGGCGACGAGCTGGCGGCGTGCGACGAGGTGCTGGCGCTGCTCGGGCTGGGCGACCTGGCGGGCGAGCCGATCGAGCACCTGAGCCTCGGCCAGGGGCGGCTGGTCGAGGTGGGCCGGGCGCTCATGACCCGGCCCCGGTTGCTGCTGCTGGACGAGCCGTCGTCGGGCCTCGACCGGCGGGAGACCGCCGACCTGGCCGCCACGCTGCGGGCGGTGCAGGCCGACCAGGGCTTCGCCATCCTGCTGGTCGAGCACGACGTCGAGCTGGTGGCCACGTTCACCGAGCGCTGCTACGTGCTCGACTTCGGCAACCCGATCGCCGAGGGGACGACCCGGGCCGTCCTCGACGACCCGGCCGTGCGGCGGGCCTACCTGGGCGACATGGAGCCGTCGTGAGCGAGGCCACGACGACCGCCGCCGTCGCCCCGCCGGCGCTCGTGCTCGACGGCGTGTCGGCCGCCTACGGGCCGTTCAAGGCCCTGTTCGGCGTGACGCTGACCGTGGCGTCGGGCGAGGCGGTGGCGCTGCTGGGCCCGAACGGGGTGGGCAAGACGACCGTGGCCCGGGTGGCGTCCGGGCTGGTGGCGCCGACCGACGGGAGCGTGTGGGTCGAGGGCGTGAACCTGACCGGCGCCCCGGCCCACCGCTTCGCGCGGGCCGGCGTCGCCCACGCGCCCGAGGGCCGGTCGGTGTTCGCCACGCTCAGCGTGGAGGAGAACCTGCGGCTGGCGTTCCGGCGCTCGGCCGGGCGCCAGGGGGTGCCGGCCGCGCTCGACCGGGCGTTCGAGCGGTTCCCGGCGCTGGGCCGGCGGCGGGGCCAGCTGGCCGGGACGCTGTCGGGCGGCGAGCAGCGCATGCTGTCGCTGGCCCGGGTGCTGGTCGAGGGGCCCACGTTGCTGGTGGCCGACGAGCTGTCGCTCGGGCTGGCGCCGATCATCGTGGACGAGATCTACGCCGAGCTCGAGCGCCTCCGCGGTGCGGGCACGTCGCTGCTCATCGTCGAGCAGCACGTGGCCCACGCGCTCGAGCTGTGCGACCGCGTGGTCCTGCTGGAGCGGGGCGCCATCGCCTGGGAGGGCCCGGCCGCCGAGGCAGGCGACCGGGTGGTGGCCGAGGTCTTCGAGCGCCACTAGCGCCGCGAGCCCGCGGGGTCACACGGCGCGGGCGGCGGTGATGGCGGCGTCGGCGGCGTTGGTGGTCGCCCGGGTGGCCGTGCGGGCCATGCGAGCCAGGGTCGGGATGCGGTTCGGGTGGCGGAGGACGTAGCGGGCCACCGCGGCCGGGTCGGGGGTGCCGTCCTGGTGGCTGAGGTGGAACACCTCATCGTCGACGCTGCCGTCGGTCGCCCGGTCGCTGTAGGCCCGGACCACCGTCCACGGGATGCCCCCGGCCTCGCATGCCTCGGCGATGGCGGCGGTCTCCATGTCGAGGGCCACCACGCCCCGCGCCCGCAGGGCGGGCAGCTCGTCGGCCGGGGTGATCACGTCGGTCGTCCACAGCGCCCCGGCGGTCGGCCCCGGGTCGGGCGGGTGGTGCTCGTGCTCCCGGCCGGAGGCGGCGTCGATCACCCGGGCCGGCCGCACCACCGTGCCCAGCACGGTCTCGTCGTCCACCGCGCCGGTGATGCCGACCACCAGGACCCGGGCCGGCGTGACCGCGTCCAGCAGGCGGCGGATGCCCGCCGCCGCCAGGGCGGTGCCCATGCCGGTCACGGCGGCCACCACCGGACGGCCGTCCAGGGAGCCCGTCCGCAAGCCCCCGACCGTGTCGCGCCGCAGGCCCAGCTTGCGGGTCAGCGGGCGCAGCTCCATCGGCATGGCGCAGACGAAGGCGAGCGGGTCGGGGTCAGGCATGGCCGTGCTCCGGGGGTGGGACGTCGAGCGCCGGGTTGCGCTCGTGGAAGCCGCTGGGCAGCAGCGCGAACCCCGTGGTCTCGACCGGCATGACCGGCCAGTCCTCGGGCCGGGGCAGGTGGCTGACCCCGAACGTGTGCCACACCACCACCTCGGTGCCCACCAGCGACCGGTCGGCCGCGGTCCAGGCCGGCAGGCCCGCGCCCCCCACGTGCTGGTTGGGGAAGTCGCCCGCGGCCCGGCGCTCGCCCGGCGCGTAGGGCGTGACCCACAGCGCGGCGGTGGCGAACGCGGCCCGGGCGGCCACGCTGGCCTCCGGTCCGGCCAGCAGCAGCGGCGACGCCCGCGGCACCAGCCGGTAGGCCACCGGCTGGTCCAGGGCATTGCGCACCGCCGGGTTGACGATCCGCCACGAGCGGGCCCGGGCCGCGTCCGTCCGCCGCCGGGCCCCGGCCTCCGACGCCAGCGGGGTCACCACCGGGGCGAACCCGTTGGCCGCCGGGTTGTCCGGCCCGGCCGGCAGTGGCGCCACGTCCACCTCGTGGACCTCGTTGACGGGCCCGTCCACCGCCACGTCGAGCCGGGCGCAGAACAGGTGCTGGTGGACCGGCGCCGCCAGCCCCGCGCCGACGAGCGGCAGCGCCGGGTCGGGCGCCGCGCCCGGCGCCACGGCGGCGGTCGACAGGATGCCGGTCAGCCGCACCTCCAGCTCCAGCGAGGCGTCCTGGTGGAACTGCCAGTAGAAGCCGTAGTCGTAGTTGCCCACGGTGGCGATCGACGACACCACCAGCCGCCGCTTGCGCCGCACCTCGGTCCGCCCGCCCAGCAGGTCGTGGTGCTTCCAGCCGATGCCGGCGTCCTCCTCGTGCAGGCAGATGGCGTTGGCGATCGTCCGCGGCGCCCCGGCCTCGTCGGCCAGCACGGCGTCGAGGTAGCGGATCTCGCCCAGGCAGTCGCAGCCCAGCTCCAGCGAGTTCGCCAGCCGGCCGAGCCCCCACTCGCCCACGTCGAAGGCGTTCTGCCAGCCGTGCGCCGGGCCGGGGTCGCCGTAGGGCACGACCATCTCGCTGATCGACGCCCGCCGCAGCACCGACCGCCCGCCGTAGGCGACGTCCCGCAGAACCAGCCCCTCGAGGGGGTCGAGGCTGACGTGCAGCGACCAGCCCTGCCACCGCACCACCTGGCCGTCGACCGTGAACCCCGGGCCCTCGGGCTGGACGATGGCCAGGGGGGCCAGGCCCGGCCGGGGCGGGTGGTCCTCGGGGTAGTAGCTGCCGGGGTCGGCGGGCAGGGGCACGGGGCCGGTGTCGATCACCTCCAGGACCTCGCCCCGGCCCATGTCCACGACGGCCTGGAGGCCCTCGATCGGGCGGGCGTAGCCGTTGTCGTTCGGCGCGGCGCGGTGGAAGAACATGCACCGGGTCACCCGGCGGCCCTCGGCCACGGCGCCGAGGTCGCCGGCCGGCCACGGGTCGATCTGCACCTGGTCGAGGTCGGTGATGCCCCGGGCCGCCAGCGCGGCCAGCACGTCGGGGTGCTCGTGGAGGGCGACGATCGCCCCGAGGGCCTCGCCGAAGCCGAGCGCGGGCCGTACGCCGTCGTGGTCGACCCAGCCCACGACCTCGCCGGCCGGTAGCGCCACCGTCGCCTCCACCACCGCAGCTTCCGGGCCGGGCACGGCCACCACCCGGGCCCGCCGCCCCGCTGGGCCGGCGGCGCCCCGGGACCGGGCGTCGTCCACGGTCACGGTCGAGAACCAGGCGCCCTCGGCCAGCCGGCCGGTGGCCCGCACCGCGGCCACCGCCGCGGTGATCTCGTCGGCGGACAGCGGGTCGAGCGGGTGGGGCACGGCGGTCACCTCACCGGGCCGGGTCCAGGGCGACCTTGACCGCGCCGCTGCGAGCCTGGTCGGCCAGCGCACCGAACGCGTTCCGCCAGTCCGACAGCCCGAACGTGTGGGTGACCAGTTCGCCGACGTCGACCCGGCCGGACGCGGCCAGGTCGAGGTAGTGCTCGATGCCGTGGCGGCGCACGCCGTCCACCTCCTCGATGCCGAAGGCGTTGGAGCCGACCCAGCTGATCTCCTTGAAGTACAGCGGGCTCCACTCCCAGCGGCCGGGCGTGGCCACCCCGCTCTTGACCAGCGTGCCCCGGGCCCGCAGCACCCGCACCTCGACCTCGAACGTCTCGGGCTTGCCCACGGTGTCGTAGGCGACGTCGATGCCGCCGGGGTGGCACATGGGGATGCCGGCGAGCCCCTCCATCGTCGGGCGCAGCACGCCGCCCGACCACCCGGCCAGCGCCTCGACCATGTCGGCCTTGTCGGCCAGCCGGAACACGGCGTGGGCCCCGAGGCGGGCGGCCAGGTCGGCCTGGGCGTCGAACCGGGCCACCACCGCCACCTGGACGTCGGGGTGCAGGGCCCGGAGGATGGCGACCGCGCAGCAGCCGAGCGCGCCGGCCCCCCACACCAGCGCCCGGCCGCCGCGCGGCGGCGGGTGGCGGGTCACGCTGTGGAGCGAGACGGCGAACGGGTCGGCCAGGATGGCGTGGGCGTCGTCGAGCCCCTCCGGCACCGGGAACAGCATCGACGAATGAGCCGGCATCAGCTCGGCGTAGCCGCCGGTGGCGTCGCTCGACGTGCCGGTGTGGATACCGGTGGCGATGGGGCCGGTGGTGAAGCTCCAGCACAGGCTGTAGTCGCCGTCCTCGCACGCCGGGCACACGGGCGACACGCCCCGGGGGCCGCACGACAGCCACGGGTTGAGCACCACCCGCGCCCCCTCGGCCGGCCCGGTCGCGTCGGGGCCCCGCTCGACGACGTCGGCCACCACCTCGTGGCCGAGCACCTGGGGGAACGAGCACAGGCCGCTGAGCGCGCTGTCGGCGTCGCCCTCGAAGTCGAGCAGGATCTGCTTGGCGTCGGACCCGCAGATGCCGGTGAGCCGGGGCCGGACCACCAGCCAGTCCGGCCGCAGCGGGCGGGCGTCGGGGACGTCGCGCAGCGCGCACGGTGTGGCCGCCAGGTTGCGGGTGAGCCGGTTGGCGCCGGGTGGCGCCTCCCAGGGCTCGGGCGTGGTGCCGAAGACCAGCGCCCTCATCGCCGCCGCCTGTCTTCCGCCAGCTCGCGGGTGAAGCTGCGGCGGGTGCCCCAGCGGAAGAACGGCGGCAGCAGGTGGCGGACCACCACCGCGGGCCGGAAGGCGCCCGGCACGTACTGCTCGGCCCGGTCGCCCTCGACCGCCCGGATCACGGCCCGGGCCACCTCCTCGGCCGGCACCGGCTTGGGGCGGGCCCGGTCGTAGGGGTGGCCACGGGCGGCGCCGAAGTCGGTGGCCACCGGGCCGGGGTTCACGAGCGACACGCCCACGCCGTAGGGGCCGAGCTCGACGGCCAGCGCCTCCGTCAGGCCCACGCCGGCGAACTTGGTGGCGGAGTAGATGGCCTCGAACGGCGAGCCGATGCGGCCGGCGATCGACCCGATCGTGACCACGTGGCCCCGGCGGCGCTCGATCATGCCCGGCACGACCGTCCGCAGCGCGTGGACGGTGCCGAGCACGTTGACCCGCACGATGCGCTCGGCCTCCTCGGCCGTGAGGTCGGCGAACGCCCCGTAGGCGCCGATGCCGGCGTTGGCCACCAGGACGTCGGTCGGGCCCTGCTCGCCCTCCAGCCGGGCGATGGCCGCGGCCAGCGCGTCGGGGTCGGCCACGTCGGCGACCGCGTAGCAGCCGTCGACCCCGGCGGCCACGTAGCGCAGGTCGTCCTCGCTGCGGGCGATCAGGCCCACCTTGGCGCCCCGGGTGGCGGCCGCCTCGGCCACCGCGCGGCCGATGCCGCGTGATGCGCCCGTCACGATCGTGGTGGCGCCCCCCCACTCCACGGGGCGACCGTAGCGCAAAAGTGACACGAGTGTTAGGTGACGCGCCTACGCTCCGGCCATGGGCGCCGGGGAGCCCCCGCAGGGCGACGTCACCGTCGGGATCGACATCGGGACCACCTCGGTCAAGGCCGTCGCCGCCGCCGGCGACGGCGCGGTCCTGGCCCGGGCCCGGGTGCCCCACCCCGTCCTCGTGCCCGAGCCGGGGGCGTTCGAGCACGACGTCGACCTGGCCTGGCGCGACGGCGTGCTGGCCGCCCTGGGGACGGTGGCCGGCGCGATCGAGGGCCCGGTGGCGGCGGTCAACGTGGCCGCCATGGTCCCCTCGCTGGGGGCGGTGGACGCCGAGGGGCGGGCGGTCGGCCCCGGGCTGCTCTACGGCGACCACCGGGGCGGCGCCGAGGGCGCGGGGCCGGGGGACAGCGGCGAGCTGCTGGCCTTCCTGGCCTGGCAGGCCGCCGCCGCGCCCGGCGCCGCCGGCTACTGGCCGGCCCAGGCCGTCGCCAACCACGCCCTCACCGGCCGGGGCGCCATCGACACGACCACGGCCATGACCGCCCACCCGCTGTTCGACTTCCGGGACTGGGATGCGGCGCTGGCTGCCGGCGCCGGCGCGACCACGGCCCAGCTCCCCGACCTGGTGCCGGGGGCCGAGCCGGCCGGCCGGGTCCGGGAGGGCCTGCCCGCGGCGGGCGCGCTGGTCGGCGGCGGGACGATCGACGCCCTGGCCGAGCAGCTGGTCGGCGGGGCGGCCGAGCCGGGTGACGTGCAGGTGCTGTGCGGCACCACGCTGATCACCTGGGGCGTGCTGGCCGAGCCCCGGGAGGTGCCCGGGCTGTGGACGATCCCCCACACGGTGGCGGGGCGCAGCCTGATCGGCGGGCCGTCCAACGCCGGCGGCCTGTTCCTGGAGGCGGTGCGGGGCTGGCTGGGACCGGTGGCCGACGCCGACGTGGCCGCGGTCGGGCCCGGGGACCTGCCCGTGTGGCTGCCCTATGTGCGGGGCGAGCGCACGCCGCTGCACCGCCGCGACCTGCGGGCCTCGCTGTCGGGCCTGGCGACCCACCACACGGCGGCCCACCTGCTGCGGGCGGCCTACGAGGCGTCGGGCTTCGTCGTCCGCCACCACCTCGACCTGGCCCGGGAGGCCGGCCTGGCCCCGACCCGCATCCTGGCCACCGGCGGCGGCACCCAGGTCCCGGTGTGGATGCGGGCGCTGGCCGACACCACCGGCCTGCCGGTGCACGTGGCCGCGGTCCCCGAGGGCGCGGCGCTGGGCTCGGCCTTCGTCGCCCGCTGGGTGGCGGGCCTGGAGCCGGCCATGACCGGCGCCGCCCGCTGGGCCGCCACCGGCCGCGCCGTCGACCCCGACCCGGCGTGGGCCTCGGCGGCCGCCGAGCGCTACGCCGCGTTCAGGTCAGGAACTCGAAGTGCTGCGTCTCCACCATGAGGGGGAGGCGGTAGCGGACGTAGAAGCTGTGGAGGCGGAGGACGCCGGCGTGGTCCTCGAAGGTCGGGGCGATGAGCTCGACCTCGTCCGGCGCTCGGGTGTGCCACGCCTCGGCCCGCCGGGCCACCTCCCGGAACTCGTCGAGCGTCGAGACCGACAGGCCGAAGTGGTCCCCCTTCGGCGCCGTCAGCGGCCGGTCGTCGGCCACCAGGAACAGGAACTGCTCGTGGGTGTGGAGCCCCAGCACCAGCCGGCGGCGGTCCTCGGTCAGCTGCGGGTACTCCGCGAAGCCGAAGACGTCGCCGTAGAACTCGGCGATCGCGGCCCGGCCGTCGCCGTCGAGGGCGTCGGCGGGCAGCGACACCGCCACGTGGTTGAAGCGGGGCGGCTGGGCGAAGGTGGGTCCGGGCGAGGTCATGGGCGCACGAGCACCTTTCCCGCCAGCCGGCCCTCGACGAGGCCGCGCATGGCGTCGAGCAGGCCGTCCAGCGGGACGACCTCCGGTTCGAGCAGGTCGTCCACCGGCAGGCGGCCGGAGGCCAGCAGGTCGAGCGCCGCCTGGGTGCCGCCGTCGTCGTAGTTGAAGGCGCCGGTCACGACCAGCTCGTTGAGCAGGATGCGGTTGTGGTCGAGGCGAGGCGGGTCGATGCCCGACCCCACCAGGACGAGCGTGCCGCCCCGGGCCAGGCGGCCCAGGCCGGCCTCCATCGCCCGGGGGCGGCCCGAGCACTCCAGCACCACGTCGGCCGCCCCGGCGACGACCCCGCCCGGGTCGGCGATCGACGGTGCCTCCAGGTCGTCGGGGTGGACGACGGCCGTGGCGCCGACCCGGGCGGCCAGCGCCCGCCGGGCCTCGCCGGGCTCGGCGCAGGTCACGTCGTCGACGCCGGCGGCCCGCAGGGCGGCGATGGCCAGCGCGCCGATCGGCCCGGCGCCGAACACCAGCACGGAGCCGCCCGGGCCGATGCCCGACCGGGTGATGGCGTGCAGCGCCACCGCCAGTGGCTCCGCCAGCGCCGCGGCCCGGGGCGCCAGGCCCGGCGGCCGGGCCACCAGCGTCCCGGCCTCGGCCAGCTTGTAGGTGGCGAACGCCCCCTTCCCGGGCCCGATCCCGAGGGCGTCCCGCCCGGCGCACAGCGACGGCCGGCCGTCCCGGCAAGCCCGGCACCGGCCGCAGGCCACCGAGGGCCCGCCCACCACTGCGTCGCCGGGGGCCCAGCCGGCCACCGCCTCGCCGACGGCGGCCACCCGACCGGTCCACTCGTGGCCGTGCCAGCCACCGGGCCTGCCCCAGCCGTCCATCACCATGTGCAGGTCGGTGCCGCACACGCCGCACAGCTCGACCGCCACCAGCACGTCGCCCGGTCCCACCTCGGGGACGGGCACGTCCCGCACCTCCAGCCGGCCCGGCCCCGCCATCACCGCGGCCCGCATGGTCCCGGCGGTCACGCCGCGCTCCCGGCCAGCAGGCACGCCGCCCGGCGGGCGAGGGCGGCCAGCGTGAGCGTCGGGTTGTAGCCCGACGAGGTGACGAACACCGACGAGTCGCACACCGCCAGGTTGTCGACCCCCCACAGTCGCTGCTCGGGCGACACCACCGACGTCGCCGGGTCGGCGCCCATCCGGGCCGTGCCCATGACGTGGCGGCTGGCCGGGGCGATGCCGAGCGGGCTGGCCGCGGCGTGGAGGTCGAGGTCGCCCTGCGGCGGCGATGTCGCCGTGAAGGCCACGAGTGCGCCCGCGTCCGTCATGACCGCCTCGTGCAGCGGGCCGGCGTGGTGCGACGCCGCCAGCTCGTGGCGGTGGGGTGCGTAGGTCACCCGCCCGGCCGGGAACCCCCAGGCGTCCCGCACCGACGGGTCGAGGTCGATGCGGTTGGTGGCCTGGGACAGGTCCTCGCCCTGGACGGTGAAGGCCCACAGCCGCCGGCGCAGCGCGCTGTCGGCCATCGACCGGGTGTGGCCCTCGCCCGGCGGGTAGGTGCCGGCCTCGTCGATCGGCCCCGGCCCGGCGCCGTGCTCGACCACGCCGCCCCGCAGCCACGGCAGGCCCGCGGCCTTGGCCGCGGCCCGCAGGTCGGGCGTGTCGATCATCAGGTCGTCGTGCAGATGGGTCACGCTGCGCCCCCGCTCGCCGCCGGTCGGGTCGGGGAACACCCCGATCACGAAGGTCTGGAAGTGGTACATCAGGTGCCGCCCGACGCGGTCGCCGCCCAGCCCGGTGCGCAGCAGCAGCCGCGGGGTCTCGAACGCCCCGGCCGCCAGCACCACCGCCCGGGCCGCCGCCACCTCCCGCAGCGGCGGGTCGGGGTAACCGGTGAGGTCCAGGTAGCGCACGCCCGTGGCCCGCCGCCCGCCCGGGGCGAGGACGACCTCGGTCACATAGGCCTCGGGTCGCAGGTCGCACCGGCCCGTGCGGAGCGCCCGCTGCAGGGCGCCCAACGGGTCGCCCTTGGCGTGGACCGGGCAGCCGTAGCCGGCGCAGAACCCGCAGTCGGCGCAGGCCTCCCGGCCGTCGTGGGGCACGCTGTTGATGCCGGTCGGGGCCCGGTACGGGTGCAGCCCGGCCCGGGTCGCGGCCGCGGCCGTCACCACCGCCATCGGCATGTCGTCGCCGGGCGGCATCGGGTACGGGCCGCTGCGGGGGGCGGCGAACGGGTTGGCCCCGTCCTCGCCGGCCACGCCGAACGACCGCTCGACCGCGGCGTAGTGCGGCTCCAGGTCGTCGTAGCCGAGGGGCCAGTCCGCGACGTCGGCCCCCTCGACCGGCCCCCGGGCCGTGCGCAGGGCGAAGTCCTCCTCCCGGAACCGGGGCAGCTTGGCGTCGGCGTGGACCCCGCCGCCGCCGACCGTGCACGGCACGTTGTTGACCTCGCCGGTGAGCAGCCGGTCGCCGTCGGCCGGCGAGCGCCGGTAGGTGCGGGGCTCCAGCAGCGGGTCGGGCCCCAGCAGGTGGCGGCGGGTCGACGCCACCTCGTCGTTGGCGAACTGGCGCAGCGGCTCGTGGGGCGGCGCCTCGTCGACCAGGTGGTTGCGGCCCTTCTCCAGCATCACCACCGACCAGCCGGCCGCGGTGAGGACCTCGGCCGCGGTGGCCCCGCCCGGCCCCGACCCGACCACGACGGCGTCGCAGTCGGTCACGGGACCCGTGCCGGAGGGAAGAGCGGCTCGGGGAAGTCGATGCGCCGCCAGCCCTCGCCGTCCCGGTTGCCGCCGTAGGCCGGGTCGCCGTAGGCGGCCTCGCAGGCGTGCGCGTGCACGACCCGGTTGTCGCCCGGCTCCGTGCGCCCCGCCGCCACGCGGCGGTAGACGGCCTGCAGATCGTCCAGCCGGGCCCGCCACGCGTGGCGCTCCCAGGGCCCCAGGTCCAGCCAGCGGGGGCCGTCGCCGGCCCACGGGCCCGGCGCCGCCCACAGGTGGGGCGGGTCGTGGTCGAGGGCGCCGAGCAGCCGCTCGACGTAGTCGACCGCGCCCAGCGCGGCGGCGCCCGGCACCCGGGCGTCGAGCGCGGCCGCCACCGCCGCCCGCTCCTCCGGCGTGAAGGCGAACGGCTCGTTCACGGGTGCTCCCGCAGCCACCGGTAGACGCCGGCCATGTCGGTGCCGACCTTGTCGGGCAGGGGGTGGATGGTCGCCCCCATGGCCCGGGTGCCCCACACGATCTTGGCCGTACGCTCGGTGAGGGCGGCGTTGTGCAGCGCCCGCTCGGGCGTGGGCCCGCAGGTGACCAGCCCGTGGTTGGCCAGCAGCGCCGCCCCCCGGTCGGCCAGCCGGGCCGCCACCTCCTCGCCCAGCTCGGCGGTGCCGGTGCCCTTGTAATCGCAGCAGGGGACGTCGCCGCCCAGGTAGACGACGACCTCCTCGATCACCGCCGGGATCGGCTCGTGGGCCAGGGCGAACATCGTGGCGTACACCGCGTGGGTGTGGATCACCGCCCCCAGCTCCGGGTAGCGGCGCAGGGTCGCCAGGTGGAGGTCCTTCTCGGTGGTCGGTGCCCGGGTCCCCGTCACCACGGCGCCGTCGAGGTCGACGACCACCAGGTCGTCGAGCGTCATCGTGTCGTAGGGCACCGACGAGGGGGTCAGGCACACCTGGCCGCCCTCCAGCCGGCCCGAGATGTTGCCCGAGGTGCCCTCGACCAGCCCGTCGGCCAGCATCCGCTGGGCGGTGGCCAGGACGGCCTCGGGGGTGGTGGTCGGGGAGTCAGCCACGGCGGAGCACCTCCGGGTTGGCGAGGTTGGCCGGCGCCTCGCCCGCCAGCAGGGCGGCGAGCCCGTCGGCGATCAGCGCGGTGTGGTTGGCCTCGGTGTCGTAGGTGGCGCCGCCGATGTGCGGCGTCAGCACCACGTTGGGCAGGGCGGCGAGCGGGTGGTCGGTGGGCAGCACCTCGCCGGCGAAGTGGTCGAGCCCCGCCGCCGCCAGGTGGCCCGACGCCAGCGCCGCGGTCAGCGCGTCGACGTCGTGGAGGGCGGCCCGGGCCGCGTTGACGTACACGGCGCCGTCCCGCAGGGCGGCGAACCGCTCGGCCGACATGAGCCCGACGGTCTCGGGGGTGACGGCGGCGTGCATGGACACGACGTCGGCCTCGGCCAGCAGGCCGTCGAGGTCGTGGGTGGCGTCGGGGGCGAAGGGGTCGGCGGCGATCACCCGCATGCCCAGGCCCTCCAGCCGCCAGCGGGTGGCCCGGCCCACCGCCCCGAGGCCGACCAGGCCGGCCGTCTGCCCGGCCAGCTGCCAGGCCCGGAAGCGCTGGTAGGGGATCGAGCCGTCGCGGTAGATCTCGCCCTCCCGCACGTCGCGGTCGGCGGCCACCAGGCCCCGGGTGCAGGCCAGCAGCAGGCCCACGGTCAGCTCGGCCACCGCGTCGGCGTTGCGCCCCGGCGCCCGCAGCACGGGGATGCCGGCGGCGGTCGCCCCGTCCACGTCGACGTTGGTGGGGTCGCCCCGGGTGGCGCCGATGGCCTCCAGCGGCAGGTCGAGCACCGGGCCCTTGCACTCGTCGGCCTCGCAGATGAGCACGCTGGCGCCCACCTCGCCGGCCCGCTGGGCCAGGTCGGCGGCGCCGTAGAGCCGCAGCGGCCGGTGGTCGATCCACGGGTCGAGCACCACCTCGCCCAGCTTGCGCAGGGCGTCGAGGCCCGGACCCCGCAGCGGGGCGGTGGCGAGGATGACGCGGTCAGCCACCGTCGCCGTCCGGCAGCTCGACCTCGACCGTGGCCCGGCCCAGGCGGGCGTCGTCCTGGTTGCGCAGCTCGACCCGCACCGTGGCGACGTTGCGCCGCCGCTCCCGGCGGGTCTCGACCACCTCACCGGACACGAAGGTGGCGTCGCCGGTGAAGGCCGGGTTGCGGTACTCGGCCACCGAGTGGCTGACGAAGCCCCACTCGCCGGCCCAGCCGGTCACGTAGTCGAGGATCCACGCCCCCATCGAGGCGCCGTAGCCGTAGCCGCGGGGCATGCCGACGTGGCGGGCCCAGCGGGGCTGGAGGTGGCCGCGGGACGGGCCGTAGTAGGCGCCGTCGGTCAGCTCGGGGTTGAGCCGCTCCATGCGCCGGTCGCCCTCGAACCCGGCCATCTCGGGCGTGTAGCCGAGCGCCTCGGCCCGCACGGTGGTCGGGCCCTTGGCGGTCGCGCCCCAGGTCGTCATCGGGTAGGCCCGCCACTCGGTGGCGAACGACGCCAGGCTGTGGGGCCCGAGCACGTTCTCGGCCAGCTTGTCGCCGGCCTGCACCGATCCGAACGCCCGGGGCTCGTGCCGCAGCTCCTGGACCTGGTCGATGAAGGCCAGCTTGCGCTCCTCCAGCGCGGCCAGCTGCTCGTCGGTCCAGGTGGGCTCGGCCGGCTCGGAGAACAGCTGCTTCTCCCGGGCGGCCTGCACCCGGTAGCGGATCGAGGTCGAGCGCTGGAGCGCCACCCGCTCGCCCCGCTGGTTGATGTAGAGCGTGTCGCCCCGCTGGAAGCAGGTCGGCCCGGCGAAGCTGGTCTCGGTGACCCGGTAGTCGTAGGGCATGCGGTGGCACACCAGCAGGTCGCCGGGCCAGATGCGGGGGCCGAAGAACCACCACTCGTCGCCGCCGAAGATGAGGTGGGAGCCGGGGATCTTCCCCACCTGGGCCGGCGACGCCCCGTGGCTGGTGTCGCAGGCGACCGTGAACGACTGCGGCGCCACGATCCGCCCGAACCGGCTCTCGGCCGCCCAGCCCTCGTCGTAGTGCAGCGGGTTGGGGTAGTGCATGGCCTGCACCCAGCGGCGGATGTCGTTGGTGGCGACGGGGTCCTTGAGCAGCCCGGGCTCCATGGGCACGCCCATGTGCCGGTCGAGGTCGGTGGCGTCGAGGACGCCGTCGTCCGTGGTCACCCCGCGATCCGGCCGTGCTCGAACAGCCCGTCGAACCCGTCGCGGGCGATGGCGGCCGACAGCTCGGCCGCCGTGCGCTCGGCGCCCCACGGCAGGCGCAGGGCCGGCTGGACCAGGCGGGTCAGGACCGAGATGTCGTACTCGTCGCACACGCCGGCCGCCCCGTGGAGCTGCTGGGCGGTGCGCAGCACCGGGCGGGCCACGTCGAGGGCGTGGAGCCGCAGGGCGAGGGCGTCGGCCAGCGCCGCGCCCGGGTCGGCGCCCAGCCGCCACAGCGTGAAGTGGGCCAGCTCGCGCAGGCCGGCCACGGCGACCGCGGCGTCGGCCAGCGCGAACTGCACCGACTGGAAGGCGGCGATGGGCTTGCCGAACTGGATGCGGTCGCTCACGTGGGCGCAGGCCAGCTCGACCGCCCGGTCGGCGGTGCCGAGCACGGTGGCGGCGGTGAGGGCCAGGTGCAGGGACGTGTCGCCGGCCGTGTCGCCGGGGGCCGTCCCCGCCTCCTCGAGGTCGACCACGAAGGGCCCCAGCCGGGTGCCGAGCGGCCGAGCGCCGCCGGCGGGGGGCGCGGCGAGCGAGGCCGGGCCGCCGCCGAGGCGGGCGACCCGCCACTCGCCCAGCAGGTCCCCATGGTCGACCCGGGCGGCGCCGTCGGGCACGACCGCGAACGGCCGCCCGTCGCCGCCTGCGGCCAGCAGGGCGCCGGCCACCGGGTAGGGGAGAGCGCAGCGCCCGGCCGCCTCGCACAGCGCGGCCGCCGCGGCCAGCGCCTCGGGCCCGTCGCGGGGGTCGAGGTCGCCGGCGCCGAGGGCGTCGAGCGCCCCGGCCACCTCGGTCGTGCGCAGCGCGGGGTCGGCCTCGGCCCGGCGGGCGGCGTCCACCCCCCCGAGGGCGGCGAACGCCTTGGCCGCGGCCGCCCCGAACTCCACGGCCTCGTCGGGCAGGACGGGGTTCATCGCACGCTCCCCAGCAGCGAGCGGGCCACGATCATCCGCTGCACCTCGATCGTCCCCGACGCCACCGTGGCCGCCTGGGCGTAGCGCCAGTGGTCCTCGACCGCCCCGTGCAGCGGCGCCGCCCGGCCGGCGTCGAGCGCCGTGTGCTCCAGCGCCTGGGCCAGCACCTCGGCCACCGCCTGGTCGCACAGGGTCACCGCGATGCGGGCCTGCGAGGCTAGCACGTCGGGCAGCTCGCCGGTGGCCTGGGCGTGCACGGTGCGGTAGGCGAGCAACCGGGCCACGCGCACCTGAACCAGCGCCCGGGCCCACTGGGCGTGCAGCGACGGGGGAAGGTCGTCCCAGTGGGGCGCCAGCTCGCGCCCGAGGGCCGACAGCAGCCGCTCGCAGCGGGCGTAGCGGGCGATGCCGACCCGCTCGTGGGCCAGCGCCTTGCGGATGACCGCCCAGCCGCCGCCGGCCTCGCCGAGGACCGAGTCGGGCCCGGCCCACACGTCGTCGAGGAAGACCTCGTTGAGGTGGTGGGGGCCGAGCATCGAGGCGATGGGCCGCACGGTGATGCCCGGCGTGTCCATGGGGACGAGGAACATCGTGACGCCCTCGTGGCGCTGGCCCTCGCCGACCCGTGCGGCCAGCACGCACCATTGGGCCATGCCGGCGTAGGACGTCCAGATCTTCTGGCCGTCGATGCGCCAGCCGTCGCCGTCGGGCGTGGCCCGGGTGCGCAGGGCGGCCAGGTCGCTGCCGGCCTCGGGCTCGCTGAAGCCCTGGCACCAGATCACCTCGCCGGCGGCGATGGCCGGCAGGTGGCGGCGCTTCTGCTCGTCGCTGCCGTAGGCCATGATCGCCGGCCCCACCCAGTTGAGGCCCATGTACTGGGCGCCCCGGGGCTCGTGGTGGGCCCACATCTCCTCGCGCACGACCGTCTGGTCCCACAGCGACCCGCCGGCCCCGCCGTACTCGGTCGGCCAGGCCAGCGTGAGCAGGCCCTCGTCGGCGAGGGTCCGGCAGAACGCCTGGGCCGTGGCCAGGTCCGCGGGGTCGTTCGTGAAGGCGCCGAGGTAGTCCTCGGCGATGTGGCCGGCGATCAGCTCGCGGAGCCGCGCCCGCAGCGCGGCTGCCTGGTCCCCCAGGTCGAAGTCCATCGTCTCCTCCTACCTGACACGAACGTTAGTCGGCGGGCTACCTTCGCATCCGATGCGCCAGGTCCCCTCATCCGTGGCCCGCGTGCTCGACGGCGTGCTCGCCGTCGACCCGGAGCGTGAGGCCCTCGTCACCCGCAGCGAGCGCCTGAGCTACGCCGACCTCGACCGGCGGGCCGACCGGGCGGCGTGGGCGCTGCGGGGCCTCGGCGTCGGCCCCGGCGACCGGGTGGCGGCCTCGCTGCCCAACGACGCGGCCGTGGTGGTGGCCTTCCACGGGGCCATGCGGCTCGGCGCCGTGTGGGTCGGGATCAACCGGGCGCTGGCCCCCCCGGAGAAGCGGTTCCTGCTGTCGGACTGCGGCGCCTCGCTGCTGCTGACCGACGAGGACCCCGGCGATCTGGGCGCCAGGATCGTCCTCGGGCCGGAGTGGTCGGCGGCGGTGGACGCCGCCCCCGAGGGGCCGGTGGGGGTCGACGTCGACCCGTTCGCCCCGGCCGGCATCGCCTACACCAGCGGCACCACCGGGCGGCCCAAGGGCGCGGTCCACAGCCAGCACAACCTGCTGGTCCCCGGGGCGGTGCTGGTCGAGACGCGGGGCTACGGCCCCGACCTGCGCAAGGGCGACTGCTTCCCGTTCACGATCCTCAACATGGCCGTGCTCACCACGCTGCTCGTGTCCCAGGCGGGCGGCTGCTCGATCGTGATGGACCGCATCGACGCCTCGGGCGTGGCCGACTGGATCCGGCGGGAGCGGGTCACGACCTGGAACGGGCCGCCGGCGCTCCTGCACGACCTGGCCCGGTCCGACACGGTGGTGTCGACCGACCTGGCGTCGCTCACCGAGGTGTGGACCGGGGGCGCCGACTGCCCCGAGGCCATCCGCTCGGCGTTCGAGGACCGCTTCGGCCTGCCGGTGCTGGCCACCTACGGGCTGAGCGAGGCGCCGACGGTGGTGGCCATCGACCCGCCCGGCGGTCCCCACGTCGCCGGGGCCAGCGGGCGGGTGCTGCCCCACCTGGAGGTGACGGTCGAGGGGCCGGCGGGCGAGGTCTGCGTCGGCCCGGCCCCGGGCGACGACCGCTACCGGCCCATGCTCGGCTATTGGGGGCGGCCCGAGGAGAGCGAGCGGGCGCTGGCCGGCGGCCGGCTGCACACCGGCGACCTGGGCGTGATCGAGGGCGACGGCTGGCTGCACATCAAGGACCGCAAGAACCTGCTGATCATCCGGGGCGGCGCCAACGTCTACCCGGCCGAGGTCGAGCGGGTGCTGCTGGAGGCCCCGGGCGTGGCCGCGGGCGCGGTGGTCGGCGTGCCCGACGACCGGCTGGGCGAGCGGGTGGCGGCGGTGGTCGAGCTCTCGCCGGGCGCGGACCTCGACGAGGAGGCCGTCCGGGCCCACTGCCTCGAGCGCCTGGCCCGCTACAAGGTCCCCGAGCGGGTGGTGGCGGTCGACAAGCTGCCCCGCAACGCCATGGGCAAGGTGGTCCGCGCCGACCTCGGCGCCCTGCTCTGACCCTCGCCGCCGATGAGTCCGGCGCCGCCGGGCCGTCGTAGTGGGCATGGCCGATGTCGAACCCATCGCAGAGCTGAACGAGGGCTTCAGCAGCCCGGACGCCGAGCCCCGCCCCTGGGCCGAGGTGGCCGAGGTGCTGGCCGCGGCCGAGATCTTCTGGCTGTCGACCGTGCGGCGCGACGGGCGCCCCCACGTCACGCCGTTGCCGGCGGTGTGGCTCGACGGCGCGCTGCACTTCTGCACCGGCTCGGCCGAGCAGAAGACCCGCAACCTGGCCCACGACCCCCGCTGCGTGCTGACGACCGGCGCGAACCGGCTGCGGGAGGGCCTCGACGTGGTGGTCGAGGGCTGCGCCCGGCGGGTCACCGACACCGCCCGCCTGCACGAGCTGGCGGCCCTCTGGAAGTCCGAGCTCGACTGGAACTTCGCGGTGGCCGACGGGGCGTTCCGCGACGGCGCCGGCCGGCACGGCCTGGTCTACGCCGTGACCCCGGGCAAGGTCCTGGCCTTCGGGAAGGGGGAGCCGTTCAGCCAGACCCGCTACCGCTTCCCCGAGTAATCTGACACTGGTGTCACTTTTGGGTCGTGGGGGAGGGGGCACGGTCGCGGGGCGGCCGGTGCCCGAGGTCGCCGACCGGCGGCGGATGCGGGCCGAGCGGTCCGCCCGGCTCCAGGACCAGATGGCGGCGCAGGGGCTCGACGGGCTCGTGCTGCTCGGGACCAGCGCCGTCGCCTACGCCACCGGGGCCGACGCGCCCGGGTGCGACAGCGGCCGGGCGGCGCTGCTGCGGCCCGTGGCCGTGGTGGTGGCGGGCGACCCGTCCCCGCACCTGTTCACGCCCTACCCCGAGGGCGCGCCCCCCGAGCTGCCCGGCGACCACCTGCACCCGGCGGCCGTCGTCGACGACGACGACGGGGCCGCCGCCCTGGCGTCGGCCCTGGCCGGGCTGGTCCTCCCGGGCGCGCGGCTCGGCTGCGACGAGGTGCCGCACCCGCTGGACCGGGCGCTGGCCGGCTACCGGCTGGTGCCGGCCTCGGGCGTGACGGGGGCGGCCAAGCTGGCCAAGACCGTCGACGAGCTGGCCTGCATCCGGGCCGCCCAGGCGCTCAACGAGGCCGCCATGGTCGACGTCCGGCCCCGGCTGCGCCCCGGGGTCACCCAGACCGACCTCAGCGCCGTGTTCCTGCGCCGGGTGGTCGAGCTGGGGGCCGACTTCAACGGCATCGACCCGATCTGGCAGCCGATGCCGGCCCGGCTGGCCGACGGCCCCTGGACCGTGCACGGCGGCGTCGCCTTCCCGCTCCCCAGCGCGCCCCGGCCGCTGGACGACGGCGACGTCATCTGGGTCGACACCGGCGTCCACGTCGGCGGCTACGCCTCGGACTTCGGCCGCACCTGGATCGTCGGCGACGACCCGCGGCCCACGGCCCGCCAGCGGGACCAGTTCGCCCGGTGGTGGGCGGTGATGGAGGCGGTGCTGGCGGTGATCAAGCCGGGCGCCACCGCCCTCGACCTGGCCCAGGCCGCCCGGGCCGCCGAGGGCGGCGCGACGCCGTGGATCGAGCACTTCTACCTGGCCCACGGCGTGGGCACCGACAGCGCCGAGATGCCGCTGGTCGGCACCGACCTGGGCGAGGAGTTCGACGCCGGCCTGGTGCTGGCGCCGGGGATGGTGCTGGTGCTCGAGCCGGTGATCTGGGACGACGGCGCCGCCGGCTACCGGTCCGAGGACATCGTGGCCGTGACCGACGACGGCTGGGTCGCCCTGAGCGACCATCCCTACGACCCCTTCGGCCCGCCGTGAGCGTGCTCGCCGACCCCACCTGCGTGGAC
The DNA here is from genome assembly GCA_035263165.1 of Acidimicrobiales bacterium. Classification (GTDB taxonomy): domain Bacteria; phylum Actinomycetota; class Acidimicrobiia; order Acidimicrobiales; family VFJN01; genus ZC4RG19. Next base: position 12,148 of record DATFRN010000264.1, on the reverse strand, counting down.
GACGCCGACGTCCGGGCCGACCGCCGCCGGCGGCTGTTCGCAGCCATGGACGACGCCGGGCTCGACGCCCTCGTGCTGGGGCGGCCGGCCGAGGTCGCCTTCGCCACGGGCGCCCGCCAGCTGTGGACGGCCGGCTCGCGGCCGTTCGGCCCGGCGTGCGTGGCCGTGCGGGCCACCGGGCGCACCCACCTGCTGTCGACCTGGGACGCCGAGGTGCCGCCCGAGGTGGGCCACGACGACCTCTACGGCCTGACGTGGAACCCGGCCCTGCTGGCCGCGTCGCTGGCCGCCATCCCCGGGCTGGCCGACGCCGCCCGGGTGGGCACGACGTCGTCGAGCCCCGGCTTCCCCCGGCTGCTGGCCTCGGCCGCGCCCCGGGCCGAGGTCGTCGACGGCGGCCCCGCCCTGTGGGCGGCCCGGGGGCCCAAGAGCGGGGCCGAGGTCGAGCGCATCGTGGCCGCCTGCCGCCTGGCCGCCGCCGGCCGGGACGCCATGGTCGCGGCCCTGCGCCCGGGGGCCAGCGAGCGCGACCTGGTGGCCGCCCACCTGGCGGCCATCGCCGAGCGGGGCGCACCGGCGCCGCCGACCGAGGCCGTGGCGAGCGCCTCCCCGGCCGGGCCGCGGCGGCGGCCGTCCGCGGAGCCGATCGCGGCCGGCCGGCTGGTGGCCCTCGACCCCGGGGCCTTCTTCCGGGGCTACGAGGGCGGCTTCGGGCGCACGGTGGTCGCCGGGGGCGGCCCGGTCGCCGGGGCCGACGCCGCCGTCGGCGCCGTCGTGGCCGCCTGCCGGGCCGGCGCCACCGGGGCCGACCTGCTGGCCGCCTGGGCCGCCTCCGGCGAGCCGCCGCCGGCGGGACCGCTGGCCACCGGCGTCGGCCTCGGCCTGGAGCCGCCGGTGATCGGCGCCGGCGTCGGCGCCGCGACCGTGCTGGCCCCCCGCACGGTGCTGGCGGTGTCAGGCTGGGTGGGCGGCGCCCTGCGGCGCGACCTCGTGCTGGTGACGGCGGGCGAGCCCCGCGTGCTGACGGAGGACCTGTGACCGACCGCCCGACCGTCGACTTCGACCATCACGACCCGGCCTGGCACGCCGACCGGGTCGAGCGCTGGGCCGACCTGCGGGACTGCCCGGTCGCCTACAACGAGCGCTACGGCGGGTTCTGGGTCGTCAGCGGGCACGAGGAGGTGGCGGCCGTGTCCCGCGACGCGGCCACGTTCTCCAGCCGCCACACCCCCGAGCCCACCGACGGCGTCCGCTGGCTGGGCATCGCCGGCATCCCCCGGGCCCGCACCATCCCGACCCAGGGCATCGCCGAGGTCGAGGGCCCGACCCACCAGGCGCTGCGCCGGGCCATGAACCCGTTCCTCGTGCCCCAGGCCGTCGAGGACCTGCGCCCGCTCATGGAGGCGGCCACCACCTGGTTCCTCGACGAGCGCATCGAGTCGGGCGCCATCGACCTCGTGCTCGACCTGGCCAACCCCGTGCCGGCCATCCTGACCATGGCGCTGGTCGGGCTGCCGCTCGACGGCTGGCGGCCCTACGCCGACCTGTTCCACGGCACGATCGCCCACCGCCCCGGCGAGCCCGAGTTCGACCGGGCGGTGGCGGCGGTGTCGGGCATGCTGGCGAGCCTGGGCGAGGTGGCGGCCGCCCGCCGGGCGGACCCGGGCGACGATCTGCTCAGCGCGCTGGTCCGGCTGGAGGTCGACGGCCGCATGCTGAGCGACGCCGAGCTCCAGGGCGTGCTGTGGAACCTCATCGGCGGCGGACTCGACACCACGACGTCGCTCACCGCCCTCGCGCTCCACCACCTCGACGCCCACCCCGACCAGCGGGCCCGCCTGGTGGCCGACCCGGGGCTGTTGGAGCCGGCCACCGAGGAGTTCCTGCGCTACTTCTCCGTCAACGAGACCCTGACCCGCACGGTGGCCCGCGACGTCGACCTCGGGGGCCAGCGCCTGTGCCGGGGCGAGCACCTGATGCTGAGCTGGCTGTCGGCCAACCGGGACGAGGCGGTGTTCGACCGGGCCGACGAGGTGGTCATCGACCGCGACGTCAACCCGCATGTGGCCTTCGGCGTCGGCCCCCACCGCTGCATCGGCATGCACCTGGCCCGCACGATGTTCAAGGTCCTCCTGGGCGCCGTGCTGGCCCGCCTGCCCGACTACCGGGTCGACCGGGAGGCCACCCGCTTCTACGCCGGCAACCCCGAGCTCAACGGGGTGGTCACGATGCCGGCCACCTTCACCCCCGGCCCCCGCATCGGGCCCCGGGAGCGGCCGTTCTAGGGCATCACGGCGCCCTCACATGGGCATGCTCGACTGCGGCGCATCGCACCGAGACCCACCCAGGGCAGGCCCGCCATGGCCATCGTGGCCGTGGCCGCGGCGGCCGTGTTGCTGGCGGCCTGCAGCTCCGGACCGGGCGCCCCGCCGCCCCGCCCTGCGCCCGGGCTGTCGGCCCGATGGGCCGCGACGCTGTCGGGCCCCACGAACGAGGACGAGCTCGACGGCATCGCCGCGGCACCCGACGGCTCGGTGTACGTGACCGGCAAGTTCGAGCGGGCGGCGACGCTCGGCGGCCGGCCGCTGGCGAGCGCCGGCGCGGCCGACATCCCGCTCGCCAGGTTCGACTCGGACGGCCGCACCCTGTGGGCCGAGCGCTTCGGCGGCCCCGGCGAGGACAACTTCTTCGACATCGACGCCGACGCGGGTGGCGCGGTCGCGACCGGCTGGTTCTCCGGCACGGTCACGTTCGGATCGGTCACCTTGACGAGCTCCGGCGCGGCCGACTGCGTCATCGCGGCGTTCCGGCCTGACGGCTCGACGCGCTGGGCGCGCACCTTCGGCGGCCCCCTCCGTGACGGCTGCAACGAGGTCAGCATCGACCCGGGCGGGGGGGTGACCACGTCGATCGACACCGAGGGCGGCTGGACGCCGCTCGGCGGTCTGCCGTTGGCCCGCGGGCGACGGTCCGACACCATCCTGCTGCGCCTCGACCCCGACGGAGCGCCACGGTGGATGCGGGCCGTCGGCGGCCGTGGCGCCCAACGGGGCAAGGCGCTCGACGTGGCACCCGACGGGTCGGTCGCGTTCGGTGGCGACACCGTGGGCCCGCTCGAGCTCGCGGGTCGGACGGTGGCCGCGCCGACCGGCAGCGCGAGCCGCGACGCCTGGCTGTCGCGGTGGAGCCCCGGCGGCACGCTGGAGTGGGTCGCCGCCTGGGGTGGCCCCGGCGATGATCTGACCAAGGGCGTCGCCGACGACGGCTCGGGCGTCACATATGTCGGACCGTTCACCGGGACGATGACGATCGGCTCGACCGCCCTCGACGCCGGCACCGGGGCCGACACCCTCGTCGCCCGGCGTGCGCCCGACGGCGCGGTGCGGTGGGCGACCTCGGTGAGCGCCCGGAGCGACCTCGACGGCGCCGAGATCGTGAACACGGCCGACGGCGGGATCGTCTTCGGTGGGGGCAGCGCGGAGGACCTCCGGTTCGGGTCCACCCACGGCGGCGGCCTCCCGCTCGACGACGCCGCCGGCGGCACGGCCTGGCTCGCGCGCTACCGGCCGGACGGGACACCCGTGTTCGCACGCACCATCCCGGGGACGGCCTTCGGGCGGGTCGGGGAGATCGCCCGCACCGGTGCACACATCTACGTCGACGTGACCCTGCGCGGCCCGGACAACACGATCGCGGGGGACCCGATCGAGGTGCGGGGCAAGGACGGCTCGGTCTGGGCCCTCTAGCCCGGCTCGGGCGGGTCGGTGCGGCCCAGGGCGCGGGCGGCGGCGGGCACGAAGGGCTCGGGGGCGAAGGGGCCCTCGTCGACCGACGCCAGCCGGACCTCGGGCAGCGCGACGTTCGGGGGCAGCGTGTCCAGCCACGCCACCGTCTCGGCCACCTCGGGGACGTCGAGCGTGCGCATGGGGAAGCGGACGTCGTCGAGCATGGTCGTGGCCACCGGGCCGGTGGTGACCACGTGGACGGCGATGCCGTCCCGCTCGACCTCCTTGGCCAGCGCCCCGGCGAAGGCGTTGAGGCCCGCCTTGGATGCCGAGTAGGCGGCCCGGCCCGGCTGGGGGGCGTGGGCCGAGCTGGACGACAGGAACACGAACCGGCCGCCCGGGCCCATGGCCTCCAGCGCGGCGTGGGCGACCACGAAGGCGGACGTGAGGTTGGTGCGGACGATGGCGGCGAAGGTGTCGTGCGACTCGCGGCGCACGAACGTGCCGGCCATGATCCCCGCGGCGTGCACGACCAGGTCGACCCGCCCGGCCTCGGCCACCACCCGGGCGAACCCCTCGGGGTCGGCGCTGTCGGCCGCCGCCCACCGGGCGCCGAGCCAGTCGGCGGCCGCTTGCAGCGGGCCCTCGCTCCGGGCCGTCAGCACCACGTCGTAGCCCCGGGACACCAGCGTCCGGGCCACGCCCAGCCCGATCCCCCGGCTGCCCCCGGTGATGATCGCCGTCCTGCGGTCCGGATCCCTGCCGTCCACCGCGGCGACGCTACCTAGAACGGGCGAGCAGCGCCTGCGCCGCCCCGCCGAGGAACAGCGCCATCCCCTCCTCCGAGAGCGGCAGCTCGCGGGCGGCGGCCAGCGCCCGGCCCGTGGGCAGCACCGGGTGGTCGGAGGCGAACAGCACCCGCCCCCGGCCCCGGGACGAGTCCATGAACCGCACCAGCGCCGGGTCCATGTAGGTGGCCAGGTAGGCCGACGTCATCAGGTGCAGCTGCGGCCACTTGAGCATGTACTGGATGAGCAGCGCCTCGTAGGGGTGCCCCATGTGGGCGCCGATGACCGTCAGGCCGGGGAAGTCGATGAGCACGTCCTCCAGCAGCACCGGGTCCTGGCAGCGCGACCGCACCTGGGGCCCGGGCACGCCGACGTTGATCGACACCGGCAGCCCCAGCTCCTCGCAGGTGGCGTAGACGGGGTAGTAGAGCCGGTGGTTGAGCTCGTACTGCTCGACCAGCGGGGTGATGCGCACCAGCGCCACCGCCGCGTGGGCGGCCAGCTCGCGGATGCGGGCGCAGTTGCGGCCCGGCTTGGCCGCCCGGTCGACCGTCGGCGCCACCAGGAAGCGGCCGGGGTGCTCCTCGGCGATGGCGACGAAGTCCTCGGGGGCGTAGCCGCCCGCCCGGTGGGCCCGCTCGGGCTCGCCCAGCCCGCTGGTGAGCACGCCGAGGTCGACGCCGGCCTCGTCCATGGCCCCCAGCAGGCCCTCGACCGTGGGGCCCTTGGCCAGGTCGGGCCCGAACAGCTCGACCACGCCCCGCTGGGAGTCCTGGGCCACCCACTGCGCCGCGAACTTCTCGGGGATGAGGTTCACCCAGCCGTCCACGATCATGGGCCGGACAGTACCTGACGCAAGTGTCAGAAACGGAGACTACGCTCCGCCCATGGTCGACCTCGGGTTCCGGCCGTTCGACGCCGACAACCACTACTACGAGGCGGAGGATGCGTTCACCCGCCACATCGACCCGGGCATGGCCAAGCGCTGCATGCAGTGGGCCGACGTCGGCGGCAAGCGCCGGCTGCTGGTCGGCGGGCGGGTCAACAAGTTCATCCCCAACCCCACCTTCGATCCCATCGCCGCGCCGGGCAGCCTCGAGGACTACTTCCGGGGGCGCAACGCCGACGGCGTCGACCTCAAGACCATGTTCGGCGACCTCGAGCCCATCGCCGACCACCCCGGCTACCGGCAGCGGGAGGCCCGCCTCGCGCTGCTCGACGAGCAGGGGATGGAGGGGGCGCTGCTGTTCCCCACCCTGGGCGTGGGCATGCAGGAGGCGCTGCGCCACGACGTGCCGGCCCTGCACGCGGCGTTCACCGCCTTCAACGCCTGGCTCGACGAGGACTGGGGCTTCGACCGGGGCGACGGCCGGCTGTACGCGGCGCCGATGATCGCCTTCGCCGACCCCGACCTGGCCGTGACCGAGGTGACCCGGGTGCTCGATGCCGGGGCCCGCATCCTGGTCGCCGTGCCGGGCCCGGTGCCCGACCGCGACGGCGACGGCTACGTCTCGCCCGGCCACCCCCGGTTCGACCCGGTGTGGGGCCTGATCGCCGAGGCCGGGGTCCCGATGGCGCTGCACGCCGGGCTCAGCGGGGTGGCCCACTACGGCCGCTTCTGGCGCACCGGGGCCGAGGGCGGCGGGGGCGGCTTCACCGCCTTCAAGCACGCGGCCTTCCCGCTGGTGGCGTTCCAGGACCGGGGCATCTCCGACACGTTCGCCGCGCTGATCTGCCACGGCGTGCTCGACCGCTTCCCCGCCCTGCGGCTGGCGTCGATCGAGAACGGGGCCATGTGGGTGCCCGACCTGCTGCGCAACCTGCGCGACGCCCACGGCAAGATGCCCTTCGCCTTCGACCGCCACCCGGTCGAGCAGTTCCGGGAGCAGGTGTGGGTGGCGCCCTACTACGAGGACGACATGGCCCGGCTCCGGGACGCCGTCGGCATCGAGCGGCTGCTGTTCGGGTCGGACTTCCCCCACACCGAGGGGCTGCCCGACCCCGTCATGTTCGTGAAGGACATCCCCGGGTTCAGCCCCGCCGAGACCCGCCGCATCATGCGGGACAACGTCCTCGACCTGCTGTCGGCGTGACCATCGCCATCGGGGAGGACCACCTGGCGCTGCTGGCCACGGCGCGCCGCTTCACCGCCGAGCGGTGCCCGCCCGCCGCCGCCCGGGCCGCGCTCGACGCCGAGGACGCGGCGCCGGGCGGCGCCGGGCTGCCGCCGTTCTGGGACGACCTGGCCTCGCTCGGCTGGCTCGGCCTGGCCGTGCCCGAGGACGCCGGCGGCGAGGGCTACGGCGTCACCGAGCTGGCGATCGTGCTGGAGGAGCTGGGCCGGGCCGTCGCGCCGGGCCCGATGCTGGCCGCGGCGTGGGCGGCCACGCTGGCCGGTACCGGCGGCGGCGCCGGCGTCGGTGGGATGCCGGGCCTGCCCGCCGACCTCGCCGCCGGGCGCCGCGTCGGCGCCGTGGCGCTGGCCGGCGTCGTGGCGGGCCGGGAGGCCGAGGGGGGCCTGTGCGTCGACGGCGCCGTCGGCCCGGTGCTGGGGGGCGGGCCGGCGGACGTCGTCGTCGTGCCGGTCTCGGTCGGCGGCGGGGAGCGCTGGGCCGCCGTCGACGCCCGGGGGCCCGGCGTGGCGGTCGCCCCGCTGCCACCGCTCGACGGCACCCGGGGCCTGGCCCGGCTCGACCTCGACGGCGCCCCGGCCACCCCGCTGCCCGCCGTGACCCGGGCCCGGGTGGAGGCGCTGGGCGTGGCGTTGGCCGCCGCCGAGTGCGCCGGCGGGGCGGCCTGGTGCGTCGACACCGCCGCGGCCTATGCCCGCGACCGCCGCCAGTTCGGCCGGCCCATCGGCCAGTTCCAGGCGGTCAAGCACCGGTGCGCCGACATGCTCGTCCAGCTCGAGCAGGCCCGGGCCCTGGCCGCCGACGCGGCCGCCGCCCTCGACGGCCCCGACCCGGACGGTCCCGAGGCCGCCCTGGCGGTCGCGGCCGCGGGCGCCGTCGCCTTCGAGGCGTTCGCCACCGTGGCCAAGGACTGCATCCAGGTGCTGGGCGGCATCGGCTTCACCTGGGAGCACGACGCCCACCTCTACCTGCGGCGGGCGCTGGCGCTGCGGCAGCTGTTCGGCGGGGCGGGGCCGTGGCGGGCCGCCGCCGCCCGCGCCGCGCTGGCCGGCGCCCGCCGCCGCCTCGCCCTGGACCTCCCGCCGGAGGACGATCCGGCGCGGGCCGAGATCCGGGCCACCGTCGAGGCCATCGCCGCGCTGCCGGTCGAGGGGCGCCGCGAGCGGCTGGCCGACGCCGGGCTGCTCGTCCCCCACTGGGACCCTCCCTGGGGTCGGGGCGCGGGCCCGGCCGACCAGCTGGTCATCGAGGCCGAGCTGCGGCGGGCCAAGGTGCGGGTGCCCCACCTGAACATCGGCGGCTGGGCCGCCCCGACCATCGCGGTCCACGGCACGCCCGAGCAGCAGGAGCGGTGGGTGGGCCCGACGCTGCGGGGCGAGATCGCCTGGTGCCAGCTGTTCAGCGAGCCGGGCGCCGGCTCCGACCTGGCCGCGCTCACCACCAAGGCGGACCGCACCGACGGCGGCTGGCTGCTCACCGGCCAGAAGGTGTGGACGTCGATGGCGGCCGAGGCCGACTGGGGGATCTGCCTGGCCCGCACCAACCCGACGGCGCCCAAGCACCAGGGCATCACGTACTTCGTGGTCGACATGCGCGCGCCGGGCCTCGACGTCCGGCCGCTGCGGGAGATCACCGGCATGGCCATGTTCAACGAGGTCTTCCTGGACGAGGTGTTCGTGCCCGACGCCGCGGTGATCGGCGAGGTCGACGGCGGCTGGCCGCTGGCCCGCACCACGCTGGCCAACGAGCGGGTGTCGATGGGCAGCGGCTCGTCGTTCGGGGGCGGCATCGAGGCGCTCCTGCGGCTCGTGGCCGAGCGCACCGCCGCGGGCGACCTCGACCCCGACCCCCGGCTGCTCGACGAGCTGGGCGCCCTGGTGGCCGAGGCGCTGGCGGTGGCGGCCATCGGCGTGCGGGCCACCGCCCGGTCGCTCACCGGCGCCGCCCCCGGCCCCGAGGCCAGCGTGCGCAAGCTGCTCGGCGTCGAGCACGACCAGCGCACCCAGGAGCTGGGGCTGCTGCTCCTCGGCCCCGAGGGCGCCACCACCGCGGGCGCCGCGGGGCAGTGGACGTTCGGGTTCCTGGCCAACCGCTGCCTCACCATCGCCGGGGGGACGAGCGAGATCCAGCGCAACGTCATCGGGGAGCGGCTGCTCGGGCTGCCCCGCGACCCCTCGGGCTGATGCCGGACCTCCTGCCCGACCAACTGCGGCTCATGGCCGGCGCCGTCCCCGACGAGGTGGCCTACACCGACGTCTCTGCCGAGGTGGACATGACCTTCCGGGCCTGGGAGGACCGCTCCAACCGGCTGGCCCGCTGGCTGGTGGCGGCCGGGGTGGCCAAGGGCGACCGGGTGGCGCTGCACGTGCCACCCGAGGAGGGCGCCGTCTTCCTGGTCGCCTACTCGGCGGTGCACAAGGCGGGAGCGGTGGCCGTGCCCACCAGCACCCGGCTGGTGCCCCGGGAGCTGGGCTACGTGCTGGGCCACGCCGGGGCGGTGGCCGCGGTGACCGGGACCGCGACGCTGCCGGCGCTGGCCGCCGCCCGGGGCGACCTGCCCGAGCTGGCCACCGTCGTCACCACCGCGCCGGGGGCGGCGGGGCCGGGCGTCGTGGGGTGGGACGACGCCGGCGACGCCGACGGGTCGGCCATCCAGGTGCCGGTCGACGGCGAGGACATGGCCGACCTCATGTACACCTCCGGCACGACCGGGCGGCCCAAGGGCGTCGTGGTCCGTCACCGCAACGCGTCGATGATCCCCAACAACCTGCCCCGCTGGAAGCGGGCCGGGTGGCTGCACTCGTCGCCGATGTTCACCTTCGCCGGCATCGCCTCGACCTACAACCCGATGAAGCTGGGCATGCCGCTGCTCTACCTGCCCCGCTTCGACGTCGACCCGTGGTTCGACGTGGTCGAGCGGCGGCGGCCGGGGGCCACGTTCCTGGTGCCGGCCATGGCCGAGCTGCTCGTGGCCAGCCCCCGGTTCGCCTCGGCGGACCTGTCGTCGATCACGATGTGCTCGATCGGCAGCGCCCCGGTCGCCCCCGGCACGCTGGCCCGGCTGCGGGCGGCGCTGCCGGGGGCGCTGGTGTCGAACTCGTGGGGGATGACCGAGGCGGGGCCGGCGTTCTGCTTCATGCCGCCGGAGGAGGTGGCCCGGCGGGTCGGCTCGGTGGGGCGGCCGCTGCCGCCGACCGAGTTCCGCATCGTGGACGGCGACGGCGCGCCCCTGCCGGCCGGGACCGTGGGCGAGCTGGCCGTGCGCAACCCGGGGCGGGAGCGGGAGTACTTCCGGGACCCGGAGGCGACCGCCGGGACGTGGCGGGACGGGTGGCTGCACACCGGCGACCTGGCCCGGCTGGACGAGGACGGGTTCCTCTACATCGTGGGGCGGCAGAAGGACGTGATCATCCGGGGCGGCCACAACGTGCACGCCAGCGACGTCGAGGCCGTGCTGTACGAGCACCCCGGGGTGCGGGAGGCGGCGGTGGCGGGCGTGACCCATCCGGTGCTGGGCGAGGACGTGGGGGCCTGGGTCGTGCCGACGCCCGGGGGCTCGGGCCCGGGGCTGACGGCCGAGGGGCTGCGGGCGTTCTGCGCCGAGCGGCTGGCGGACTACAAGGTGCCCCGCACGGTGACGTTCGTGGACTCGCTGCCCCGCAACGCCACCGGCAAGGTGGTCAAGGGCGACCTGCCGGGGAGGTCCGCGTGAGCGACCCCCTGGCGCTCCTGCTCGGCCAGCGGGCCTGCCGGGCCTACACGCCCGAGCCGGTGGACGACGGCGACCTGGCCACGATCCTGCGGGCCGCCACCCACGCGCCGAGCGCCGAGAACCGCCAGCCGTGGCGGTTCGTGGTGGTGCGCTCGCCGGCGGTGCGGGCGGCCGTGGTCGAGGTCACCCGGGGAGTGTGGGACGCCGTGGGGCGCGAGCACGCCCGGGCGGGGCTGGCGCCCGGGTTCTTCGCCGCCGTCGACTCGTTCGTGGCCGGGGGCGACGGCTACGGGGGCGCGCCGGTGCTGGTGGTGGCGGCGGGCGACGGGCGCGACGGCACGCCGACCGCCGTGCTGGCCTCGTCGGTCTACCCGGCGGTGCAGAACCTGCTGCTGGCGGCGACCGCGCTGGGGTACGGGTCGGCGATGACGACGCTGGCGGTCCAGGATCCCGCCGGCCTGGGCGCCGTCCTGGGGCTGCCGGCCGGGGTGCGGCCGTTCGCCGTCGTCCCGCTCGGGCGGCCGGCGGCGCCGCTGGGACCGCCCCGGCGGCGCCCGGTGGCCGAGGTGGCGTACCTCGACGGGTGGGGGGCGCCGTTCGGGGCTCCCTCTACGGCCGCAGGCGGCGCCGGCGCTGGGCCGCCACCCCCCGCTCGACCGCCTGTTGCATGAGCGCGTCGTTGTCGGCGGAGATGAAGCGGTGGACCCGGGCCTCCAGCAACCGGCGGGCGATCGGGTTGAACGCCTCGTAGGTCTCGCCGAAGGTGACCCGGGTGCGGCCGGGGCCGATCGGTTCGATGCGGTGCCAGCCGCCGGCCCGGGACCACAGCGGCTTGCCGACGGCCTCGTAGCGGGACCACTCGCCGGGGCGGGACTCGGTGATGACCTCCCACGACCGGCCGACGCCCCCGCTGAGCAGGTAGCGGGGGACCCGGAACGTGCAGTGGCGGACCAGGCCGAGGCCGTCGGCGTCGCCGGGGTGGACGATCTCGATCCGCACGGTGCCGTGCTCGATGACGCCCCGCTCCAGCCGCGGGTGGAGGGCCCGCCACACCTCGTCGGGTGTGCCGTCGACCTCGAAGGCGAACTCGTGGGACTGCATCAGACCGCCGCCGGGATCAGTTCGATCACCTGGCCGTCGGGGTCGCGCACCATGATCGCCCGGTGGCCCACCCGGGTCTCCTCCAGGACCTCGCCCCCCAGGTCGGCGACGCGCCCGCAGGCGGCCTCGAGGTCGTCGACGGTGAGCGACAGGTGGGTGAGCCCGGGCTCGGTGAAGTGCCGCGCCCGCCGCGGCGCGTTGCCGTCCCGCTCGAAGTGCAGCAGTTCGAGCACGAAGTCCCCGAGCACCAGGTAGCAGGCGGTCAACCCGACGGGCGGCTCGACCATGAGCAACCGCCCGCAGGCGCGGTCGGGCACCTCCATCTCGTCCCGGAACGCGAACCCGAACGCCCCCTCGTAGAACCGCCGAGCCCGCGCCAGGTCACTCACACACAACCCGACGTGGTTCACCACCCCACTCATGGCGGGGCAGCGTAACTAACGCGGACGTCAGTCGGTCTGGCGGAGGAGCTGATCGGCGATGTCGATTCGGCCGACGCCGGCGTCCAACAGCTGGGGTGGCGGCTTCGGCACCGGCCCCGGCGGTGGGGCGGTGGACCGGTCGCGGGCCGTGCGGTGCCAGTACGCCGCCTGGTGCGTGCGCGCACGAGACCTCGACGATGTCCTCCCGGTCGGCCCCGAACGGCGGCGGCTCGTCGTGGACCTCGACGGTGACCCCCGCCCGGCGATC
>DATFRN010000263.1:0-9800 GCA_035263165.1 Acidimicrobiales bacterium | reverse complement strand
CGGCACCTTCTGACCCGGGGCGCCGGGGGCCCGGCGACCGGGCTCCCGGCGCTCGACATCTACGGACCGGCTTGGGCGACGCGAGCCCAGCACGGAGCGAGTGCGGCCCGCTGCCGGTCGTCGAGATCCTCGAGCGGCCGGAGGGCGTTGGCGGCTCTCGAGCTCGGCACGTCCTGGAACCCGACGGGGTGCCGCGACGTCCACGTGAACGTGACGGAGTAGCGGTCGCCGCTGCTGGGTGGCGTCGCCCGGTGCATCACGCGCGCGTTGTCGGCATAGGTGATGGTCCACGCCGGGCCGGGACTGGTCCTCCACCGGTCCTCCGGGATCGCGGCGCGCATCCGGTCGTCGGAGATGTAGCCGCTCACGTAGTGCAGGCGTGACACGGCCTCGTTGCTGTCCGCCGGCGACAGGTAGGCGAACGGCCCGTTCGACTCGCCGACGTCCCGGAGCCACATGAGGATCTTCAGCACTCGCCGGTCCTCGATGTCACGGTGCCAATGGCGAACGCCGATCGTCTTGCCGTCGGCCACCTCGCGACGGACATCGGCGCCGTAGTACCAGACGGGAACGCCGAGGTCGTGCTCCGCGAGGTCGAGCATCCCGGGCGCCAACCCCCATCGCCAGACTTCGGTCTCGTTCAGGAGGTTCTCGTCGCTGCGGATCGTGCTCCGTCCCGCCGGCGCCTGCGCCGCCAGCCCGTCCGCGAGCGAGGTGAGGCCCGTGCGTATGGCGCCGGCATCCGCCCCGGCGAGGTCGTCGAGGGATGGGTGCGCGATGGCGTCGCGTTCGAGGTCGTCGACCGTCTCCTGGGCCGCCGCGATGAGGGGATGAAGCGCCGGCGCGTGGCGTCGGGCGCGCTGCTCGTGGTGATGCTCGCGGAGCTGCCGCGCCGGCGTGAATCGGGCGATCACCTCCCGCTTGACCCGGGTGGCCACTCGGCGAACGCTGCTCGGCTCGGGAGCGCGCTGCTGAACCGTGACGTCATCGCCCGCGCACGTACCACGGCCTGTAGGCGTGGCCTGCCGGCCAAGCCGAGCCGGCCTGGGACGATCCGAACTACGGGTACAGCGTGAACCTGCCCGCCGGCTGGGGTGCCGCCCGGCCGTCCGGGCTTCTACATCGGCCACCTGCCGCCCGGCCGCTGACGAGGAGTACCCCCGTGGGCCCCTGCGGCGATGTCCTCTTTGAGATGGGGGCAACTCGTCACATTCCTGACGACGTGATCGAGGCGATCGTCCGAGGCGACGCGGTTCCACCGGCGTACGAGTCGGTGTCGGCATTCGCGCACCAACTTCGCCGCCTCGGCGGCGCACCTCCTCCGGTGCCGTCGCCCGAGCTGGCGGACATGTTCGCCGGCCGCCTCGGCGCCGAACGGGCTCCGGGCCACGTCGTCGACCTGGTGGGTGGCCGACCAGGGAGGAAGCGCAGGCCGGGCATCGAGCGTGTCGCCAGCCTGGGGCTCGCGGCCAAGCTCGGTCTGGGCGGTGCGATCGCCGCCGCCGGGGTGGTAGGTGCAGGCGTCGCGGGGATGTTGCCGGCGTCCGCCAACGAGGCCGTGCGGGGCGCCGTGGAGGTCGTCACGCCCGTCGACTTCGACAACCACGAGGCAGACAAGCCGAACTTCGGCCACCGCGTGTCCGCGGACGCCCGCGGCGGCAGCGACGGCGACGACGGTGTCGACGGCCGGCAGATCTCCGACGAGGCTCCCGGTGCCGCCCACCGCAACGGGGGCGCCGGCCGGGCCCGCGCCCACCAGGCGCCCGCCGCCGACCACGCCCCGGACCCGGACACGCCGGGCGCCCCGTCCCCGGACGACGGCCGGCCCGACGACACCCGCCAGCCGGCCGATGCGGGCGTCGACCGCGTACCGGGACCATCGGGGGCGAGCGGCCGACCCGCCACCGTGCCGAGCACGGTCCCCCCGCCCAGCCACACCCCGTGGCCCGCCGGCGGCTGAGGACCAGCCACTCCAGCCCCCACCGATCACGGCCGCTCGGACACAAAGAGTCACGGAGCTTGATCCCCACTTAAGGAACGCGGCGTAGAACCGGGACTACCGGCGTCGGGCTGCCACGCGGCGCGGTGGCCGGTGGCACGAGCACAGGCGCAGCCACGGCCCCGCCGGGTCGGTCGCTGCGGGCGAGTGGAAGGAGGGCCGGACAGCGTCAGCGGGTTCGCGGGTCGCGCCCGAGTGTCGGCGCGGTCGCGGACCGGGTTGCACATCGTGGCCGCGTGTCGGACGCGCGCGGCCCCGGGCCAGCCGGCCCCGCCTCCGGCGCGCCCCGAGCACACTCAGGGAGAGACATGCACAGGAAACTCAAGCGTGGTGTCGTGGCCGTCACGACGGCAGCACTGCTCACAGGACTACTCGGCACGTCCGGGGCGGACGCCGTGCTCCCGAACAGCACCTTCGAGGGCAACGACGGGAACCTCGTCGTCAACACGCCGGGCAACACGGACTGGATCAACGCACCCAACCGGCACATCGGCACCGATCTGCCGACCGGCACCGGCGACAACAGCTTCGGCCAGGGAGCCAAGGAGGACAACGTCAACACGACGGTGGTGTCGGGATCGATCCCGAACTCCAAGGCGGACCTGGCGTCGTTCTACGTCGCCAACGAGCAGGTGGCGAACGGCGACATCTTCCTGTACCTCGGATGGTCGAGGCAGTCCCAGTCGGGCACGACCAACTTCGACTTCGAGATCAACCAGAAGACGCAGCCGAACCTGACCACCCCCGGGGCGAAGGTCCTCAACCGCACGGTGGGCGACCTGCTCATCAACTACCTGTTCCAGGGCCAGGGCACGCCGCAGGTCAACTTCCGCACCTGGACCGGCTCGGCGTGGAGCGCCCCTACGGACGCCACGAGCTTCTCGGAGGCGGCGATCAACACGACGCCGGTTGCCAACGTCGGCGGCCAGACGCCCGACCCGCTCCCGGCTCAGCAGTTCGGCGAGCTGGCGATCAACCTCACCGCCGCAGGGGTCTTCCCGCCCGGCGTCTGCGAGGCATTCGGCTCGGCCTACGTGAAGTCCCGGTCGTCGACATCGTTCACGTCGGAGATCAAGGACTTCATCGCCCCGGTCGGCATCAACATCGCCAACTGCTCGACGCTGATCGTCAAGAAGGTGACCGTGCCGTCGCCGGACCCGCTCGACACCGCGTTCGCCTTCTCGGAGAGCGGCCCGAACGGCTTCAGCGACTCGTTCTCTCTGAAGAACGGCGAGCAGGACCTCAACACCCCCCTCAACGCCGGCACCTACACGGCGTCGGAGACGGTTCCGGCCAACTACACCCTGACCAGTGCGACCTGTGACGACGGCTCCCCCGTGACCGCCATCGACCTCGGTCCCGGCGAGACGGTGACGTGCACGTTCACCAACACGCTGAAGCAGGGGGCCATCAAGGTCACCAAGACCCGCAAGCACGCGGCCGACGGTCCGGGCGACCATCCGCAGTCGGGCGTCGACTTCACGGTCAACGGCGTGACGCACGCCACCGACGCCAACGGGGCGGCCTGCTTCGACGGGCTGCAGTTCGGGAGCTACACGGTCCACGAGACCGTCCCGGCCGGCTACCACGGTGAGGCGGACAAGACGGTGACCGTGGACAACACGGCCACCTGCGCCGACAACCCCTACGGGGGCGAGACGGTGTCCTTCCACAACACCCCGCTGACCGACCTCAGCGTGTCGGTGGACTCGCAGATCCCCGGCGGCACCAGCTCCACCATCGACTGCGGGGCGACCGCCTCCGCAGGGCCCGGCGACGACATCACCGCCAGCGCCGCCAACCTGGAGCCGGGCACCTACAACTGCACCATCGTCATCGACCCGTGACCTGAGACCCGGCCAACGCGAACAGCCCCCTGGGTGACGCCAGGGGGCTGTTTCGCGCGGCGCGGACGTCCCCGTGAAACGGTGGCCACGTAACCGGACATGCTGAGGGCGTGGGGACGTCAGGCCCAGCTCGGCGGTTCGAGGCCCTCTATCGTGCGCAGGCGCGGGCCTTGCTGGGCTACGCGCTGCGACGGGTGGTCCAGCCCGAGGACGCGGCCGACATCGTGGCCGAGACCATGCTCGTCGCGTGGCGTCGCATCGACGAGGTGCCGACGGGAAGCGAGGCCCGCCCGTGGCTGTTCGGTGTCGCCCGGCGGGTGTTGGCCAACGGCCGCCGGGGATCGCGCCGGCGGCACAACCTGGCCGAGCGCCTCCGCGGTGAGCTCGGCGCCCTGCGGGTGCCGGATCAGCCGGCCATGGTCGAGACCAGCGTGCTCGTGCGGGCCGCGCTCGACCGTCTCGAACCGGACGACCGCGAGATCCTCCGGCTGACCAGCTGGGAGGGTCTGCAGCCCCACGAGATCGCGATGGTGGTGGAGATGCCCGCCGCCACCGTCCGGACCCACCTGCATCGTGCCCGCCGGCGGCTCCGCCACGAGTTGGAGCGGGACGGACTGGCGAGAGACGACGGCGAACGGTCGGCGCCGACCGGACATGTGCACCGTGACGAGCGGGAGCTCGTCCGGGATGCGGAGGACGAGCCATGAACGACACCGAGCTCGACCGGCTGGTGGCCGCGGCCGCTCCCGTCAGCGATGCCCACCTCGCTGCGCTCGACCTGCGGGACGCCGACGTCGAGTTGATCGAGAACGTGATGTCCGCATCGGCCGGCGGTGTCGGACCGACGCCCGAGTCCCCCCTGGCGACGCCTCGACGACAGCGACGGCGGCGGCGGGGCCTGGTGGCGGCTGCCGCCATGGCTGCGATCACCGCGGCGGCGATCGCGGTGGCGGCTGTCCACCCGGCCACCGGCGGTCGCCACGACGATGTGGCAACCCGGGGGGAGAACGACCTCCCGCGCCTGGTCGCCGACCCCCCACCCCGCGGCTATCCCGTCGTCACCCTGGACAAGCACGGGGCAGGGTCGAGCTTCTGGCCATCGGCCCTGGTCGCCGCCTCGGGCACCACCGTGCTCTACGGCGACGTCGTCGCCGAGGATCCCACCCACGACCTCGTGGTGACCGCTGCCGCCGGCGCGGACACGCACGAGCTGTACAGGGACCGGACGGGTCCTCGGTCCGTGACGGTCCGGGGCCACCGCGCCCAGGCGTGCGCCGACGGCCTCTGCGGAAACGTCCCCGGGAACAAGACGGTCAGCTGGGACGAGCGAGCCGGCCTGACGATCATCCTCCAGTCCCGGAGCCTCGACCTCGATCGTCTGGTGGCCATCGCCGACGGGCTCGAGGTCGACGGCGACCAGGTCGAGCTGGGATCGTTGCCGCCGGGGGTGACGGGCTTGGACGAGGTCGGTCGGACGCACCAGTGGCCGACGCCGGCCGGCGGCCCGGCAGGCTATCGACTGACCTACGGCACCGAGCCCCGACCCGCCGGTACGGCGGCGGCCCGGGAACTGGTCTCGCTGACGGTCACCCCGGGGGACGCCGCCGCCCTGGCCCTGAGGGCGTGGCAGTCCGGCTTCGGGCACCCGGGGAAGGTCAGAGGTCACCACGGCTGGTCCCTGATCATGGATCGGCCGTCACAGGGCATCCGGCTGCGCCTGGTCTGGCTCGAGGCGCCCGGCGTCCTGGTCGACGCCACCTTCGAGACCACGGCGCTCGAGGCCGGCTTCGATCTCTCCCGCTTCGCCGACAGCCTGCGACCGGCGACCGACGAGGAGTGGGACACCCCCGCCGACATCCCCGCCGGCCACGCCAAGCCCGACGTCCCCGCCACCGACAGCGACGTACCGGACACCGAGGTCGCGTCCCATGTCCCCAAGGACGCCCAGGCCGTCGCGACGACCGACCGGCTCGGAGGCGCCACCTACCTGGCCGCCGATGGCCGGATCTGCGGGCTCATGGTCGACCAGCAGGGCAAGCTGCCCGACACCTGCGGCTCGACCACCCAGCGGATCCACGAGCTGCGCGATCGGAGCGGCGACGTGCGCTTCCTGTTCGGCACGATGCCGGCGGGTGCGGTCGCGATCGAGGCCCGGCGCGGCGGTGTCGCAAACGGGGCTCCCGCCTTCCAGGACGTGGCCGACGGCGGGGCTCGGATCTGGATCTTCCCGACCGACATCTTCGTCCCCGAGACCATCGCCTTCGTCGACGGCAAGAACAACCCCGTCGAGACCGTGCCCTACACCCCCTGACCGGGCTCGGTCCCGTTCCTACGCTGTTCGCGGACGCTGACGGGCGCCGCATCGCGGTGCGCGCTTGCGCCCCGCGGTAGGGCACGGATGGCAGACTCCTGCGATGGCCGAGAGCGGTGGGGACTGCGTTCGTTGTGGTGAGCCGGTTGCGAGCGGCTCCATCGTGTGGGTAGGCGATCCGTTCTACCGTCACGAGCCCGAATCCCGCTGGTTGAGCTGGGGCAGAGCGATGGTCCGCGGGCCGGGCGTCACGAGGACACCTGCATCACGGTGCACATCGTGCCGGTTGGTCTGGTTCGAGTATCCGGACCGCCTGGACCAGCGTGCGTCGGTGTGGTGGTGGGAGCCCAGCGAGAGCGGGTGACGGGGTCGAACCCGCATCGTCAGCTTGGAACTGCCGCCGCGCTCTCACGCCTCCCGGACGGACGCCAGGGCAGGGGTGTCGAGGACGTGGCGGAGGTCGTCGAGGCGCTCGGGCACGACGCGCCACCAGGTCCACTTGCCCCGCTTCTCCCCGACGATGAGCCCGGCTGCGGCGAGGGCCTTGGTGTGGTGGCTGACAGTGGGCTGGGACCTGCCGAGCGGTTCCTGGAGGTCGCAGGAGCAGCGCTCGCCGGCCGCGGCGATGAGGCTGAGCAGCCGCAACCGCACCGGGTCGCCCAAGGCGGCAAAGGCGCCGGCCAGCAGTTCGGCATCGGCGGTGGCGAGTGGGGCCGCCAGCGTGGGGCTGCAGCACGTGTCCTGGTCGGTGGTGGCGGACATCACGTCTCCCATTGACAAATGTCGATGTGATGATGGTATCGTCGCATCGACAAGAACGAATCTATCAGGGAGGCATCCCGTGGCCCGCGTGCAGCTCGCCCTCAACGTCTCGGACCTCGACAAGGCCGTCGACTTCTACTCCAAGCTCTTCGCCGCCGAGCCGGCCAAGCGCCGCCCGGGGTATGCCAACTTCGCCATCGCCGAGCCGCCGCTCAAGCTGGTGCTGATCGAGAGCAAGGCCGCCCCGGGGTCGCTCAACCACCTGGGGGTCGAGGTCGAGACGACCGACGAGGTGGCGGCCGCCACCGCCCGCCTCTCCGGTGAGGGTCTCGACACCGCCACCGAGGACCAGGTGTCGTGTTGCTACGCCGTGCAGGACAAGGTGTGGGTCGACGCCCCCGACGGCGAGGCCTGGGAGGTCTACACC
Organism: Acidimicrobiales bacterium; assembly: GCA_035263165.1. GTDB lineage: Bacteria > Actinomycetota > Acidimicrobiia > Acidimicrobiales > VFJN01 > ZC4RG19. The sequence continues at coordinate 2,454 of DATFRN010000263.1, read as the reverse complement.
GTCCTGGCCGACGCCGAGCACCCCACCGGCCAGCTCCGCACGATCGAGGTCGCCGACGACTCGCTGTGCTGCAGCTCGGCCCCGGAGTCGGCGGCCCGCTGCTGCTGACGTGACGCCATCGCTGGGGCGCCGGGCCCTGGCCGAGGGGGTCGGCACGGCCATGCTGGTCGCCGTCGTGGTCGGTTCGGGGATCGCCGCCCAACGGCTCTACCCCGGCGACACCGGCGCCCAGCTCCTGGCCAACTCGCTCGCCACCGGGGCCGGCCTGGTCGCCATCATCCTCGCATTCGCCCAGATCTCGGGCGCCCACCTCAACCCCGCCGTCACCCTCGCCGGCTGGCTCTCCGGCGACGTCGAGCGCCGCCAGCTCGGTCCCTACATCGGCGCCCAGGTGGCTGGCGGCCTGGCCGGCGTGATGGTGGCCAACGTCATGTTCGACCTCACCCCGGTATCGGTGTCCAGCCACGACCGGGCCGCGGCCGCCACCACCTTCTCCGAGGTGGTCGCCACCTTCGGCCTGGTGCTCGTGATCGCCGGCCTGGTCCGGGCCCGACGCCTCGATGCCGCCCCCTACGCCGTGGGCGCCTACATCACCGCCGCCTACTGGTTCACGTCCTCGACCAGCTTCGCCAACCCCGCCGTCACCATCGCCCGGGTCTTCACCGACACCTTCACCGGCATCGCCCCGGCCTCGGTCCCGCCCTTCATCGCCGCCCAGCTCGTCGGCGCCGCCCTGGCCGTCGCCCTCGCCCGCTACCTCCACCCCACGGTCGTCCACGTCCGCACCCAAGGAGCGACCATGCCCACCGCCCCGTCCCCGACGGTCGTGTTCCTCTGCGTCCACAACGCCGGCCGCTCCCAGATGGCCCTCGGCTGGCTCACCCACCTCGCCGCCGGCCGGGTCACCGGCTACTCCGCCGGCTCCGAACCCGCCGACCAACTCAACCCCGCCGCCGTCGCCGCCATGGCCGAGGTCGGCATCGACATCGCCCACAACCGGCCCCAGGTCTGGACCACCGACATGCTCGCCCAGGCCGACGTCGTCGTCACCATGGGCTGCGGCGACACCTGCCCCTACATCCCCGGCACCCGCTACGAAGACTGGCCCCTCGACGACCCCGCCGGCCAGGACATCACCGTCGTCCGCCGCATCCGCGACGAGATCAGGGCACGCGTCGAGGGACTCGTCACCGAGGTAGCAGCTCTGTCCGGGTGAGATGACCTGGGCGTCGATCAGACGGTCGAGCCGAACTGACCCGAGCCGTCGTGGGCGTAGTGCGTCGTGCCGGTCCGGGCGGTCGAGGGCGGCGCCGGCCTTCGAGGCCCGGCAAGCAGGTCGAGGGACCGCCGACTATGCGCAGCAGTCGTCGGTGCATGCCTCGGCGGCGGGCCGTGTGGCCAGCGGGGCTGCGCAGCAGGTGTCGCCTCGCCACGCTTCGCGGCCCTCGCGGAGCGCAATGGCGGCGATGACGAGCGCTGCGATCGGGTCGGCCCAGGCCCAGCCGAAGAGGCTGTTGAGGCCCAGGCCGACGAGCAGGACGGCGGAGAGGTAGGTGCACAGCAGCGTCTGCTTGGAGTCCGCTACGGCGCTGGCCGAGCCGAGGCGGCTTCCCGCCTGCCGTTGGGCATAGGACAGCACGGGCATGACCACGAGACTCAGGGCTGCCAGCACGAGCCCGACCGTCGAGTGGTGGGCCTCGCCCACTCCGGCGAGCGCCCGCGCGGAATCGATCGTCACGTAGGCGGCCAGTGCGAAGAACGACACGGCGATGATCCGCAGCGCGACGTGCTCGCGGGCTCCGGGGTCACGGCCGGCGAACTGCCAGGCAACGGCGAGCGCTGAGGCGACCTCGATGGCGGAGTCCAGGCCGAAGCCGACCAGCGCGGCCGACGACGCCCCGATGCCGGCGCTGACGGCGACGATCCCTTCGACCACGTTGTACGAGATCGTGGCGGCCACCAGCCGACGCACCCGACGCTGGAGCGCGACCCGCTCGGCCGGCCCGGCTCCGACACCGAGTTGGACCGCGGTCATGCCCGCGCCGCCAGGTCGCGATCGCCGTAGACCGGGCACAACGCGACCGCCTCGCCGGTCGCGGCCAGAACGCCCTCCGCCGTGCGGAGGAGGTCGAGCAGCGCCAGCCTCCAGGAACTCATGACCCGGATGGGCCACTCCAGCACCCGGGCGGCGTTGATCTACCAGCACGCCAGCCGGGACCGGGAGCGGGCCATCGGAGCGGCGATCTCGGCCCAGGTCGAGGCGGCTCGGCCGGCGCCAGGAACGAGGAAGCGCCCCTGACCTGCGGCCGGGGCGCTTGGAGCGGGTGACGGGAATCGAACCCGCATTGTCAGCTTGGGAAGCTGATGTTCTGCCATTGAACTACACCCGCGGGGTGGACTTTCCACGGTAGCCGACCCGGGTGGCGCGCCGCCGGTCCCGGGTAGGGGCGGGAC
>DATFRN010000262.1:0-5650 GCA_035263165.1 Acidimicrobiales bacterium | reverse complement strand
GGTGACCATGCGGTCGCGGACGAGCTCCAGCGCCAGCCGCACCTGGAGCTGCTCGACGTTCTCGGTCAGGTCGCGCGAGGTCATGCCCATGTGGGCGAGCTCGTGGCCGGCCAGCGCCGAGAACTCCTCCAGCCGGGCCTTGACGTCGTGGCGGTTGACCCGCTCGCGGGCCTCGATCGAGTCGAGGTCGACCACGTCGACCACCGCCCGGTAGTCGTCGATGGCCTCGGCCGGGATGTCGACGCCCAGCTCGCGCTGGGCCGCCATCACCGCCAGCCACAGCTCGCGCTCCAACCGCACCTTGCGCTCGGGCGACCACAGCTCGACCATCGGCTCGCTGGCGTAGCGGGCCGCGAGGACGTCGGGCAGCAGCGGTTTCACCCGTCCATTCTGGCGGCTCACGCCTGCTTGGGGACCATCTCTTCCCGGTGGCGTGCCAGTTCGTCGGCCAGCTTCTCGTCGTCGAGCGACAGGATCTGCACCGCTAGCAGGGCGGCGTTCATGGCCCCGTCGACGGCGACGGTGGCGACCGGGATGCCCTTGGGCATCTGGACGGTGGCGTAGAGGGCGTCGACGCCGTTGAGCGCCCCGCCCGACAGCGGCACGCCGATGACCGGCAGCGTGGTGTGCCCGGCCACCGCGCCGGCCAGGTGGGCGGCCAGGCCCGCACCGCAGATGATGGCGCCGTAGCCGTTGGCCCGGGCCGACGAGGCGAACTCGGCCACCACCGCCGGGGTGCGGTGGGCCGACATGATGCGCACGTCGGCCTCCACGCCGTAGCGGGCCAGCGTGTCGGCGGCCGGGGCCATCTTGTCCTTGTCGCTGGCCGAGCCCATGAGGACGGCCACCTTCTTGGCGCTCATCCCCGGAACCTAGTGGGGTGGCCCGTGACGCTCGCCCGGGAACCGGCGAGCCAGGTTCGTCGCTGGCAAGGACGCAGGAGGAAGGCGCAGCCAAAGCTGCGGCGACGACGAGGACGCCGTCCAGCGGCGAAGCTGGCCGGCGGTTGCCGGCGCCGTGTTACGGGCCACCCCACTAGGGCACCCGCTGGAGGTACTGGTCACGACCGGGGCCGACGCCCACCAGGCGCACCGGCACGCCCACCTGCTCCTCCAGGAAGGCCAGGTAGTCGCGGGCGGCGCCGGGCAGGTCGCCCGGCTCGGTGAGGGCGGTCAGGTCGGTGTTCCACCCCGGCAGCTCCTCGTAGACCGGCCGCGCCTTGTGGAGCAGCGACTGGTCGTCGGGGAAGCGGTCGAGGCGGCGCCCGTCCGCCTCGTAGGCCACGCACACCTTGACGGTGGCGAAGGCGTCGAGCACGTCGAGCTTGGTGATGCTGAGCTCTGACAGCGAGTTGAGCCGCACGGCGTGGCGCAGCATCACCGCGTCGAACCAACCGGCCCGCCGGCGGCGCCCGGTGTTGGTGCCGTACTCGCCGCCCAGCTCGACCAGGGCGTCGCCCACGTCGTCGAACAGCTCGGTGGGGAACGGCCCCGAGCCGACCCGGGTCACGTAGGCCTTGGCGATGCCGACCACCCGGTCGATGTAGCGGGGCCCGACGCCCGCGCCGGTGCAGGCGCCGCCGGCCACCGGGTTGGACGAGGTGACGTAGGGGTAGGTGCCGTGGTCGAGGTCGAGGAAGGTGGCCTGGGCACCCTCGAACAGCACGTGCCGGCCGACCTCCAGCGCCTCGTGGACGAGGTTGACGGTATCGGCCACGTAGGGCCGGACCCGGGGGGCCAGGTCGCCCAGGTAGCGGTCGGCGATCTCGTCGACGCTCGGCGGGAGCTGGTTGTAGACCCTGGCCAGCGTCTGGCCCCGGTCCTTGAGCACCAGCTCGAGCTTCTCCCGGAAGATCTTGGGGTCGTAGAGGTCCTGCACCCGCAGGCCGACCCGGGCCGCCTTGTCGGCATAGGCCGGGCCGATGCCCCGCTTGGTGGTGCCGAGCTTGTTCTTGCCCAGGTGGCGCTCGGTCACCCGGTCGATCAGCTGGTGGTACGGCAGGATCAGGTGGGCGCTGGTCGACACCTTGAGCCGGGCGCAGCTGACGCCCCGGCGCTCGAGCATGTCGATCTCGTCCAGCAGGACCTGGGGGTCGACGACCACACCGTTGCCGATGACCGGCGTGATGTGGTCGTAGAGGACGCCCGACGGGATGAGCTGGAGCGCGAACGTCTCGCCGTCGACCACCAGGGTGTGGCCCGCGTTGTGGCCGCCCTGGTAGCGGACGACGAGGTCCATCTCCTTGGCGATGAGGTCGGTGAACTTGCCCTTGCCCTCGTCGCCCCACTGGGTTCCGACCACGATGGTTGCCGGCACGGCGCCGCTCCTGGATGTGTTGGGGGCCGGAAAACGATAGCCGGGAGGGATCGCGGATCCCCACCGCGACCGCCGGGGCCGCCTCGTCGCCTACGCCCTGGGCACCAGCTGACACTACGTTTGGCGCCAGTGGCGCTGCGCACGCAGGTCAAGGCCAGCCCCGTGGCGCGGTCCGCGCTGTTCCTGGGGCAGAACGCACTGCAGGCGGTCCGGTCCCTGCGGGCACCGGAGCCGCCGGCGGCGCCGGCGGGCGCGCCCCGGTACGGGCTGGCGGCGATGATCCGGGTGAAGGACGAGGCCCGGTTCCTGCCGGAGTGGCTGGCCCACCACCTGGAGCTCGGCGTCGAGCACGTGTGGGTCTACGACAACAACAGCACCGACGGCACGGCGGCGGTGGTCGCCCCGTTCGTCGATCAGGGCACGGTCACGGTCGTGCCCTGGCCCACGGTCCCGGCGTCGCCCGCCAGCCACGAGCACTTCCTGGCCCGATTCGGGCCGGCCTGCACGTGGGTCGCCTTCCTCGACACGGACGAGTTCCTGCACGAGGGCGAGCCGGGGGCCCTGGCCGCCACGCTCGCGACGACCTCGGGGCCGGGCCTCGGGATCAACTGGCGGTACTACGGGTCGGCCGGCCACGAGCGCATCCCCGACGGGCTGGTCACCGAGCTGTTCGACCGGGCTGACGCCGACCTGTGCCACCACGTCAAGGTCATCGTCCGGCCCGCCGAGGTGTACCGGTACCGCAACTCGCACAACTTCTACTACCGGCGGGGGCGCCTGGCCCGCACACCGGATGGGCGTCGGGTGTACGGCACGTTCGTGACGCCGCCCGCCAACCCCCGGCTGGTGATCAACCACTACGTGTACCGCAGCCGGGAGGACTACGAGCGCAAGGCGACCCGCGGGTTCGTCGACGCCTCGGGCGCCCGGGAGCAGGCCCGCCACGCGGGCCGGGCGGCCGCCGAGTTCGACCGCCACAACGAGGCGGCGATCCCCGTCCCCGCGCCCGCCCTGGCCGCCACCGCCGCCCGCCTGCGCCAGCTCGGCTACGGGGCGCCGGTGGTCACGGATTGAACCAGGGGCCAGAGACGCGGGTCAGGTGACGATCAGCAGCTCCCCGTCGCGTGCGTCGACCCTGACCGTGTCGCCCTCGGCGACCTTGCCGTCGAGGATCGCCATGGCCAGGGCGTCGGCCAGCTCTCGCTGGATGACCCGCTTCAGGGGCCGGGCGCCGAACGCCGGCTCGTAGCCCTGGTGGGCCAGCGCCGACATCGCCTCGTCGGTGATCTCCAGCGTGATGCGGCGGGCGGCCAGGCGGTCGCGCAGGCCCCGCAGCTGGATGCCCACGATCTGGGCCAGGTCGTCCTCGCTGAGCGCCCGGAACCGCACGATCTCGTCGATGCGGTTGATGAACTCGGGCTTGAAGAACTCGCGGGGGTCGCCCGGCAGGTTCGACGTCATGATCAGGACGGTGTTGGTGAAGTCGACCGTGCGGCCCTGGCCGTCGGTGAGGCGTCCGTCGTCGAGCAACTGGAGCAGCACGTTGAACACGTCGGTGTGCGCCTTCTCGATCTCGTCGAGCAGCACCACCGCGTAGGGCCGCCGGCGCACCGCCTCGGTGAGCTGGCCACCCTCGTCGTAGCCGACGTAGCCGGGGGGCGCCCCGATGAGCCGGCTGACCGAGTGCTTCTCCATGTACTCGCTCATGTCGATGCGGACCATGGCCCGCTCGTCGTCGAACAGGAAGTCGGCCAGCGCCCGGGCCAGCTCGGTCTTGCCGACGCCGGTGGGCCCGAGGAACAGGAACGACCCGATCGGCCGGTTGGGGTCGGACAGCCCGGCCCGGCTGCGGCGGATGGCCCGGGCCACGGCCGACACGGCCTCGTCCTGGCCCACGACCCGCTCGTGCAGGACCTCCTCCAGGCGGACGAGCTTGGCCATCTCGCCCTCCATGAGCCGGCTGACCGGCACGCCGGTCCACCGGGCCACGACCTCGGCGATGTCCTGGTCGTCGACCTCCTCCTTGAGCATGGCGTGCCCGCCGGCCTGGAGCTCGTCGAGGCGGGCGGTCACCTCCTCGACCCGGTGCTCCAGCTCGGGGATGCGCCCGTAGCGCAGCTCGGCCGCCTTCTCCAGGTCCTGCTCGCGCTCGAGCGCGCCCTTGGTCGCCTCCAGCTCCTCCTTGAGCTCGCGGATCTCGGAGATGACGCCCTTCTCGTTGTTCCAGTGGGCCAGCATCGAGTCGTTCTGCTCGCGCAGGTTGGCCAGCTCCTCGTCGAGGGCGGCCAGGCGCTCGGCCGAGGCGGCGTCGGTCTCCTTGGCCAGCGCCACCTTCTCGATCTCCAGCTGGCGCATGCGCCGCTCGACGACGTCGATCTCGGTGGGCAGCGAGTCGATCTCGATGCGCAGCCGCGACGCCGCCTCGTCGACCAGGTCGATGGCCTTGTCGGGCAGGAACCGACCGGTGACGTAGCGGTCGGACAGCACGGCCGCGGCCACCAGCGCCGCGTCCTGGATGCGCACCCCGTGGTGGACCTCGTAGCGCTCCTTGAGCCCGCGGAGGATGGCGACCGTGTCGTCGACGGACGGCGGCCCGACGTAGACCTGCTGGAACCGCCGCTCGAGCGCGGCGTCCTTCTCGATGTGCTTGCGGTACTCGTCGAGCGTGGTGGCGCCGATCATGCGCAGCTGGCCCCGGGCCAGCAGCGGCTTGAGCATGTTGCCGGCGTCCATCGCCCCCTCGGCGGCGCCGGCCCCGACGACCGTGTGCAGCTCGTCGATGAAGGTGATGATCTCGCCCTCGGCGTCGGTGATCTCCTTGAGGACGGCCTTGAGCCGCTCCTCGAACTCGCCCCGGTACTTGGCCCCGGCCACCATCGAGCCCAGGTCGAGCGCCACCACCCGCTTGTTCTTCAGCGACTCGGGCACGTCGCCCTCGACGATGCGGTTGGCCAGGCCCTCGACGATGGCGGTCTTGCCCACGCCGGGCTCGCCGATGAGCACGGGGTTGTTCTTGGTCCGCCGTGACAGCACCTGGATGACCCGGCGAATCTCGTCGTCGCGCCCGATGACCGGGTCGAGCTTGCCCTGGCGGGCGACGTCGGTGAGGTCGCGGCCGTAGCGCTCGAGCGCCTGGAACTGGTCCTCGGGGTCCTGCGACGTGACCCGGTGGCTGCCCCGCACCGCCTGCATGGCCTGGAGCACGTCCTCGCGGGTGACCCCGAGCCGATCGGCCAGGGCGAGCAGCAGGTGCTCGGTCGACAGGTACTCGTCGGTGAGCTCGGCCCGGGCCTTGTCGGCCTCGTCCATGACCCGGTTGAGGTCGCGGGACAGC
>DATFRN010000261.1:0-2244 GCA_035263165.1 Acidimicrobiales bacterium | reverse complement strand
CTGCGATGTCGGCGTCGACGTCGGCCGGTCGGCCCGCCGCGTTGGCAGCGTCGAAGCCGTGGACGACCGACTCGCTGAGCACGCTGGACATCCAGAATCGTGTCCCGGACCGCTCGTCCCCCGCGGCGTTGAACACCGGGGCGTCGAGCGCGTCATCGGAGCACGCGCTCGTGACCCGCTGCGCGCACTCCGACAGCCATGCCGGCCACGCGCCGGGATCGGTGGGGAGCACGGCCATCTCCGTGGGCAGCTGGGTGGGGTCGGTGATGCGCCGCTCGATGAGCTCCGCGACCCAGTGCTGGGTCTGGCCCACGTGCTCGACCAGGTCGGTGATGGTCCACTCCGGGGCTGTCGGGACGGCGGCGTCCGGTCCGGCCGCAGCGGCTGAGTCGGCCAGACGCCGGGTGTGTTCGACGATCGCTCGCCGGGCCTGTTCCGCTTCCAGCTGGGTCATCGGATCGTCCTTTCGGTAGGTCCTGTCGATCACCACTCGATCGCGTCGAACGCCCGCTGCAGCCGGGCCGCCCGGGCCGGGTTCCCGGCGCCGGCCCAGGCGATGCGGCCCTCGAGGTGGGCCCGGAAGTCGGGGTGGCCGGCGCGGTTGGCGGCGGCCGGGCCGTCCGTGGCGGCCTCGTGGAGCGCGGCCCGCAGGCGGTCGTAGTCGGGGCGGGGGACGTTGGCGCCGGCGTTGACCACCAGGCCGGTCACCGCCTGGCGCCGGGCGGCGGTCAGCACCCGGGTCTTGGCCTCGTGGAGCCGGAAGCCCTCGTCGCGGGCGATCTCCTCCACCAGCCCGACGATCGCCGGCGCCCCGCGCGCCAGGCGGCGGTCGCCCGACAGCACCAGGTCGTCGGCGTAGCGGGTGTAGCGGGCGCCGAGCCGGTCGGCCAGCCCGGCCAGCCGGCGGTCGAGGGCGTGGGCGGCCAGGTTGGCCAGCGCCGGCGAGGTCGGCGAGCCCTGGGGCAGGTGGGGGGCCCGCAGCCGGGCCAGCGTCCGCCGGCGCTGGTCCCGCTGGGCGTCGGCCACCTCGGGCGCAGCCCGGAGCACGGCCGGCGGCGTCGCCGTCGTGCACAGCCCGGCCAGCGCGTGGGCCACCGGCTCGGGGTAGCCGGCCAGCCGGAAGATCCCGTACACCCGCCCCGTGCCGACGCTGGCGAAGAACGCCTCCAGGTCGAGCCGGACGACGACGGCCCGGCTTCGGTGGGGCGCCACCCCGGTCCGTACGGAGCGACCGGGGCGGAAGCCGTGGGCGGCCTCGTGGGCGGGGATGCGGTCGAGGATGCCGTGCAGGACCTGGCGCTGGAGGTCCTTGAGCTCGCGCTTGGGCGCCTCCAGCAGCCGGCCCGACCCGTCGCGCTTGCGCACCCACCGGCGGTGGTAGTGGCGCAGTTGCTCGTCGGCCGCGGTGCGCTCGAGCGACCGCCGGTCGGCGAACCAGTCGAGGTGGCGGGGCGCCACGCCGAGCCAGGCGGCCAGCGCCGCCAGGTCGTCGATGGCCGGCACCGGCCAGCGGCGGGCGCCCATCGCGGTGGGCGCCGCCAGCCACACGTGGACCCGCAGGGGGCGGTCGGGGTCGGCCGCGGCCCGGGCGAACGGCTCGCAGGCGGCGACGAAAGCGGCCAGCTCCCGGGGGCGGTCGGCCGGCCGGTCCGGGTAGGCCCGGACGACGATGGCGGCCAGGTCGGTGGGCCACCGCCGCCGGTCGCCGAGGGCGCGCTTGGCCCGCCGGCCCATGGCGCCGGGCTCCCACGGCCCGGCCAGGAAGGCGCCGGCGACGGCCTCGGCGGCCAGGCTCGCCGGGGTCCGGCGGCTCACCGCCGCCCGGCGCCGGCCGCGTGCGTGTGCGGCAGCGGCGACCGACCCTGCCTGTCGTGCGTGCGCGGAGGTGCATGGAGGTGCACTCGGGCGCATGCGCTGCGCTGATGACCCATACGGTCGTCCCCGGGGGTACCCCGGAGAGGCCGGACGGCGCCGAAGCCTCCGCCGACCAACTCGGTCGCTCGCTGCCGCACGGCCGCACCCTAGGGCGCGCGCTCGGCCCCAGGGCCGCCGTGCCCTCTTGCGTCCCCGGAGGCCCCGGGCACCACACGGCCACCCGACCGCCGCCCTGGTGGTCGTCGGCGTCGATCGCCAGCGATCGCCGTCGCACCGGGTCGGGGCGATCGCCGTTCACCGTCGACCGGGCCCGCTCGCCGCGGGGGTTCAGCGATCGCCGTCGCACCGGGTCGGGGCGATCGCCGTTCA
>DATFRN010000260.1:0-5164 GCA_035263165.1 Acidimicrobiales bacterium | reverse complement strand
AGGACGAGGAGGCCGCGGTGTGGGGCACGGTGCCGGAGCGGGTGGCGATCGCCCAGGGCCCCGACGGCTGGCTGTCCCCGGTGGGCCTCGACGCCTACGCCGAGGTCTGGCGCCACGCCCAGCGCGCCGCCGGGGGCCACTAGCCGACCAGCCCAGGCCGGCCGCGGTGAGCGTCCGGGCCTCCGCGGCGGTGGTCGCGCCCGAGGGCGGCGACGTCGACCCGGTCGCCCGCCGGCGGAGGCGGTCCTCGACCTCGGCCTTGACCTCCAGGAACGGCACGCCGGCGCCGGAGATCCACACCAGGTGGCCGACCCCGGCGGCGTCGGCCGCGTCGACCAGGTTGCGCCCGTAGCGCAGCTCGCCCGCCGGCCCGGCCCGGTGCATCGTGCCGCTGGCCACCACGGGGTCCACCCCCGCCATGGCGGCCCGCAGGCTCGCGGGGTCGTCGAAGTCATCCCCGACGAGGGGCCGTCCTGGCTCAGGCGCCGGGGCGGTGGCCCGTGGCGAACCACTGGGCCATGACCGGGCGGAGCAGCCGGCTGACCAGCTCGACCCGGGGGCCCCGGCCGCCGCGGCAGTAGGCCCAGCGGGTCGTGCCGTCGGGCATCGCGGCCCGCACCTCGAGCGCCAGGCCGCGGCGGGCCAGGGTGGCCACGTCGCGGTCGACGTCGTCGGACCAGTAGCCCAGGTGGTGGATGCTCGACGTCGCCGGCACCCACACCGTGCCCGGCACCGCGGCGATCAGCTCCAGGCGGGGCTCGCTCATCGAGTAGGCGAACCGCAGCGGCACCGTCTGCTCGCCGCCCGGGGTCTCGACGACCTGCTCGCCGGCGTACTCGTCGCACCACCGGTAGCCGGCCAGCTCGGTCAGCCACCGCCGGGTGGCGTCGAGGTCCTCGACGACGATCCCCGTGTGGTACAGGTCCCGGGGCTGCATCGGCTCAGATGTACATCCCGCCGTTGACGCCGATCACCTGCCCGGTGATGTAGCTGCCGGCGTCCGAGCACAGGAACGAGCAGGCGGCGGCGATGTCGTCGGGCGTCCCGGCCCGGCCCAGCGGGACCATGGGCCCGATCACGTCGACGCCCGGGAAGTCGCCGGCCGCCTCGGCCTGGCGGGCCATCGGCGTGTCGACCAGGCTGGGCGGGATGGTGTTGGCGGTGACGCCCTGGCGGGCCAGCTCGACGGCCAGCGCCTTGGTCAGGCCGATCACGCCGCCCTTCGATGCCGCGTAGTGGGCCATGTTGGGGGCGCCCGACTGGGCGCTCGACGACGAGATCGTGACGATGCGCCCCCAGCCGGCGGCCACCATGTCGGGCACCGCCGCCTGGGCGCAGGCGAACGTGCCGGTGAGGTTGACGGCGATGATCCGGTCCCACGACTCGGCGGTGATGTCGGCGAGGGCCTGGAACGACTCGATGCCGGCGCTGGTGACGAGGATCCCGACCGGCCCGAGCTCGGCCCGCACCCGGGCGAAGGCCTCGTCGATGGAGGCCCGGTCGGCCACGTCGACGGCGCAGGCGACGGCCTTGGCGCCGGCTGCGGCCACCTCGGCCGCCACCGCCTCGGCGCCGGCACCGTCCCGGTCGAGCACGGCCACGTGGTGGCCGTCGGCGGCGAGGCGGAGGGCGACGCCCCGCCCGATGCCCGACGCCCCGCCGGTGACGACGGCGACCCGGCTCACCGGGACCCCCCGAGCGGCGTGAACTCCAGGTGCAGCCGGGTGAGGCCCCGCAGGATCCAGGTCGGCTCGTAGCGGAAGCGGCGGTCGCCCGGCGGGCCGTGGTGCTCGTCGGCCAGGCGGATGTCGCCCATGCGGTCGAGGATCCGCTCCAGGCTGACCTTGGCCTCGGCCCGGGCCAGCGGGCCGCCGGGGCACGAGTGGGCGCCCCGGCCGAAGGCGATGTGGGCGCCGGCGTTGGGCCGGTCGATGCGGAAGTCGGCCGGGCACTCGAACCGCCCAGGGTCGCGGTTGGCGGCCCCGTTGAGCAGCATGACCGGGGTCCCGGCGGGGACGTCGACGCCCGCCACGCTGGTGTTGCGGCGGGCCAGGCGGAAGTCGGTCTTCACCGGGCTCTCGATGCGCAGCGCCTCGTCGATGAAGCCGGGGATGAGCGAGCGGTCCCGGCGCAGCCGGTCCTGGACCTCGGGGTTCTCGGCCAGGTGCTTGAGGGCCGCCGCCAGCAGCCGGGCCGTCGTCTCCTGCCCGGCGGCGAACAGGAAGGTGGCCGTGCGCACCACGGCGGTCACCTCGGGCGTCGAGCCGTCGGGGTAGGTGGCCAGCGCCAGGTGGGTCAGCACGTCCTGGCGCGGGGTCTTCCGGCGGTCCTCGACGTAGCGGGCGAACCAGGCGTCCAGCCCGGACAGCGGGTTCTCGCCGACGTCGCTCTCCTCGGCGCCGCCCAGGCCCCCCGGCGACCCGCTGAGGCCGAAGAACTCGCGGAACCGCTCGAAGTCGCCCTCGGGCACGCCCAGCAGGTCGGCGACGACCAGCATGGCGAAGGGCTGGGCGTAGGCGGCGATGAACTCGCAGTGGCCGTCGGCCACGAACTCGTCGAGCTGCTGGTCGGCGAGCCGCCACATGAACGCCTCGTTGTCCCGCAGGCGCTTGGGCGTGATGAGCCGCATGAGCAGCGCCCGCTCGCGGGTGTGGTCGGGCGGGTCCATCGTGACCATGTGCTCGTGCATCGGGAGCTGGTCGCGGTGGCGGTCGATCAGGTCGCTCACGTCGTCGCCCTCGAGCGGCACGGGGAAGGGGGCGAACGGGCCGACGACCGAGTTGCACGACGAGAAGGTGGCTGTGTCCCGGTAGACGTCGGTGGCGGCGTCGTAGCCGGTCACGGCGACCACGCCGAGGTGGGGGAGCGGCAGGACCGGGCACTCGGACCGCAGCAGCTCGAAGTAGGGGTACGGGTCCTCGACCAGGGACTGGTCGCTGAAGTAGTCGATGGTCGTCCAGTCGCTCACCCGTGCCTCCCCGACGGCCGGGGCCTTCCCCGGGATGCTGTGCACTCGCTCAGCATTGCTGGGCACTTGCTTAGCATCCGGCCGATCGCGTGGCAACCTGTCTACGTGACCACCAGCACGCCGGCCCGCCGCCTCGGCACGACGGACTCGCAGTCGCGCACCCGGCTGCTCGACGCCGCCGAGCGGCTGCTGGTCGAGGAGGGCTACGCGGCGGTGACCTCCCGCCGGGTGGCGGCCGAGGCGGGGCTCAAGCCGCAGCTGGTCCACTACTACTTCCGCACGATGGACGACCTGTTCGCCGAGACGTTCCGGCGCCGGGCCGAGGCCAACCTCGAGCGCTTCGAGCAGGCGGTGGCGGCCGACGGCTCGCTGCACACCCTGTGGCGGCTGAGCACCGACGCCCGGGGCGCCGTGTTCACCACCGAGTTCGTCGCCCTGGCCAACCACCGCAAGGCGATCAGGGCCGAGATCGCCCGCTACGCCGAGCGCTTCCGCACCGTCCAGCTGGCGGCGCTGGCCGCGGCCATGGACGCCCGGGGCGTGTCCGAGCACATGCCGCCCGAGGTGGCCCAGTTGCTGATGACGGGCCTGGGCCAGATCATGGCCCTGGAGGGCGCGCTCGGCGTCACCACCGGCCACGACGCCGCGGTCGCCTACGTCGACGCCGCCATCGCCCGGCTGGAGGGGGACGGCTAGCCCCGCACCGGGCCGGGGCGGCGGCGCACCGACCGGGTCGACGGCATCGCCCTGCCCGTGACAGGGGGCGTCAGCCCGGCAGCACCAGCAGCGAGCGGTCGAGGTCGGCGAGCGTGCCGGCGCCGAGGAGGCTCATCGTGCGCACGAGGTCGGCCCGCAGCCAGTCGAGGACCAGCGTCACCCCCCGCTCGCCGGCGGCGCCGAGGCCGTAGAGGTAGGCCCGGCCGGCCATGGCGGCCGTGGCGCCGGCGGCCACCGCCTTGGCGATGTCGCCGCCCCGGCGGACCCCGCCGTCGCAGATGATCTCGACCCGCCCGCCCACCGCGTCGGCCACCGGGGCGACCAGCGGCAGCGTGGCCGGGGCGCCGTCGAGCTGGCGGCCGCCGTGGTTGGACAGCGCCACCGCGTCGACCCCCGCCTCGGCCGCCAGCACGGCGTCGTCCACCGTCTGGACGCCCTTCAGCACCAGCGGCCCGTCCCACACCGTGCGCAGCCATTCGACGTCGGCCCACGACAGGGCCGGGTCGAACTGGGTGTTGATGTAGTCCGACAGCGTGACCGGCGAGGCCCCGTCGCCCACGTCCCGGCCCACCACGTTGGCGAAGCGGATGGGCTCGCTGCGCACGAACGCCCACGTCCAGCCCGGGTGGAGGGCGCCGTCGAGCAGCGTGCCCGGCCCGATCGTGGGCGGCAGCGAGAAGCCCCGGCGCACGTCGCGCTCCCGCCGGCCGAGCACGGCGGTGTCGACGGTGAGGACCAGCGCCTCGTAGCCGGCCGCCGCCGCCCGGTCGACCATCTCCTTGACCAGCCCCCGGTCCCGCCAGGCGTAGACCTGGAACCACAGCCGGCCGCCGCTGACCGCCCGCACCTCCTCGATCGAGCGGGTGCTGAGCGTCGACAGGGTGTAGGGCACCCCGGCATGGGCGGCCGCCCGGGCCACGGCCAACTCGCCGTCGGGGTCGGCGATGCGGGTGAACCCCGTCGGCGCCAGCACCAGCGGGTAGGGGACCGGGCGGCCGAGGATCGTCGACCCGGGGTCGATCTGCTCGATGCCCCGCAGGACCCGGGGCCGGAAGGTCGTGGCCGCGAAGGCGGCGCGGTTGGCCGCCAGCGTCCGCTCGTCCTCGGCCGCGCCGTCGATGTAGTCGAACACCCCGCCGGGCAGCCGCCGGCGAGCGATGCGGCGCAGGTCGTCGACCGACGCGGCCCTGGCCAACCGGCGGGCCACGGGGTCGAGCTCGACCGGGCGGAACCGCAGGACAGAGCGCAGGGTGGCGGCGGCCCGCCCCACCGCGCCGCGCCCGGCGGGCCGGCGGCGTCCGCTCAGCGGATCGGCCATCGCTCGCGGTAGGGGTCGAGCCGCGGGTCGGCGGGGTCGAGCTCGGTGACCAGCAGGTCGATCCGGTCGGGCGCCAGGCCCCGGGCGGGAGCCATCTGGCCGAGCTTGGACGAGTCGACGGCCAGCACCACCTCGGCGGCCACGTCGGCCAGGGCCAGCTT
>DATFRN010000259.1:0-6948 GCA_035263165.1 Acidimicrobiales bacterium | reverse complement strand
TGCCGGCGGGCGAGTGGGCGCCGGCGGGACCGTGGGGACCGGCGCTGGTCACCTTCCCCGAGCCCGGGCCGTGGGACGTGCCCCACACGGTCTGGCACCTCGACCTGCCCGGGCGGGGCGATCCCGACCGGCCGGGTGTGCTGCGCCTGTTCGGGTTCGTCAGCGACGTCGGCGCCCGGGGCGGCGGCACCCTCGTGGTGGAGGGCAGCCACGAGCTGGTCCGGCGCATGGTGGCGGCCGCCCCGGGCCACGACGCCGGCCGGTCGTCGGACGTGCGCCGCCGGCTGGCGGCGTCCCACCCCTGGTTCCGGGCGCTGGCGCGGGAGGGCGGGGGCGACCGGGTGCGGCGGTTCATGACCGACGGCGACGAGATCGACGGCGTCCGCGTGCGGGTGGCCGAGCTGACCGGCGCCGCCGGCGACGTGACGGTCATGCTGCCGTGGACCGTGCACTCGCTCGGCATGGACACCGCGGCGGCGCCGCGGTTCATGGTCACCCAGTCGCTGCACCGGCGCTGAGCCCGAGCGGCCGCCGCGTCGCCCCGGGCGCCCGGCGGCGGCCTGTCCGCCACGAACGTGCCCCGGCGGCCCCGCCCGACCACGATCCCCGCCGCCTCCAGCTCCCGGTAGGCGCGGGCCACGGTGTTGGGCGCCAGCCCGAGGTTGGCGGCCAGCTCCCGCACGGTCGGCAGCCGGTCCCCGGGCGCCAGTGCCCCGGTGCCGACCGCGGCCGTCACCTGCGCCCGCACCTGCTCGTAGGGCGGCGTGTCGGCGGCGGGATCGACGGCGAGCAGCATGCTGTCAGCCGGCCGGCACCATGACCGGCGCGAAGCCGATGTACGGCACGAGCGGCGTGTGGTCGACGTCGACGGCCATGATCACCAGGGCCGGCAGCGCGTAGGCCGACAGGGTGCCGAGCATGTCGCCGGTCAGCTCGTTGCGCAGCGCCAGCTCGGCGGTCGAGGCGCCGGGCTGCGGGCGGCGCACCAGCCACCGGGCCACGAGCTCGTTCACGCCCACGACCAGGGCGGCGAACGCCCAGGCGGCGACGGCCCCCTTCCGGCCGGTCATCGCGTCGTGCGGGGGCGCGGCGACGTGGGCGAAGGCGACCAGGCCCGAGACCACCAGCGACCCCGCGACGGGCAGGAGCGTGCCGAAGGCCATCGAGGTGAACGGCACCCCCGCGAACCGGCGAGGTCAGTCGCGCGCGAAGGGGTTGCCGAGGGCGAAGGGGACCTCGGCCAGGCGGCCCGCCTGGAGCTCGAGGTCCTCGACCGTCCAGCGGCCCTCGGTCTCCACCTTGTCGATCAGCGCCCACGGCTGGAACAGGTGGAC
Source organism: Acidimicrobiales bacterium (assembly GCA_035263165.1). GTDB lineage: Bacteria > Actinomycetota > Acidimicrobiia > Acidimicrobiales > VFJN01 > ZC4RG19. Next base: position 5,614 of record DATFRN010000259.1, on the reverse strand, counting down.
CTGCCCGCCGACGACGAAGAACACCCGTCCGGTGATCGGGCACATCTCGGTCGACAGGTAGGCGACGAACGGCGAGATGTTGGCCGGGTCCATGGCCCCGCCGCCGCCCTCGTCGGCGGTCGCCCCGCTCAGCCCGGCGGTGAGCCGGGTGAGGGCGGCCGGGGCGATGGCGTTGACCCGCACCCGGTACCGGGCCAGCTCCTGGGCGGCGATGATCGTGAGCGCCCCGATGCCCATCTTGGCGGCGCCGTAGTTGGTCTGGCCCACGTTGCCGAACAGGCCCGACGTCGAGGACGTGTTGACCACCGCCCGCGGCGCCTCGTTGCCCGCCTTGTGCTGATCGCGCCAGTAGCCGGCGGCGTGGCGCAGCGGGGCGAAGTGGCCCTTGAGATGGACCTTCACCACCGCGTCCCACTCGTCCTCGGTCATGTTCACCAGCATGCGATCGCGCAGGATGCCGGCGTTGTTGATCAGCACGTGGAGGTCGCCGAACGCCTCGACGGCCGTGTCGATCATCCGCTTGGCGCCGTCCCAGTCGGTGACGTCGTCGTGGTTGGCGACCGCCTCGCCGCCGGCGGCCACGATCTCGTCGACCACCTGCTGGGCGGGAGAGGCGTCGGCGCCGGTGCCGTCGGGGTTGCCGCCCAGGTCGTTGACCACGACCTTCGCCCCCTCGGCGGCGAAGAGCAGCGCGTGCTCGCGCCCGATGCCGCGGCCGGCCCCGGTGATGACCGCCACGCGGCCCTTCAGAGTGTTCATCGGATCGTCCCTCGCTTCGTCCTGGGCCCGGACATTAAAGTATACTCATCGCATGACTGCTCAGGTGCCGCTGGTCGACTACCTCGTGCTGGGCGACAGCCCCCACCTCGAGGCCCGGGAGTGCACGTCGTGCGGGGCGCGCTTCTTCGATCGCCGCAACGCCTGCGCCTCCTGCGGCGCCGCCGGCGAGTTCCGCACGGTGGCCGTCCCGACCCAGGGCGAGGTGCGGGCGTTCACGATCGTGTCCATGGCGGCGCCCGGCATCCCGACGCCGTTCGTCGCCGCCGTCGTCGACTGCGACGGCACCAGCGTCCGGGGCAACGTGGTGGGCGTCGAGCCCGACCCCGACCACGTCCACCTGGGCATGAAGGTCGAGCTCACCACGTTCCCGATCGGCGTGGACAGCGCCGGCACCGAGGCCGTCGGCTTCGGGTTCTCGCCCCTGGAGGCACACTGACATGGCTGACGACGTCTGGATCCTCGGCATCAACATGACCAAGTTCGGGAAGCACCCGGACAAGGACACGGTGGACCTGGCGGCCGAGGCCGCCCTGGCCGCGCTGGCCGACGCCGATGTGCGCATGCAGGACATGGGCGTGCTGGCGGCCGGCAACCTGATGGCGGCCGGCGCCGGCATCGGCCAGCAGCTCCAGAAGCAGATCGGCCAGACCGGCGTCCCCGTCTACAACGTGGCCAACGCCTGCGCCACCGGGGCCACCGCCCTGCGCACGGCGATCATGGCGGTCAAGGCGGGCGAGGCCGACTACGGCCTGGCCGTGGGCGTGGAGAAGCTGGCGGGCGCCGGCCTGCTCGGGGGCGGCGGGGTCCGCAAGACCGACGCCGAGACGTGGGAGCCCAAGGGCCGCTACGGCGCGGTCGCCCCGGTCGACGGCCGCATCGGCACCGAGACCATGCCGGGCGTGTTCGCCCAGGTGGGCATGGAGTACGGCCATCGCTACGGCGGCACCAGCTTCGAGCTGTTCGCCCGCATCAGCGAGAAGAACCACGCCCACTCCACGCTCAACCCGCTGGCCGCCTACACCAAGAAGATGAGCCTCGAGCAGATCATGGGCGACATCATGATCGCCTACCCCAACACCCGGCCGATGTGCTCGGCCAACTGCGACGGCGCCGCCGCCGCCGTGGTGGTGTCGGACGCCAAGCTCAAGACCCTGTCGCGCACCCAGCAGCGGCGGGCGGTCAAGGTGGCGGCCTCGGTGCTGACCACCGACCCGTGGCAGGAGGCCTGCCAGGTGCTGCCCGACGTCAACACGCTCACCCGCAACGCCGCCACCAAGGCCTACGAGGCCGCGGGCGTCGGCCCCGAGGACCTCGACCTGGTCGAGCTGCACGACTGCTTCGCCACCGCCGAGCTGGTCCACTACGACAACCTCGGCCTTTGCGAGCAGGGCGGGGCGGTCGACTTCTTCGAGAGCGGCGCCCCGTGGCGCGACGGCCGGCTGCCGGTCAACGTGTCGGGCGGGCTCCAGTCCAAGGGCCACCCGATCGCCGCCACCGGCATCGCCAACATCTGGGAGGTGTGCCACCACCTCCGGGGCGAGGCCGGCGACCGCCAGATCGAGGGCGCCAAGGTGGGCCTGGCCCACGTCATCGGCCTGGGCTCGGCCTGCGGCGTCCACATCCTCGAGAAGGCGGCCGCCTGACGGCCCGCCGGCCGCCATGACCGACTCCGTCCTCCTGTCGTCGCCCCGGCCCGGGGTGGCGCTGGTGACCCTCAACCGCCCCGACGTGCTCAACGCGATGGACCACGGGCTCGTCCAGGGGCTGCACGACGCCCTGGCCGAGGTCGGGGCCGACCGCTCGACCCGGGTCGTCGTGCTGACCGGGGAGGGCCGGGGGTTCTGCTCCGGCCTCGACCTGCGGGGCGCCGGCCGGCCGCCGGGCGCCGAGGGCCTCGGCCGGGTGGCGGCGGGGATGACCGCCCAGCAGCACATCGCCGCCCTCGTGCCCCGGATGCGGGGCCTGCGCCAGCCGGTCATCGCCGCGGTCAACGGCCCGGCCGCCGGCGGCGGGCTGGCGCTGGCGCTGGCCAGTGACGTGCGGCTGGCCGGGCCGGACGCCAAGTTCAACGTGGCCTTCGTGCGCATCGGCCTGTCGGGGTGCGACATCGGCGTGAGCTGGCTGCTGCCCCGGCTCATCGGCGCGTCCCGGGCCTTCGAGCTCATGCTCACCGGCCGGATCATCGACGCCGCCGAGGCCGAGCGGCTGGGGCTCGTGTCCCGGGTCGTGGCCGACCGGCCGGTGGTCGACGCCGCCCTCGACGTGGCCGACGAGATCATCGCCAACAGCCCGACCGGCGTGTGGATGACCAAGGAGGTCATGTGGAGCCAGCTGGAGGTGGGCAGCCTCCAGGCCGGCATCGACCTCGAGAACCGCACGCAGATCATGCTGTCGATGAGCGAGGAGATGCCCGAGGCCGTGGCCGCCTTCCTGGTGAAGCGGCCCCGCTAGTCACGGCTGATCGTCGGCGACCTCGTCGACCAGGCCCCAGTCCCGGGCCGTGGCGGCGTCGATCGGGGCGCCGGTCAGGGCCAGCCAGGCGGTGCGCTGGCGGCCGATGCGCCGGGGGAGGCTGACCGTCCCGCCGGCGCCGGGGATGAGGCCCATGGCCACCTCGGGCAGCGTGAACGTGGCGTCGGGCCGGGCGACGACCCGGCGCGCGAAGGCGGGCAGCTCGACGCCGGCGCCGTGGCACGCGCCCTGGACCACCACCGTCGTGCGGTCGGCCACCCGGGCCAGCGCCCGGGCCGGGCTGCGGGCCAGCCGGAGCAGGTGGGCCGAGGCCGGGTCGGCCAGGGCGCCGAACTCGTCCAGGTCGCCGCCGGCGCTGAACACCGGCCCGTCGCCGGTGATCACCAGCTCGGCCACGTCGGGCCCGACGGCCGCCAGGGCGTCGACCAGCGCCAGCTGCATGGCGGCGTCGACCGCGTTGCGGGCGCCCGGGCGGGCCAGAGCGATGTGGAGGCGGCCGGGCTCGTCGGGGTCGGCCGCGACCCGCACCCGGGCGCCGCCGTCGTGGCTGCGGCCGGGGGCCCGGGTCGCGTCGCGGGCGGCCAGCCACGACAGGTGCTCGGCGCCGCCCTGGAGGGCGGAGTAGGTGGCCGACTCGCCGACCAGCGCGGCGCCGATCGGCAGGGCGGCCGACGCCCGCAGGTGGAGGACCAGCGCGGTGGCGGCCACCGGACGGGCGGTGGCGGCGTCCACCACCGCCTCGGCGCCGTCCTCGCCGTCGACCAGCACGTCGACCTCGGGGCACGGACCGGGCCCGATGCCGACCACCACCACGGGCAGGGCGGTCAGCGGCGCCAGGTCGACGCCGGCCTCGGCGCCGGCCCGGAGGTCGACCACGACGACGTCGTCGAGCAGCTCGGCCGCCAGCGGGGACGCGGCGAGGGCCGCCAGCTCGCCGGGCTCTCGCACGTCCACGGCGCCCGACCGTACAGTGCGCTGGCCATGCCGTCTCTCGCCACGAGCGCCCGGTGGGCGGCGAGCGGCGCCCAGGCCCTCACCGGCGACGCCGTCCGGCCGGGCCTGGTGGCCCCGCGGGGGGTGGTCGAGCGCATCGTCGGGCTGGGGGAGCCGCTCGGGATCGACGCGCTGGCGCTGCTGGGCGAGCGGGCCGCGATCGCCGGCCTGGCCCGGCGGGGGAGCGTGAGCTGCGGCGGCGCCACCCGGCTGCTGCCCGGCCCGGACGGCGCCTGGCTGGCCGTGTCGCTGGCCCGCGACGACGACGTGGCCGCCGTGCCGGCCTGGCTCGGCCTGCCCGGCCCCCCGCCGCCGGACGAGCTCTGGACCCGGGTCGCGGAGGCGGTCGCCGCCACGCCGCCCGCCGGCATCCTGGACGGGGCGGCGACGCTGGGCCTGCCGGTGGCGCGGGTCGGCGAGACCCCGCCCGGCCCGGCGGTCGTCGCCGAGCGGATCGGGGAGGGGCCGCCCCTGCGGCGGTCGGCGCTGGTGGTCGACCTGTCGTCGCTGTGGGCCGGGCCCCTGTGCACCCGCCTGCTGGCGCGGGGCGGCGCGCGGGTCGTCAAGGTCGAGTCGCTGACCCGGCCCGACGGGGCGCGGCGGGGGCCGGCCGCCTTCTTCGCCCTGCTGCACGCGGGTCAGCGGGCGGTGGCGCTCGACCTCGCCACCGCGCCCGGGCGGGAGCGGCTGCGGGCGCTGGTCGCGGCGGCAGACGTCGTGGTCGAGGGGTCGCGGCCCCGGGCGCTGGCCCAGCTCGGGATCGCTCCGGACGCCGACGGCCCGCAGGTGTGGGTGTCGATCACCGGCCACGGCCGGACCGGCCCCGGCGGGGACCGGGTCGCCTTCGGCGACGACGCCGCCGCGGCCGGCGGGCTGGTGGCCTGGGGGAGCGACGGTGCGCCCCGGTTCGTGGCCGACGCGGTCGCCGACCCCCTGGCCGGCGTGGCCGCCGCCGGTGCCACGGCCCGGGCGCTGGCCGCCGGGGGACGGTGGCTGGTCGACGTGGCTCTGGCCCGGGTGGCGGCGACGGTGGCCGGCGACCGGGAGGAGTGGGACGAGGGCGACCCCGGCGTGGAGGCGCCGCCCACCGCCCGCCCCCCGGCCGGCGGCCCGCCGCCGGAGTTGGGCGAGCACACCGCCGAGGTGCTGGCCGAGCTCGGGATCGACTAGGCCCCTAGTGCCCCGAGTCGTGTGTCCGGCGAAACCGCGGCATGACTTGCGACTCGGGGCACTAGCCCATCGAGCCCTTCAGCCGCTCCAGCGTGGCGATCTGGTCCTCGGGGCTGCCGAGCGTCGTCACGTTGAGCATCGTCACCCCCGCCTCCCGGAAGGCGGCGACGCGCTCCTCCACGAACGACGGCGGCCCGCA
>DATFRN010000258.1:0-4355 GCA_035263165.1 Acidimicrobiales bacterium | reverse complement strand
CCACCAGCGCTGGCGACGAACCATCCAGCCATGATCGCAGGCGGCGGGCGGCTTGTAGCGCGCCCATAGCGCGGCCGGGCCGGAGGTGCCGTGTTCGACCGTGACGGTTCGTGACGCTCGCTCCCTGGCCATTGGTCACCGCCATGAGTCACCGGAGGTGACGCCGCCGGGCCCCTACGGCTGCGGCTCTACCAGCTGGATGGAGGAGACCAGTCGCTGCAACAGCGCGCCGCTGTCATCCGCGACGCCGTGGACGCTGACGGCGTACCGGACTCCGTTGCTGTCCCAGTACCCGAGCAGGTGGCCTGCGTGGATCCCTTCGCCGTGCTGGACGTTGGCCTCCAGGGCGACCGAGCTCGGCGGGCAGTCGAGCAACGCGACCTCGACGCCGTCTGCCTCCGCCGTCCCGGCCGCGGCGCCCTCGTAGCACGGGATCGGCGGGGCTTCGTCGGCCTTGAACGCTTCGACCACCAGGTGGCGGACGGCGTCCGGTGCGCCGGCAACAGCGTCGTAGCCCTCCACGTCGAGCACGAACACCTGGACCTCCGACTCCGCTCCGGTCGTCCCCACGCACGTGCCCGCGCAGCCGACGCGCTCCCCGCCGACGAGCGGGAGCCTGGTCGGGCACGGAACCGCGAAGCCGAGCGCGGCGGCCGCTTCCTGACACTGCCGAGCGAAGCCGGCGGCGGGCTCGCCCAGTGGTACCCCGTCGACCTCTTCGATGGCGACGTCGTCCGCGTCCGGCTGGCCGCGCTCGGGTGCTGACGGGTCCACCCCGCCATCACTCGTGCACGCCGAAGCCAGCACGACGGCGCAGACGCCAGCAGCCATCAGGTCCCAGCGGCGTCGAGACACCCCCCCCCAGCATGCAGGATCGGCCTGTGGGCGGCTGCGTGCGCAGGTCAGAGCCAGCGGACGAAGACGGATATCCAGCGCTTCGGGATCTTCATCCACCCGTCGCCTGCGGGCGGCGGCGCTGACACGGGGACGACGCGCATCTCGAGCGATCGGCTGCCCGGCCGGCCGCGGGCGGCCCACCGGCTCACGGTCTCGACCAGTCGCTCGGCGCCGCCGGCGCCCTCGCCGTAGGAATAGACGGCGACGCCCGCCGGCCCGCCGGCGAGGACGGCGAGGCTCGTGCCGTCGAAGGTGGCCGGGCTCCACCCGACCTGGACGTCACCCGAAGTGAAGGCCGCGGCCACCGGCACCGGTGGGTCATCGTCCTTCGGCCAGGCCGCGTGCAGGGTGCAGTGGCCGGGATCGTGGAGGGCCAGCCACAGTGCGAGACCGCCCCACAGCTCCGACGTGCTCAACGGCACGCCGATGGCGACCTCGCCCGCCGGCCGGCCGAGGATCTCCGGGAGTGCCGCCGCGTCGACGTCGTTGTCGACGGTGAGGGTCACCGGTCCGGCGTGCACGACGGTCTCGGGCCCACGCGAGCCGCCGCGTAGGCGCATGAAGCCGCAATCGCACACCGAGACGCTCTCCAGCCGGTCGCCGTGGTTCTCGAACGCGACGCACCGCTGGGTGCCGCGCAGGGACAGGGGCGCGAGGAAGCGGCCCCCGGGGGCGAGCTGGTCCCACCACGCCGGTGCGATGTCCCAGGCGCCGACGGTCAGCACGATGCGGTCGTACGGCGCCCCGGCGGGATGACCCGAGCCGCCGTCTCCACAGACGACCTCGACGCCCTCGACGCCCGCCGCGGCCAGGTGAGCCCGCGCCCCGTCCACGATGTCCTGGTCGATGTCGACGGTCACGACCCGGCCGCCCGGGCCGACCAGCCGGCGCAGCAGAGCGGCGTTGTAGCCGGTCCCCGCACCGATCTCGAGGACGCTCTGTCCGGGCGCCACGTCGAGTTGCTCCAGCATCACGGCGACGATCGCGGGTTGCGAAGCGGAGCTCACGGGCCGGCCGTCGAGCAGCTTGGTCGGGATCGCCTCGTCCCGGTAGGCCGCCTCGACGGGCACGTGCGGAACGAACAGGTGGCGCGGCACCGCCCGGAAGGCGGCTTCCACCCGCGGGGACGTGATCGCACGGGCGGACACGAGGGCATCCACCAGCCGGTCGGCAGCCGCAGTTGCGTCCAGGGCGACCATTATGCGTGCTGCCGACGTCCTCCTCTCGCCGGGACCGTGCCGGAGCCAGACTGCGGGGATGATCGTCGAACGCGACGTCGACTGCGGGCTGATCTACGAGCGGTTGCGTCGACGCCTCATGGCAACGGTTCGCTCCTTGGACGACGATGCGCTGGCCCTCACCGTGCCGGCGACGCCGGCCTGGTCGGTGCGCGATGCCGTGGCCCATGTGATCGGGGTCGCTCACGACCTCAACGCCCAGCGCTTCGACACAACGGACCCCGACGCATGGACGGCGCGTCAGGTTCGGGAACGGCGTGAGACTGCCATCGACGACCTCGAGGTCGAGTGGGACCACGAGGCGCCACGCTTCGAGGAGGGCCTGCGGTTGTTGGGCTACGGGGTCGGCAGCCACTTCGTGGGCGACCTGCTGCAGCACGTGGCCGACATCCACCACGCGGTCGGCCTCGAGCCGATCGGCGACGCCGAGGCTCTGGTGGTGGGCCTCGACTTCTACCTCGACAGCTGCCACCAAGCCCTCGTGGCCCACGATCGGGGGTCTCTCGGCGTACAGGCGACAGACCAGCCCCGGGACCGATGGACGCTCGGCGCAGGGCGCGAGGTCGCGACCCTCGACGCGACCCGCTACGAGCTCTTCCGCGCCCTCGGAGGCCGACGCAGCCGACGCCAGATCCGCGCGATGGCCTGGACCGGTGACGTCGACGCAGTCGCCGGAGTGCTCACCAGCTACCCACCACCGATCCACGACCTCATCGAGACGTCAGCGACCGCCTGAACGAGGCGCCGAGATCTGCCCTCGGCGTCGCAGCGTCAGGGCTTGCGGGCGACCGCGCCGAAGAACGGGGTCGGCCAGTCGATCGGTTCGGGTGGTGGGCTGCCGGGGGCGTGCCAGCTGTCGACCGCGACCAGGCCGGGCGGGAGCGGCTCGGTGCCCTCGAGGAGACGGTAGATCTGCTCGTGGGTGCGCAGGATGAGGGTGAAGCCCGGCTGCTCGTTGATGCGCCGGGCCGCCTCGGTGATCTCGTTGGCGATGATGTCGCTGGTGAGGTGGGAGATCACGAGGTAGCTGCCCGACGGCACGGCCTCCACGAACCGGGCCACGGTGCCGTACGGGTCGTCCTCCTCGCGGAAGTGGTGCAGGATGGCGACGATGATGATCGCCACCGGCTGGTCGAAGTCGAGGACGGCCTGCGCCTGCCGGAGGATGCTGTCGGGGTCCCGCGGGTTGGCGTTGATGTAGGACGTGGCGCCCTTGGGCGCGCTGTTGCGCAGCGTGTGGGCCCGGGCCAGCACGACGGGGTCGTCGTCGGCGTAGACCACCCGGCACTCGGGGGCGATGCGCTGGGCGATCTCGTGGGTGTTCTCGTCGGTGGGGATGCCGGCGCCGATCTCGAGGAACTGGCGGATGCCGGCCTCCCCGGCCAGGTAGGCGATGGCGCGGGCGTGGAAGGCCTGGTTGGCCTGGACCGCGGCCTGGGCGTGGTCGAAGCCGCCGGCGACACCGTCCACGGCCTTGTCGGCGACCTCCCGGTCGACGGTGAAGTTGTCGTCCCCACCGCGCACGTAGTCGTACACCCGGGCAGGGTGCGCGACGTTCTCGGCGATCTCGATCGGGTCCCGCTGCGACTCGCGCCGCTCGCCCGGGGTGTTTCTGGCGGCCATGACACTCCCCCTCGGCGAAACAGTATGGCCTGCCGGCGGCGGCCTGGCTTCAGCGCCGCCGAATACGCCCTGAGCAGGGGGGGCCGGCCGGACCGGAGAGATGGGCGGATGCCTCTGAACCCGTCGGCCCAGTACGCCACCGACGCCAACCTGGGGGCCCGGCAGCGTCTCTGGGCGCAGCGGCCGCGGTTCGACTTCATCGGGTGGGTGGTCGATGTGGCCGGCCTGAGGGCACCGTCGACGGCGCGGGTGCTCGACGTCGGGTGCGGCAACGGCATGTACCTCGCCGAGCTCCGGCGGCGCGGGATCGACGCCGTGGGGTGCGACCTCTCCCCCGGCATGCTCGCCGCGGCCGCACCGCACCGAGCGCTGGTCAACACGGACGTCACCGCGCTGCCGTTCGCCCCGGCCGCCTTCGACGTCGTCCTGGCCCCGCACATGCTCTACCACGTCGGCGACCGGACGGCGGCGGCGAGGGAGCTACGGCGCGTCCTGGCCCCGGGCGGGCGGTGCGTCGCCGTGACCAACGGTCGGGCCCACCTGCGTGCCCTGCTCACGCTGGTGGAGGCCGCCGTGCGCCGCGCCACCCCGGGGTGG
>DATFRN010000257.1:0-6958 GCA_035263165.1 Acidimicrobiales bacterium | reverse complement strand
CCCCGGAATGTGCTCACGCCATCCGTGCCGCGATCGACGAGGCGCTCACGGCGAGAGAGCACGGCGAGGAGCGGGTGATCCTGTTCAACTACTGCGGTCACGGCTTCCTCGACCTGGCCGCCTACGAGGCCTACAACCACGGCGACCTGGTCGACGAGTAGCCGGTCACGGCCGGTTGGCCCGCCGTCGCCGCAGCCGCTGGCGCCGCGCCCGCCGCGCCTGCTCGCCGTCGGCCTGCAGCTCGCGCCGCCGCTCCTCGGAAAGGTATGTCAGCCAGTAGTCCATGGGATCACCTCCTCTGCCTTGGTGAGCCCACGGTCGCAGGGCGCGCTTGCCGACCGCTGAGCGCTCGCTTGCAGCGGCCCCGCTACGGCGCCGGGCGGCGGGCGACGACCAGGCCGGTCTCGTAGGCGGCCGCCACCGCCTGGGCCCGGTCCCGCAGGTCGAGCTTGGTGAGGATGCGGCTGACGTGGGTCTTCACGGTCTGCTCGCCGATCGTGAGGCGGGCGGCGATCTCGGCGTTGGCCAGGCCCTCGGCGATGAGCCGGAGCACTTCGGTCTCCCGGGGCGTGAGGGCGTCGAGGGAGGCCAGCCGGGCCGGCGCCGGCGGCCGGCGGCGGGCGAACTCGGCGATGAGGCGGCGGGTGATGCCCGGGGCGATCAGCGCGTCGCCGGCGGCCACGACCCGGACGGCGTCGAACAGCTGCTCGGCCGTGACGTCCTTGAGCAGGAACCCGCTCGCCCCGGCGTCGAGGGCGTCGTAGACGTGCTCGTCGAGGTCGAACGTGGTCAGCATCAGCATCCGGGGCCGGCCGTCGGGCGAGGCGGCGGCGATCCGGCGGGTGGCCTCGATCCCGTCGAGGTGGGGCATGCGGACGTCCATGACGACCACGTCCGGGTCCTGCTCGGCGCACAGCCGCACCGCGGCCTGGCCGTCGGGCGCCAGGCCGACGACCCGGAAGTCCGCCTGGGTGTCGAGGATGGCGCCGAACGCCGTCCGCACGACGTCCTGGTCGTCGGCGACCACGATGCGGATCGTGGCGGTCACGATGCCGGCGCCCCCGGGAGCACGGCCGAGACCGCGAACCCGCCGTCGGGCTGGAGGCCGGTGGCGATCCGGCCGCCGAGCATGGCGGTGCGCTCCCGCATGCCCTCGAGGCCGTGGCCGGCCGCCCGGGCGCCGGGCGCGGCGCCGATGCCGGACCCGAGCCCGTTGTCGCGCACCCGGAGGACGAGGGCGTCGGGCCGGTAGTCGAGCTCGATGTCGACTGCCGCCCCCGGGGCGTGGCGGCGGGCGTTGGTCAGCGCCTCCTGGACGATGCGGTAGGCGGTGAGCTCGACGCCCGGGTCGAGCGGCGCGACCGGGCCCCGGACGATGAGCCGGATGCTGGCGCCGGACACGGCCCGGGCCTCGTCGACCAGCGCCGCCAGCTGGTGGAGTCCGGGTTGGGGGCTGCGGGCCGGGGCGGCGGCGCCCCCACCCTCCCGCAGCACGCCGAGGAGCCGCCGCATCTCGGTGAGGGCGGCGCGGGCCGTGTCACCGATCTCGACCAGGCGCTGCTGGCCGTCGGGCGCCAGGCCGGGTACCAGCAGCCGGGCGGCGTCCGCCTGGACGGCGATCATCGAGATGTGGTGGGCCACGACGTCGTGGAGCTCCCGGGCGATCCGGGCCCGCTCCTCCAGGGTCACGTGCTCGAGCAGGGTGCGCTCGGCGTCCTCGGCGGTGGCGGTGAGCCAGGCGGCCCGCTCCCGCCACCGCAGCGCGGCGCCGAGCCCGGCGCCGGCGGCCGCGGCGAGCGCGGCGGCCACGGTGGACACGGCCCGGCCCGGCGGGGGCACGGTCGCGGCGATCAGCCCGTAGGCGGCGACGAGAGCCACGGGGGCCCGCCACGGCCGCGACCGGGCCAGCACGTAGGCGGTCGCCCCGGCGGCCGCGGCCACGGCCCAGGGCAGGGGCTGGTCGTAGGCGACCAGCAGCCCGGACGCCGCGACGGTGGTCGCCGCCGCGGCCACGGGGTGGTCGCGGGCCAGCGCGCACGGGGCGACCGCGGCGACCGTGAACACGAGGACGAGCAGCGCGCTCGGGCCCCGGGGCAGCACCCGGCCGGTGACCTCGGCGACCGCCACGATCGTGCCGATGGCCGCGGCGACGGCGATCGCCGGCTGGCCGCCGGGCCAGGCCCGCGTCCCGGCGGCGCGCGGGTCGGGGTGGCGGGCGGCCGGGACCATGGGCCAATTGTGTTCCGTGCGTCCACTCCGGGCATCCCCCTGGCGGGCGTTCGCCCGTCCCTCCCGCGGGGGACCCGGGCCCGCGGGCCGCCCCCGGGAGGGAGCGCCGCGACCACCCGGTCGCCTGACGACATCCGGCCCGGCATTTCGTACGGTCGCTGCGTGAGCCCCGCGATCGAGCTGCACGGCGTCCGCAAGACCTACGGCCGGACGGTCGCGGTCGACGACCTGTCCTTCGCCGTCCGCCCCGGCGAGGTGACCGGGTTCGTCGGGCCCAACGGGTCGGGCAAGTCGACGACCATGCGCGTCGTCCTCGGCCTCGACCGGCCCGACGCCGGCACCGCCCTGGTCGGCGGTCGCCCCTACCGCACCCTGGACCGCCCCCTGCTGGAGCTGGGGGCGCTGCTCGACGCGGGCGCCGTGCACCCCGGCCGGCGGGCCCGCGACCACCTCCGGTGGATCGCCCAGAGCCAGGGGCTGGCCACGCGCCGGGTCGACGAGGTGCTGGAGCAGGTCGGCCTGGCCTCCGTGGCCCGTCGCCGGGCCGGCGACCTGTCGCTCGGGATGAGCCAGCGGCTCGGCCTCGCCGCCGCGCTGCTCGGCGACCCGCCGACGCTCATGCTCGACGAGCCGGTGAACGGGCTCGACCCTGAGGGGATCGGCTGGATCCGCGACCTGCTGCGGGGCTTCGCCGCCGAGGGGCGGGCGGTGCTGCTGTCGAGCCACCTCATGAGCGAGCTGGAGGGGATGGCCGACCACCTCGTCGTCATCGGTCGGGGGCGGCTCATCGCCGACACGACCGTCGACGAGCTGATCGCGGGCGCGTCCCAGGCCGCGGTCGAGGTGCGGACCGCCCGCAAGGCCGAGGCGATGACCGCCCTGGCCCGCACCCGGGGGGTCACGGTGGCCGCGGTCGACCACGACCTCGTCACCGTCACCGGGCTCGGCGGCGAGGAGGTGGCCGAGGTGCTGACGGCGGCCGGCGTCCCGTTCTCGGAGCTGCGGCGCCACCGGGCGTCGCTGGAGGCGGCCTACATGGAGCTGACCCGCGGCCACGGCGACGTCACCGCCGCCCCCGTCGGCGCCGCCGGGCCGGGCGGGGACGGTGCGGCGTGAACTTCGTCCCGCTCCTCCGGTCCGAGCTGACCAAGCTGCTGTCGGTGCGCCGGTGGCTCGTCGCGCTGGCCGCCATGGCGCTGCTCACGATCGGGTTCGGGCTGCTCTCGTCCGCCGGGAGCAGCACCGACGCCAACGAGCAGGCCAGCTACATGGTCGGCCCGTCCGGCCGGGCGGTCAACGACCAGCTCTACCTCGTGCACGGGCCCGTGGCCGGCGACGCCACGGTCACGGCCCGGGTCGTGCGCCAGCGGGCCAGCCACCCCGACGCCCAGGCCGGGCTGATGGTCCGTGAGCGCATGGCCAGCGGGTCCCGCTACGTGTCGATCGCGCTGACCCCGGGCCACGGCGTCCGGTTCGACAGCAACTTCGGTGAGCACGTCCGCCACGCCGGGGGCGACGCTCCGCAGTGGCTCCGCCTCCGGCGCCACGGCCCCGAGTTCCGGGGCGAGGCGTCGGCGGACGGCCGCACCTGGCGCGAGGTCGGCCACGCCGACCTGCCGGGCGCCGGCCGGGACCTCCAGTTCGGGCTGTTCGTGAACTCGCCGCAGCGGCTGGAGATCACCCGCACCGCCGGCGGGACCGGCGTGACCGGGTTCCCGACGCTGGGCCGGGCGACCTTCGCCGGCGTGCGGCTCGCCCCCGCGGGGGCGGGGGCGGTCAGGGAGTGGCGCGGGCAGGACATCCCCCCGGTCCTGCCCGGGCCCAGCAAGGACCCCCGCCTGGCCGGCAAGGACGTCGAGGCCGTCCCGCCGGCCAAGCGGGGCGTGTCCGGGTCCTCGGCGGGCGCCGTCGCCGCCACGGGCGGCAGCTTCACGCTCACCGGCTCCGGTGACATCGGGCCCGCCGAGGGGCCCGACGACAGCGTGCAGGCCAGCCTGTTCGGCACGATGTTCGGGCTGATGGCGCTGGCCTCCGTGGCCGTGCTCTTCGCCACCTCCGAGTACAAGCGCCATCTCGTCCGGACCACCTTCGCCGCCACCCCCCGCCGGCGGCCCGTGCTGGCCGCCAAGGCGGCGGTGCTGGCGGGGACGACGTTCGCCCTCGGGCTGGTCACGTCGGTGGCGGCCTACTTCGCGTCCCGGCCCACCATCCGGTCGAGCGGGTTCACGCTGCCGGCCTACGCGCCGACCTCGATCGGCCAGCCGGCGGTGCTGCGGGCGATCGTCGGCAACGCGGTCCTGCTGGTGGCGTTCGCGCTGCTGGGCCTGGGCCTCGGCGTGATCCTGCGGCGCAGCAGCGCGGCGATCGCCCTCGTGTTCGCCCTGGCGGTCGTGCCGCTGTTCGCCGGGGCCGCCATCCCTCCGGTGTCCAAGTGGCTGATGTGGCTGACGCCGGCCGGCGGCTTCGCCATCGAGCGGGCCAAACCCCCGAGCGCCGAGCTGGCGGAGCCGTGGTCGCAGATCAACCCGTGGCTGGGGCTCGGGATCGCCTGCGCCTACGCCGCGGTCGCCCTGGGCGGGGCGGCCTGGCTGCTGGAGCGCCGCGACGCATGAGCGTGGGCGTGCCGGCGGTGGTGCGGGCCGAGCGCACGAAGCTGTGGACGCTGGCCGGCGCCCGCTGGCTGCTGGCCGGCGCCGTCGCGGCCCAGGTGGCGGTGGGCGCGGCGGTCGCCGCCTCGGTCGAGGAGGCCCGCGCCCCCGACCCGGTGCGGTCGAGCCTGGCGGGGGTGTGGGTGGCCCAGGTGGCGGTGGTGGTGCTGGGCGTGCTGGCCGTGAGCAGCGAGTACGAGACGCCCCAGATCCGGGTCACGCTGGCCGCCGTGCCCCGCCGGGTGGCGGTGCTGGCGGCCAAGGCGGCCACGGTCGCCGCCCTCGTCGCCGGCGCGGCGGCCCTCGGCACGGCGGGCTCCCTGGTCGCCGGGCGCCTGGTCCTGTCCGGCAACGGCATCGGGTTGCCGCTGGCGGCCGGCTCGACGGCCCGGGCCGCGGCCGGCACGGTCTGCTACCTGGCGCTGGTCGCCCTCCTGGCCCTGGGCATCGGCACGCTGGTGCGGGACGCGGCGGTGGCGATCGTCGTCACGCTGTCGGTCCTGTTCCTGTTCCCGCTGCTCGGGCTGGTGGTGAGCGACCCGGCGTGGCAGCACCGCCTCCATCGCTACGCGCCCATGGACGCCGGCCTCGCCGTCCAGGCCACCCGCCGCCTCGGCGACCTGCCGGTCGGCCCGTGGGCGGGCGTGGGCATCCTCGCCGCCTACGCGGCGGCCTGCCTGCTCACGGGCGGCGCCGTGTTCCAGGCCCGCGACGCGTGAGCCCCCGCCCGCTCAGCCGCTCTCGATGAGCTCGACCACGGCGGCCTCGACCTCGGCGAGGACCGTCCGGGGCACGCCAGACGTCGGGCAGCGACCCACGCGACGCCCGTCGACTGGAGAACGATGCCGCCGGAGGCGGTCGCCAAGCCGATGCCGACGCCGGGGTCAGCGGCGGCTCGAGGCCCACCTGGAGAGACGTGAAGCGAAGCCGAAACAAGAGATGGCTCGTCGGAGCCGGGATCCTGAGCCTGGGCCTGGTGGCCGGTGCCTGCGCCAGCGGAACGGACGCCAAGGTCGACAGCGCGACCAAGGCCCCCGCCAAGCACGAGGCCCCGGCCACGACCGAGGCCCCGACCACGGAGGCCCCCACGACGGCTCCGCCGACCACCGAGGCCCCGAAGCCCAAGCCTCCGCCGGAGAACCCCGAGCTGACCAACGCCAAGCGCTCGGCCCAGTCCTACGTGGACATGTCCGGGTTCAGCCGCCAGGGCCTCATCGACCAGCTCTCGTCGGAGTACGGCGAGAAGTTCCCGGTCGCCATCGCCACGGCGGCGGTCGATTCGCTGACCGTCGATTGGAACCAGGAGGCGGTCGAGTCCGCCAAGTCCTACGTCGAGATGTCGGGGTTCAGCCGTCAGGGGCTGATCGACCAGCTCTCCTCCAAGTACGGCGACAAGTTCACCGTCCAGCAGGCCACCTACGGGGCGGACAAGGCGCTGGCCGGGTGACGGGCCGCGATCCTCAGGAGCTGGCCAGGAAGTGCCTGGCCCAGCTCCGGGTCGTGGCGCGTCTCAGTACTAGAGCGAGGCGATGTCTGCTCGGCGCGCCTCGCGCAACTCTCGGAAGAGCGTCCCGGCGCACGCCGGTCACGACCCGCGGCGGGGTCCGCCAAAGCCGTCAGTCCGGCGCGTCGCATCAAGCCGGGCGCTGACGGGAACGCTGGAGGGATGTACCCGGGCGCGGTGGCCGCCGTCCTCGCCGCCGGGTTCGCGCTGGTGTGGTTCGTGCTGCCGCACTTCTTCCGCCGCCGGCGCACGCCCCCGCACCGCGACCACCCCTAGCGACTAGCCGGCGGCGGGGCGCAGGGCGGCCTCCTCGAGCAGGCTGAGCTGGGCCCGCAGGGTGTCGACGTCGAAGGCCAGGCACAGCACGACCAGCCGGTCCACGCCCAGCTCCCGGTAGCGGGCGACCGACTCCGGGGTCACCGGGTGCGTGTAGGGGGACACGGTCAGCGTGATGTCGTCGCGGGTGCGGCCCTCGGCGGCCAGGGCGGCGTCGAGGCGGTCGAGGGCGGGCGGCAGGTCCTCGGGCAGGCGGCCGAAGCTGAACCAGCCCTGGCCCAGCCGGGCCACCCGCCGCAGG
>DATFRN010000256.1:0-6999 GCA_035263165.1 Acidimicrobiales bacterium | reverse complement strand
ACGACCCGGACAACCGCTACAAGCAGATCGTCCGGCTCATCGCCAAGATGCCCACGCTGGCCGCCGCCTGCCATCGCTTCAGCGTGGGCATGCCGTTCGTCTACCCCGACAACTCGCTGCCGTTCGCGGCCAACTTCCTGTCCATGCTGTGGAAGGTGGCCGAGCCCCGCTACGACGCCAACCCGGCGCTGGCCCACGCGCTGGACCAGCTCTTCATCCTGCACGCCGACCACGAGCAGAACTGCGGCACCACCGCCATGCGCACGGTCGCCTCGGCCCACGCCGACCCCTACAGCTGCGTGGCCGCCGCGGCCGCCGCCCTCTACGGCCCCCGCCACGGCGGCGCCAACGAGGCGGTCATCAACATGCTCACCCAGATCGGCTCGGTCGACGAGGTCGACGCCTACGTCCGCCGGGTCAAGGCCGGCGAGGTCAAGCTCCAGGGCTTCGGCCACCGGGTCTACAAGAACTACGACCCCCGGGCGACGATCATCAAGCGGACGGCCGACGAGGTGTTCAGCATCACCGGGCGCAACCCGCTGCTCGACATCGCGCTGAAGCTCGAGGACGTGGCGCTCAACGACGAGTACTTCACCTCCCGCAAGCTCTACCCCAACGTCGACTTCTACTCGGGGCTGATCTACCAGGCGATGGGCTTCCCCACCGAGATGTTCACCGTCCTGTTCGCCATCCCCCGGGTGTCGGGCTGGCTGGCCCACTGGGTCGAGCTGCTCGAGCAGGACCAGAAGATCGCCCGGCCGCGCCAGCTGTACGTGGGCACCCCCGAGCGGGACTACGTCCCCATCGCCGAGCGCTGACGCGACCGGCCCACCCTGGACCACCCGAGTGCACGCGGTCACCATCGACGACGGCGCCCTGGCCTGGCGCGAGCACCCCGACCCCGTCCCCGGCACCGGCGAGCTGCTGGTGCGGGTGCGGGCCGCCGGGGTCTGCCGGGGCGACCTCATGCAGCGCCAGGGCATGTACCCGCCGCCGCCCGGCACGACGCCGCCCGAGCGCCCCGGCCTGGAGCTGGCGGGCGAGGTCGTGGCCACCGGGCCCGGGACCCGGCGCTTCACCGCCGGCGACCGGGTCATGGCCGTGGTCACCGGGGCCGGCCAGTCCGAGCTGGCGGTCGTGCCCGAGATCGTCGCCATCCCGGTGCCCGACGGCGTGGGCTGGGACCGGGCCGGCGGCTTTCCCGAGAACTACACCACCGCCCACGACGCGCTGTTCAGCCAGGCCGGGCTGGGCATGGGCGAGACCGTGTGCGTCCACGGCGCGGCGGGGGGCGTCGGCACCGCCGCGGTCGAGCTGGCCGTGGCGGCCGGGGCCCGGGTCGTGGCCAGCGTGCGCAGCGAGGCGTCGCGGCCCGGCGTGGCCGCGCTGGGGGCCACCGTGGTGGCACCCGACCGCTTCGGCGACGCCGGGCCGTTCGACGTGATCCTCGAGCTGGTCGGCGGGGTCAACATGGCCGCCAACCTGCGGGCGCTGGCCACCGGCGGGCGCATCGCGGTCATCGGCGTCGGCGCCGGGCTGTCGGCGGAGATCAGCCTGCTCGACCTCATGGGCAAGCGGGGCCGGATCCACGGCTCGACGCTGCGGCCCCGGCCGTTGGAGGACAAGGCCCGGGCGGCCCGCGCCGTCGAGCGCCACGTGCTGCCCCTGCTGGCCTCGGGGGCCGTGACCGTGCCGATCGCCGCCACCTTCCCGCTCGCGGACGCGGCGGCCGCCTACGACCGCTTCGCCGCCGGCGGCAAGCTCGGGAAGATCGTCCTGCTCGCCGAGTGACGATCGTCGGACAAACTGCTTCGAGAAGTATTCGGTCGGGTACGGTGCGGCGGCAGGCGGTGATTGCTACCGTCCTAGCAGAGAGCTAATCGGTGCGGTGCCAGTCCCTGGGGGGGGATGGATGGCCGTAGAGATGCAGGACGTGCAGCGCTCGCTGCAGGTCGGCGCGGGAGAGCTCCCGCCAGGCCGCGAGCCGCGCTGGTTGTGGGGCGACGACCGCCACGTCTATCCCGCCGCGCTCCGGTGGACGGGGTGGCCGGCGATCATCGCCGTGACCGTCGCGTCCGGCTGGCTGGCCCGCTCGGTGGCCGGTGAGCGCGAGTACCTGACCGCCTGGATGTTGGCCGGCGCGGTGTTCGCCATCCCCGGGATCTTCATCACCTGGTGGGCGACCTCGCACGTGGCCGACGCCGACCGCCAGGTCTGGCGCTTCTGGTTCACCGGCTATTGCATCGGCCTGGTCGGCGCCGTCGCCATGGTCGGGATGAGCGGGTACAACTGGGGCGCCGCCCGGTTCGCGCTGATCGCCTCGATGGCGCTGTCGATCCTCGCCATCGGCGCCGGCAACACGGTCATCATGCGCAGCCGGGCCGGGCGGCGGGCCACCGCCCCCGACGTCCTCGACCTGGCCAGCCTGGTCATCGCCATCACCGCGCCCGTGGCCCTGGCCACGGGCGGCTCGATCGTCCACGCCGAGGACACGTGGTACGCCATGACCTGGGCGGTGCTCGGCGTGGCCCTCGTGCACGGCGCCGCGGTCACGGTCGTGCTGGTCGCCCGCCTCCGCCCCGAGGACCGGGGCCAGGCCTACGTGGCGCTGGCCCTGGCGCTGGCGGCGCTGGTCGAGGCGGCCGGGCAGATCGAGGTGGGCATCTCGGGGTTCCGCTTCGGCGGGGGGCCGATGGTGGCGGTGCACGCGCTCGCCTGCGGGCTCGGCTTCGCCTTCGTGCTCCACGCCACCCGCCGGCCCTCGATCGGGCTCGACCGGCTGCCGCCCCAGGGGCAGGTGCGCCGGACCAACGTCGTCGCCCTCCTGGTGCTGCTGGCCGTGCCGGTCATGCTGGTCGAGGCCTTCCTGTGGCGGGGCACGACCTGGATCGTGCTCGGCGCCGCCGTCAGCACCGCCCTCATGCTGGTGCTGTCGAGCGTCCGCCACCTGCTGGTGGCCAGGGAGACGGCCCGGCTCTACGCCCAGGTCGAGCAGGCCGCCGACGAGCGCCGCCAGCTGCTGGCCGACGTCCTCCGCCACGCCAGCGCCGACCGCCATCGGGTGGCCACCCGGCTCCACCAGCAGGCGATGAGCTCCTACAGCGCCATGTCCAGCTTCGTCGCCGCGCTGGAGCGCTCGCCGGCCGGGCCGCCCGAGGCCGCGCTCGGGCTGGCCGCCGCCCGGGCCCGCACCGACCTGGCCCAGCAGGTCGACACCCTGCGGGACGTGCTGGCCACCGTGGCGCCGGCCGAGACGGGGCCGGCCACCGAGCGGCGGCTGGTGGCGCCGCTGCGGGCCTACGTCGACAGCCTCTACCTCGACGGCTGCCGGCCCGCGCTCGACGTCCAGGTGGACGAGGACGTGGTGCCCGACTGGACGACCGAGGTGATCGTGCTGCGCATCGCCCAGGCCGCCATCGACAACGTCCACCGCCACGCCGCCTGCTCGCGCATCGCGGTCAGCGTGTGGGCGCGGGGCCGCGAGCTGCTGGTCGACATCGAGGACGACGGCGTCGGCTTCGACCCCGAGCGGGCCAAGGACGGCTCGGGCCTTGCCACCATGCGCATGCTGGCGCGCTTCATCGACGGGCGGGTCGAGGTGACCAGCGTGCCCGGCGAGGGCACCCACGTGCGGGCGGTGCTGGGCCAGAACCCGGCCCCGGCCGGGCGCGCCGAGCTGCGCCTGGTGCCGAACGACTGACGGCCGCGGGCGCGGCGGTCAGTCGCCCATCTGCGAGGTGGCGTAGCGGCAGGCGACCTGCCACGCCGTCTCGGCGTCGACGTGGCCGTCGAGGGCCATCTCGACGCCCGCCAGCGCGAAGCCGAGGATGCCGGCGCTGGCCACCTCGAGCTCGGCCCGGGGCTCGTCGGTCCCGGCCATCACCGCGGCCACCTCGGCCAGCAGCGGGGCCCGGGCGGCGATGGCCGACGCCTCCAGCGACTCCTCGCGGGCGGCCCACACGTCGCGGAACAGGAAGCGGTAGGCGTCGGGCCGCTCCTGGAAGAACGCGAACAGGGCGGCCAGCAGGTGCTCCATGCGCTTGGCCTGCGAGAACGGGGCGCTGGCCGCGTAGCGGAGCCGCTCCTGCAGCTCGCTCAAGAGGTCCTCGGTGACGGCCAGGAACAGGTCGCTGCGCCCGCCGGGGAAGTGCCGGTAGACCAGCCCCCGGGACACCTCGCCGGCTGCGGCCACGTCGGTCAGCCCCACGTCGACGTAACCCTGATCGAGGAAGATCGTGCGGGCCGCGTTGACGATGTCCGCTCGTCTGGCCACCGCACTCTTCCTGTGACTGCTCGTGTCGCTCACGCTCGCCTCCCCGTCGTGACATCACCGTACTGCGCCACCGTTGGCCCGGACGCTCATGCCAGTCGATTTAGTCAACTTGACAGGTGTCACAGACCTGCATACGGTGCTGACACTTGATTGCTGATGCTTGATCTAAGTAACAGAGTCATACCGCTGATCCGCGGGTTGTAGACAATATTAGTTGCTACAGGTGACAAGTACAGGTCAAACCTGCCGGCCGTAGGGGGATCCCGCTCGCCGCGGGGGGCCGGCGCGGCGCCGGGTGTGTTAGAGGGGCACACCCGGCGCCGCCGCGCCCGCGCCCCGTGAGGCTCAGCGCGGGGGCGGCGGGGGTGGCGGGTCGCCGATGAGGGCGACGACGGTCGCGGCGGCCAACACGGCGCCACCGACCGTGAACCACACGCCGAGACGGTCGTCGACCCCCTCGACCAGCAGTTCCACCCGGGAACCAGGGGCGATGCCGGGGCCGTACTCCATGACCGCCCGGTGGGGCCGCCCCAGGAGGCGGTGGGCGAAGGCGGTGCCGGGCTCGACCTGTTCCTCGACCGCCGCCCAGTAGGCGGCGTTGTTCACGTGACCGAGCAGGTCGATGTCGACCGCGCGCAACGGCCACGGCTCGGCCGCCGCCCCCACCGGCGGATCGCCCAGCCACAGCCGGCCCGACACCCGGCGATCGCCGGCCGAGGGGCCGTAGACCTCCATGAACCGGTCGGTCAGCCGGGCCGGCGTGCCGGTGGCCACGTCGATGTGGACCCACAGGGTCGACAGCTCGACCCGGCCGCCCTTCTCCCCCACCAGCGACAGCCGCCGCTCGGCCCACCGGGGGCCGAGGCCGCCGCACCAGGTCGCCAGCGCCACCGGCTCGCGCCAGCGGGGCGCCTGGTGGACGTCGACCACCGCCCGGCGGACGACCCAGGTGGTGTCGGCGTCGTCGATGCCGCTGTCGGCCGTGTCGTCGTTGCCGATGTCCTGGAGGTAGCGGGCGCAGGCGTCGAGCCGCAGCCGCCCACCCGGGTCGGCGTCGGCCAGGCGCACCCGGCGGGCGGACCGGAACACCCGCCCCTCCCCCGGCGGCGGCACCATCGGTTCGTCGAGCACGCGCCCGGTCTAGTGCGCGCGGGTGGGGCAGACTCGCATCCATGGTGGGAACGCTCGACTGGACGCCGGCCCGCGACCGGCCCGACCTCCTGGCGCCGCCGGTGGCCGCCGCCGTCGCCACCCTGCCCGGGGGCGCCGACGTGCTCGCCGCGGCCATCGACCCCGGCCTGGCGGACACCGCGGCGTTCTGCGAGGCCTACGGCGTCGGCCTCGACATCTCGGCCAACTGCGTGGTGCTGGTGGCCAAGCGCTCCGGCGGGGTGGCCCAGCTGGCGGCCTGCATGGTGCTGGCCACCACCCGGGCCGACGTCAACGGCCTGGCCCGGCGCACCCTGGAGGCCCGCAAGGCCTCCTTCGCCTCGATGGACGTGGCTGTGGCCGAGACCGGCATGGAGCACGGTGGCATCACCCCGCTCGGCCTGCCGGCCGACTGGCCGGTCCTGGTGGACGCGGCGGTGGCCAAGGAGGACCGGGTCGTCGTCGGCAGCGGGGTGCGCCACTCCAAGCTCCTGCTGCCCGGCGCCCTGCTGGCCGGCCTGCCCGGTGCCGTGACGCTCGACGGCCTGGGCGTTCCGGCGGCGTGATCGCGGCGACGCCGCCGGCCGGGCACCGCCACGCCGGGCGGGTGATCGTGGCCGGCGTGGTCGTCCTGGTGCTCCTGGCGGCGGCGGCCGGCTGGTACGGGGCGGTACGCCCCCGCCTGGAGGTGTGGGCCGGCCGCTACGGCGCCGAGCCGGCCCGGGGCGACGACGCCGTCGTCCTCGTCCTCTACGTGCGCAACCGGGCCCACGGGTCGGTGCGCGTCACCGGCGCCGGCGAGCGGGTCGACGGCCTCGACCTGGAGCGGGTCGAGCTCGCCGACGCCCGGGGCCGCACCACCACCGGGTCGGTCACCGCCGGCCCCGGCGAGCGGGTCCAGCTCACCCTGCACTACCGGGTCGACGACTGCGACCGCGTGCCCGACGACGCCGGCCCCATCCCGGTCGGCGCCACCACCGCGCTGGGCCTCCCGGCGCTCGTGCGGGGCGTCGGCAGCCTCGGCACCGGCGAGTTCGGCGACCCGACGCCGTGGACCGCGGCGCTCACCCAGCCGGTGTGCCGTCCAGGCTGAGCCGGAAGCCCCGCAGCCAGCGGCCGGGGGCGTACTCCCAGTCCATGCCCGGGTCACGCCGGAACCCCAGCCGCTCGTAGAGGCGGTGGGCGGCGGGCATCCAGTCGGTCGAGTGGAGCAGGATCTGGCGCCGGCCGGCGGCCCGGGCCGCGTCGATGCAGGCCCGGCTGAGCGCCTCGCCCACGCCCCGGCCCCGGGCGTCGCCGGCGACGGCCAGCATGCGGATGCCGGCGGCGTCGGGGGCGTCGAACTCGGCCAGCGGCGACGCGGGCCCCGGCACGTAGGTGATGCCGCCCAGCACCCGGCCACCGCGGTCGACCGCCACCAGCGTGTCGGCGCCCTCGGTGCGGGCGGCCACGTCGCGCAGCTCGGCGGCGTACTCCTCGTCGAGCACGTCGGGGTCGATGGCGCCGTAGGCGTCGACGATCAGCTCGCCGAGGGCGGCGTGCTCGTCGGGGCGGACCGGGCGGATCTCCATGCGCGC
>DATFRN010000255.1:0-5662 GCA_035263165.1 Acidimicrobiales bacterium | reverse complement strand
CGCCGCCGCGAGGAACACCGGCCGCTAGGTGGCTGCCACATCGGCCACAATGCGCGTTGTGGCCCGGTCGAGCGTCCTGACCGATGAACTGCGCACCCAGATCGAGCGGGACCTCGCCACAGGCGCCACTCAGGCCGCTGTCTGCCAGCGGGCCGGTGTCGCGCCGCGGTCGCTGGCCCGGTGGCTCGCCGACGGCAAGGTGGTCCGCCGCAAGCTCGAGCACGCGCCACCCCCAGCCGTGCCGGAGTTGCCGATCGCCGAGCGCCTGATGCAGGCCGAACCCGGGCTGGTGGCCGCGATCATCCAGGCCGCGCAGCGCGGGTCGTGGCAGGCCGCGGCGTGGCTGCTGGAGCGCTCCTACCCCGACCGGTGGGGCCGCCGCGACGCCAAGGCGCCGTTGCCGCCGGCGGACGCCTTCTCGGAGGTCGACGAGCTCGCCAAGCGTAGGCGGGCCGGGTGACCATCCCGGACACCCTCGCCGCCCTGACGGTCCCGGTCGACACGCTCAGGCCGTACGGCCGGAACCCTCGCCGCGGGAACCTAGACGCGATCCGCGAATCGCTGCAGCACCACGGCCAGTACCGGCCGCTCGTCGTCAACCAGCGCACCAACGAGGTGCTGGCCGGCAACCACACCCTCCACGCAGCCCAGCAGCTGGGCTGGACCGAGATCGCCGTCACCTACGTCGACGTCGACGAGGAGCAGGCGGCGCGGATCGTGCTGGTCGACAACCGCACCAACGACCTCGCCGGCTACGACGACACCGAACTGGCCGGACTGCTCGAGGGGCTCCCCACCCTGGACGGCACTGCCTGGGGGCAGCATGACCTTGACAAGTTGCTCGCCAAACTCGACGGCCGCCAGATCGGCGACGAGCGCTACACCCCCGCCTGGATCTTCGAAGCCATGGGGCTGCGGTTCGACCTCGACGTCGCCGCTCCCCTCGACGCCGACTACCGCGTCGTGCCCGCCGACGCCTACCTCACTGTCCGCGACGACGGCCTCACGGCACCTTGGGACGGCCTGGTGTGGATGAACCCCCCCTATTCGCAGGCCGCCGTGTGGGCGCAACGCTGGATCGACCATTCCGACGGCGTCTGCCTTCTGCCGATGGTCGACAGTTACTGGACCCCCGGCCTGCTCGCGAGTTCCGTCGGGTTCGTGCTGTTGCCCGGCATCGAATACACCACGCCGTTCGCGCAGACCGCCGGCATCAACCTCCTGGCGTTCCTCGCCGCCCGCGGCACTGGCGAACCCGGCCTGCAACGCCTCGCCGACGCCCAGCACCTCCGCGTCTTCAGCGCCGATGCCCAAGTCTGACCTCGCCGTCTTCGCCCGCTTCTGCACCGCGCTGGAGCTCGAGCAGGGCGGCCCCATGACCCTCGAACCCTTCCAACGCAGGATCCTCACCGACTACTTCGCCGGCACCCGCGAACTCCTCGTCCTGCTCCCCAAGAAGAACGGCAAAACCACCCTCCTCGCCGCCCTCGCCCTCTTCCACCTGCTCACCACCCCCGACGCCGAATGCGTCGTCGCCGCCGCTAGCCGCGAGCAGGCCATGATCCTCTTCGACGCCGCCGTCGGATTCATCCGCCGCTCCCCCGGCCTCAGCCGACGCCTGAAAACGCAGGGCGGCTACCGGCAGATCCGCAACCTCGCCGACTCAGGTCGCATCCGCGTCCTTGCCGCCGACGTCGACACCGCCGACGGCGTCCGCCCCACCCTCGCCGCCGTCGACGAGCTGCACCGCCACCGCTCCGCCGAGCTGTACGGCGTCTTCCGCGACGGCCTCGGCCCCCGCAACGGCCAGATGGTCACCATCAGCACGGCCGGCGAACACGAAGCCTCCCCATTGGGCCGGATGCGCGCCGCCGCCCGCCAACTCGAACATCAGGCCCGCAAGGGCGCCTACCTGCACGTCCGCTCGAACAACCGTGCCTTCGCCATGCACGAATGGGCACTCGACGACCAGGACGACGTCCACGACATGCGAGTGGTCAAGCACGCCAACCCCGCCCGCTGGCACACCCTCGACCTGCTCCAAGAACGCCACGACAGCCCGTCCACGCTGCCGTGGCAGTGGGCCAGATTCGCGTGCGGGCTGTGGGTGTCGTCGCAGTCCTGGTGGCTTGACCCCGAACAATGGCGGGACGCCACCGTCACCGACCACCTCCAAGATGGGGACCGCATCGCCGTCGGGTTCGACGGGGCACGCACCGGCGACGCCACCGCCCTGGTCGCCTGCCGCCTCACCGACGGGCTGATCCAACCATTGGGGGTGTGGGAGGACCCGGTCGACGGCCGCGACTGGGAAGTTCCCGCAGGCGAGGTCGACGCGTGCCTGGCCGACGCGATGGAGCGCTACCGCGTCGTCCGCGGGTACTTCGACCCCCCGTTGTGGCAGACCGAGATCGACAACTGGGCCGGCGAGTTCGGGGAGACCCAGGTGATGCGGTTCGCCACCCAACGCGCCCGCATGATCAGCGCGGTCGAACGGTTCCGCACCGACCTCGCCGCCGGCCGCCTCAAGCACACCGGCCACGAGACGCTGTCCCGTCACGCCCTCAACGCCCAGATGCGCGAGGTCCGCGGCGGCTATTGGCTCGGGAAACCCGGCTCCGGCCCGGCGGACAAGATCGACGCGGCCGTCGCCGCCGTCCTCGCCTACGAAGCCCGCGCCGACGCGATCGCCGCCGGCGCCAACAAGCCAGCCGGCCGGCTGCTCACCTTTTGAACACCCGTTGAATTGGCGTAGGCTTCGCCGTCGATGGCCGCCACCGTCGCCATCGTCGACGACACCACCGTCCAACGCGAACGGCTGCTCACCCGCCTCGGGTACCAGCGCGAGCACCTCGCCATGCTGTGGTCCTGGTACCGCGGCACCCAGGACCTCCCCGAGGTCCCCCACAAATACCGGCCCGCCTACCAGCTGATGCTCAACTCAAGCATCACCCCCTGGGCTCGCCTCGTCGTCGACGCGATCGCCGAACGCCTCCGCGTCCAAGGCGTCCGCAGCGTAGGCAACCCGGAGGCCGCCGCCGACGCCTGGACCGCGTTCACCCGCTCGAGGCTGAACGCCGACCAACGACTGATCTACACCGAAGCGCTGATCGGCGGCACCAGCTACGCGTCGGTGTCCGAGCCGGAGGAGGCGGGTGAGGCGGTCGTCGCCCCGGAGTCCGCGTTCGAGGTCACCCACGAGAACGACCCTGGCAACCGCCGCACCGTCGCCGGAGCACTCAAGCTGTATCCACTCGACTGGGAGCGCACACAGTGGGTGTCCGAGCTCTACCGGCCCGAAGGCACCTACCGGTGGATCACCGAAACCGACGCCCCCAGGACCCTCGGGGAGTTTCCGATCGACAACCCCGGCCGCCGCAAAAGCCGCGCCGACCTGACCTGGGACCCGCTGGGCACCCAGGAGAACCCAACCGGCGTGGTGCCGATGGTCCCGTTCGAAAACCGCGTCGACGTCCTCTCGGGTGGCGCGTCGGAGATCGAGGACTGCATCCCCATCCTGCAACGCATCGACCGCACCACCCTCGACCGTCTTCTCGCCAGCCACTACTCATCGTTCCGGCAGAAGTGGGCGACCGGAATCGAGGTGCCCACCGACCCCGAAACCGGCAAACCCGTCGAGCCCTACAAACTCGCGGTCGACCGGCTCTGGGTCAACGAATCCCCCGACGGACGGTTCGGCACCTTCGAAGCCTCAGACGTCGGCCAATACCTCAGCGCCACCGATAGTGACATCGCCGCGCTCGCCGCCATATCACGGGTGCCCGCCCACTACCTGATGCAACGCAACCTCGCCAACCCCCCGTCGGCGGAGTCGCTGATCGCGGGGGAGACCGGGCTGGTGGCGAAGGTCGAGGATCGCCAGGCCCAGTACGGCGAATCGTGGGAACGGGTGCTGTGGCTGCAGGCCCAAATGTCGGGCCGGGCGTTGGACGTCGAGCAGCTCGAAATGCAGTGGCAGGACGCCGAGAAACGCAACCCGGCCCAGGTCGCCGACGCCGCCGTGAAGTTGCAGGACGTCGGGGTGCCGCAGCAGGCACTGTGGGCGTACATCGGGGCGACGCCGCAGCAGATCGCCGAGTGGACGGTCGCCGCCGCCGCCACCCAACTGCTCGCCGCCGCCGCACAGCCGCAGCCACCGGCCACGGGTGTTGCGGGTGCCGCCGGCTGACGGCATGCACCGCCGCGCCCAGCAGGCGCTGCAACAGCAGGTCATGCAAGCGGTGCACGGCCTCATCACCGCCATCACCCTGGACCGCACCCAGACGGTCCGCGACGCGTACGCCGCCGCCCACTCGCAGCTTGTTGCCGCCGGCGAATACCAGGCCGCGCTGATGGCGGTCACCTACGTCGGCGCGTACGCCCCGCCCAGGTTGACCCCCGACCTCAGCACGGCGCTGGCGGGGACGCTGATGACCCCCGACCACCCCGGCGCGGTCGTCGGTCTCCTCAGACTGTGGGCGCTCCTTGACCAGGGCACCCCGGAGCCGCAGGCGCGCACCGAGGCCGGGTCGTTCACGGCGAACCTGACCGGCGGGGACATGCAGGCCGCGCAGCGCGTCGGCCTCGACGAGGGCGCCCGCATCGCCGACCGCAGGTTGCGGTGGCGCAAGGACCCGGCCCCCGGCGCCTGCGACTGGTGCCGCATGATCGCCGCCGGTGGCGCCCGCTACCACAGCGCCAGCAGTGTCCCGTTTCATCAGTCCGACCGCTGCGCGGTCGTCCCCCAACCAACGTCGTGAGGACCAATGACAGAACAACCGGCCGACACCACTACCTCAGCGGAAGAGAACCCCAAGCCCCGCGCGAAGCGGGAATCGAAGAAGGCCAAGGCCGAACGTGAAGCCGCCCAGGTGGCTGAGACGCAACGCCAGCAGGTCCGGCGCGCAGCTTTCGTCCGCCGGCGCAGAGGACGCTGAGATGACCGAAACCCCCACCGAGCCCGCCCCCACCGAGCCGGCGCCGCCGGACCCTGAGCCCACACCCCCAGATTCGGACGACGAGCTCTCCGGTCTCGACGACCGGGCACGCCGCCTCGTCGACCGCGCCAACACCGAGGCCGCCCGCTTCCGCCACGAAGCGCGCCGCGCCGAGGAACAGCTGCAGGCGTTGCAGCGCGAGCACGAGACCGAACAGGAACGCCTCGTCCGAGAGGCCGAGGACCGCGGCCGCCAAGAGGGACAGGCGGAGGTCGAACGGATCACCGCCGACTTCCAGCGCCAACTGGCGACCATGGCGATCAAGGCCAAGGCCGCCGACCGTTTCAACGACGCCGCCGACGCCGTCCTGCACCTCCCCCTCGACGAACTCCTCGCCATCGACAACGAGGCCACCCGCGACCAGGCCGTCGATAAGGCACTCGCCGACCTGCTCGAAGCCAAGCCGTACCTCGGCCGCGGCGAACGGCGACCGCTGGTCACGCAGGGCGGCCGTTCCGAGCAGCCCAACGGCCGGCCACGCGAACGATCCTGGCTCAGGGGCTGACCTAGACAATCCGCCGCAGGTAGCGCTACCGTTCGCGCTGCGGCGGCCTGTGCTGGGAGCAGGACTCCGGGGCCGCTATTAGCACGCCGGGCAAGGCAGGACCTACCCGAAAACTTCACACCACGATGTGCCCGCGCCCTGCGACGCGGGCGTGGAGGTT
>DATFRN010000254.1:0-19534 GCA_035263165.1 Acidimicrobiales bacterium | reverse complement strand
GACCTCCACGCGCTGATCCAGTCGCTGCGCCCCGGGGCCGCCACGCTGCTCGACGTGGCCTGCGGCACCGGGGCGCACCTGGCCCACCTCCGGCGCTGGTACGCGGTCACCGGCGTCGACATCGAGCCCAACATGCTGGCGGTCGCCCGCCGCCGCTGCCCCGACGTCGACCTGGTCGAGGCCGACATGCGGGACATGGCGCTGGGCCGCCGGTTCGACGCGGTGACCTGCCTGTTCAGCTCAGTCGCCTACGGGGACGACCTGGCCGGCGCGGTGGCGGCGATGGCGGCCCACGCCGCGCCGGGTGGCGTGGTGGTGGTCGACGGCTGGATCCGGCCCGAGCGCTGGCTCGACCCGGCGCCGCCCCACCCGCTCATGGCCCGCAGCGAGGACGGGTCGCTGGCCGTGAGCCGCATGGGCGCCTCCACGACCGACGGCCGCCGCACCCGGCTCGACCTGCAGTACCTGATCGGCCGCACGGGCGAGCCGACGGAGCACGTCGTCGAGCAGCACGACCTGGTCCTCTACCGCGACGACGAGTACCGGGCGGCGTTCGCCGCCGCCGGGCTCTCCGCGGATGTCGTGGCGGGGCCCTACCCCGACCGCGACCGCTACGTGGGCACGGCCAGCGCCTGAACGATCGTCGGGTCGGCGCAGGCGGCGGCGAAGGCGTCGAGCCGGCGGCGGATGTCGCGGCCCAGCAGCCACACGCCGACGCGGTCGGCCACCGGCGCCAGCCAGGCCGGGCGGACCGTGAAGTTGTAGCGCCAGGTGGCCTCGGTGCCGCCGCCCGGGGCCGGGACGAAGTTCCACCCGCCGGAGAAGCTGCGGAAGAACCACGGCCCCTCGACCATGCGCATGCCCACGTGCCCCGGCGGGCGGAAGGTCACGTACTCGGACACCATCGTCAGCCGGTGGCGGGACCGGGTCCAGGTGCGCACGCCCTTGGCCGCCGACGGCGCCCCGTCCAGCAGGCGCTGCTCGCGCACGAACGGGTCCCAGCGGTAGCGCAGCTCACCGTATGTCTGCGACAGCGCGAACGCCCGGTCGGGGGGCAGCGGCACCGTCACCGTGGACTCGACCCGGGGCACCGGCCCAGTGTGGCCGCTCAGCCGCAGGCCACCACCGCGCCGCCGGCGGCGGCCGAGCGGTAGATGGCGTCGACCACCTCGTGGGCCGGCAGGGCGTCGGCGAACGACGGGCGGGCGGGGCGGCCGGCGGCCACCGCGGCCAGGAACGACGCCGCCGAGTTGGCGGTGGCGTCGTCGCCCTCGGCGGCCAGCGCCGCGGCCAGGTCGTCGCCCGCCAGCACCCGCTCGTCCTCGCCGGCGAAGCGCCACCGCACCGGGCCCTCGAAGTCGCCCTCCAGCGCCGCGTAGAGGCGGGAGCAGAACACCTCGACCCGGCGCAGGCTGGTCCGCTCCAGCACGTCGTGCCACACGGAGGTCAGCGTCCCCGCCGCGCCGGAGGTGAAGTCGAGGCGGGCCACGGCCACGTCGTCGATGCCGGGGTGGCCGTGGACCTCGCGGGTGGTGGCGCTCACCGCCGCGACGGGGCCCAGCATCCAGCGGAGGATGTCGACGTCGTGGATCGAGTGCTCGAGGAGCGTGCCCCGCCCGGCCCGGGCGGCGTCCGTGCGCCAGGTCGAGCCGTACAGGCCCTGGTTGGGGATGAACTGGTCGTCACGGAACACGACGGCCAGCACGTCGCCGGCCCGGTCGTCCTGGACGAGGCGCCGCAGCCAGCGGAACGAGGGCAGGAACCGCAGGATCAGCCCCACCTGGTTGACCACCCCGGCGCCCTCGACGGCCGCCACCATCCCGGCGACCGTGGCCGCGTCGGCCGCCAGCGGCTTCTCGCAGAACACGGCCACCCCGGCCTCCGCGGCCCGGGCGACCAGGCGGAGGTGCTCGGACGTCCAGGCGGTCACGTAGACGGCGTCGACCAGCCCGCACAGCTCGTCCTCGCCGACCGCCGCCGCGCCCGGGCAGGCGGCGGCGAACGCCGCAGCCCGCTCCCCGTCGGGGTCGTGGACGGCCACGATCCGGTGGTCGACCCCGCTCGCCCGCAGGCTGGCGCGGTGGTAGCGGCTGATGAACCCGGCCCCGTAGAACCCCACCCTGACGGTCATGCGCCTGGGCCTCCTTTCGGCGCCGCAGGCTAGGTTGACCGGGTGCTGCTCACCGAGATCGACCACGTCGCCATCGCCGTCAACGACCTCGAGGCGGCCATCGCCTACTACCGCGACACCTTCGGCGCCGAGGTCGACCACCGCGAGGTCGTCGAGTCCGACGGCGTCGAGGAGGCCCTGCTCAAGGTGGCCGACAGCTACGTCCAGTTGCTGACGCCCACCCGCGACGACTCGCCCGTGGCCAAGTACCTCGAGCGCAAGGGCGAGGGCCTGCACCACGTCGGCTACCGGGTGTCCGACTGCGGCGAGGCGCTCGATGCGGTCAAGGCGCAGGGCGGCCGGGTGATCGACGAGGCCCCCCGCCCGGGCAGCCGCGGCACCACGGTGGCCTTCGTCCACCCCAAGGGCGCCTTCGGCACGCTGATCGAATTGGTGCAGGAATAGCGCCACCGGCGGGCTCGCCGGGGGTACGTTTGCGGTTCCTTTAGCGCGCTAACGACAGGAGGCGCAAACCGTGGACGCTGCTGTCCCGCTCACCTATCCCGCGAGCCTCGACGTGGATCGGCCCGAACAGATCGCCCGCTGGCGGCCGCTGGTTCATTGGCTGCTGGTGATCCCGCACTCGATCATCCTCTACGTGATCGCCCTGGTGTCCAACATCGTGGCGATCATCTCGTGGTTCGCCATCCTCTTCACCGGCAAGCTCCCCGAGGGGCTGGCCGGGCTCCAGTCCCTCTACCTCCGCTACAGCAACCGGGTGCAGACCTTCGGCGGCTTCCTGCGGGAGGAGTACCCGCCCTTCACCTACGAGACCACCGGCCACGACCCGGGTGACGACCCCGGCGTGCGGGTGGAGACGCTGCCGGCCCTCGACGGCCGCAACCGGCTGACGACCGCGTTCCGGTTCATCCTCGTGATCCCGCACGTGATCTGCCTGCTCTTCGTCGGGATCGCCGCCGGCATCGTCTGGTTCATCGGGTTCTTCGCCGTGATCATCACCGGCAACTGGCCCGAGGGCATGCGCAACTTCCTCGTCGGATACATGCGCTGGACCACCCGCGTCGGGGCCTACTACCTGCTGCTCACCGACGACTACCCGCCCTTCGCGCTCGCCTGAGCGCGGGGCCCGGCTGATACGGGCCACGCCCGCCGCTCCCACGAGCGCGGCGTGCGTGGCCCGCCGCCGCCCCGCCCCGGACCGCCCCCGGGACGTTGACGACGGCGGCTTTCGGCGGCGGCGCGCTCAGCCGGCCAGCAGGCCGCTGACCAGCGCCCGCCAGGTCACCGGGCCGACGATGCCGTCGACCGTGATCTCGGCGCCCTCCTGGAAGCCGCGCACCCACGCCTCGGTCTTGGGGCCGAAGATGCCGTCGATCGCCAGCACGGGCGGCGGCTCCTTGCCCTGGCGGAAGAAGGCCTCCTCCTGCACGCCCTTCACGGCGTCGCCCTGGCTGCCCCGGCGCACGGTCACGATGACCGCCGACCAGGTCTGCGGCCCGACGATGCCGTCGACCGTCAGGTGGTGGTCGGTCTGGAACTTGCGCACGGCGGCGTCGGTCTTGGGACCGAAGATCCCGTCGACGGCCAGGCCGGCGCCGTGCTGGTTGAGCAGGTCCTGCAGGGTCTTGACCGGATGGCCCTCGTCGCCCTTGCGCACCAGGGGAAACGGCGGGACGTTGGCGTTCGACATGGAAGCTCCTCCCCGGATCTCGGTCGTACGGGGACACAGAGACGCCCGCCCCCCGGGAAATACAGGATTCTCGACGGGGTCTCAGGTGAGCCGGCCGGTGCCGGCGATGGCGGTGGTGGGCTCGGGTGAGCCACCCGCCGGCTCGTCGCTGATCGCCAGGCGGCGGGTGTCCGGCGGCAGCGTCACCGGCACGGTCCGGGCCGCCCCCCGGCCGATCACGCCGAGCGACGCCGGGCGGGGGCCGTCGAGCGACCACAGCTGGTAGGTGCGGTCGGCCGGCAACGGGGGCAGGTCGTCGAGCACGACGTAGGTGGCGCCGCCCCGCTCGACCACCCGGGCCATGTCCCGGCCCGTCACGTCGTCGAGCACGGCGGCCGTCCGGGCGGCGGCCACCTGCGGTCCGGGACCACCGCCGGACCGGTGGAGGGCGGTCACCGCGAGCGGGGCCGCGGCCGCGGCAGCGACCAGTGCCGCGGCCGCGGCCACCAGGCCCAGCCGTCGGGGGCGCCGGCGCTCCCCACCCCGGCGACGCGGGCCGGGAGGGGCGGCGGACGGCCGGACCGACCCGACCAGGCGGGGGGGTCGGGCGGGGGGCGTGCCGGGCGAGGATGCGGCGGCCAGCAGCCGCGGGACGGCCGGGGCGGCGTGGGCCGAGCCGTTGGCCGGGGCGGCCGGGGCGGCCGGGGCCGTGGTGTCGCCGGCGAGCGAGGGGCCGGCGACGCGGGCGGCGATGCCGTCCCACAGGGACGACGGCGGGGCCTCGTCCTCCACCAGCGACGCCAGCACCCGCTCGTGGGTCGCGAGGTGGGCCCGGCATGCCGGGCAGTGGGCGAGGTGGCCCTCGATGGCGCGGCGCTCGCCGGGGTCGTCGACGGCGTCGGCGGCGAAGGCGGCCAGGGCGTCGTCGGGATGGTGGTGGGCACACGGGTTCACGGCGTCACCCCCTCGGCCTCCAGCGCCTGCCGCAGGCCGGCCAGCGCCCGGCGGATGCGGGTCTTCACCGTGCCCTCGGGGGCGCCCAGCAGCTCGGCGGTCTCCCGGTAGGTCCGCCCGCCGAAGTAGGCCAGCATGATCGCCGCCCGCTCGTCGCGGCCCAGGCCGTCGACCGCCCGGCGCAGGTCCTCGCTCAGCGCCGCCGCGTGCACCTCGGCCTCGACGTCGGCCGTGGTCGTGGGGGCGAGCTGGCCGTCCCGCTCCTGGCGGCGGCTGCGGGCCGACTCGGACCGCACGGCGTCGACCGCCCGGGCGTGGGCCTGCGCCACCAGCCACGGCCGCAGCCGCCCCCGGGCCGGGTCGTAGCGGCCGGGCCGTTGCCACAGGTCGACGAACACGGTCTGGCTCACGTCCTCGGCCAGCACCCGGTCGTTGCACACCCGCCGGGCCACGGCCCACACCGCGCCGGCGTAGCGGTTGTAGATCTCGGCCAGAGCGCCCTGGTCGCCGCCCGCCAGGGCCCGCACGAGGTCGGCATCGGTGCAATCGGGCGGGGGTTGGCCGTGTCCGGTCGACATACCGCCGGTCGTTCGTCGCCACCGCCGGGCCGGATGACCGCCGCGGAGAAAATTCTCCTGGTGGATCACCGGCGCGTCCCTGCCAGGATGAACGGCCATGTTGTCCGTCCGGGGTCTCACGGTGGAGATCGGCGGCACCCTCGTGCTGGAGGGCGCCGCCTTCACCGTGCGCGCCGGCGACCGGGTCGGGCTGGTCGGCCGCAACGGTGCCGGCAAGACCTCGCTGCTGCGGGTGCTGGGCGGCATGGCCGAGCCGAAGGCGGGGGTGATCCGCCGGCCGGGCGCGTTCGGGTACCTGCCCCAGGACCCCCGGCTCGACACGCTGCGCCCCCAGGTGACCTCGGTCGGCCACGTGCTCGGGGGCCGGGGCCTCGACGTGCTGTCCGCCCGGCTCGACGAGCTGCACCGCAAGATGGAGGCCCAGCCGGGCGACGAGGGGGCGGTGGCCGCCTGGAGCCGGGCGCACGACCGGTTCGAGCACGCCGGCGGCTACGCGGCCGAGTCCGAGGCCCGCACGCTGCTGGCCGGGCTGGGCCTGCGGTCCGACCGGGTCGAGCGGCCGGTGTCGGTGCTGTCGGGCGGTGAGCGGCGCCGGGTCGAGCTGGCCCGCATCCTGTTCGCCGGCAGCGACCTGCTGCTGCTGGACGAGCCGACCAACCACCTCGACAACGACGCCCGCGAGTGGCTGCTCGACTTCCTCCGGGGGTACCGGGGCGCGCTGATCGTGGTCAGCCACGACCTCGAGCTGCTCGACGAGTCGATCACCCGGGTGCTGCACCTCGACCGGCCGGGCGAGGCCGACGTCGGCGAGCTGACCGAGTACAAGGGCACCTACAGCCAGTACCGGGCGGCCCGCGAGCGGGACGAGGCCCGGCTGGCCAAGCTGGCCGTCCGCCAGCAGGCCGAGATCGCCCGGCTCCAGACGCTGATCGACCGGTGGGGGGCCAAGGCGTCGAAGGCGGCGTTCGCCCACTCGCTGGAGACCCGCATCGACCGCATCCGGCGGGAGGGCGTCGACGCCCCCGCCGCCCGCCGGGGCCTGCGGCTGCGCCTGCCCGAGCCGCCGCCGTCGGGGCGCACGTCGGTGAGCGTGGCCGGGCTGACCAAGTCCTACGGCGGCGGGCCGCCGGTGTTCGAGGACCTCGGGTTCGACGTGGGCCGGGGCGAGCGGCTGCTCATCCTCGGCCTCAACGGTGCGGGCAAGACCAGCCTGCTGCGCATCCTGGCCGGCGAGGCCGACGCCGACGGGGGCGAGATCGACTGGGGCCACCAGGTCAGCGTCGGCTACTACGCCCAGGAGCACGAGGGCATCCGGGCCGGGGCCAGCCTGCTCGACCACATGGCCGAGGCGGCGCCGGGCCAGCCCGAGCAGCTGCGGCGGCGGCTGCTCGGCATGTTCGGGCTGTCGGGCGACAAGGTCCACCAGGACGCGGCGACGCTCTCGGGCGGCGAGAAGACCAAGCTGGCCTTGTCGCTGCTGGTGGCGGGCCGCCACAACCTGCTGCTGCTGGACGAGCCGACCAACAACCTCGACCCGCCGTCACGCGAGGCGGTGGCCGCCGCGCTGGCCAGTTGGGGCGGGACGATGCTGATCGTCAGCCACGACGTCGGGTTCGTGCGGGACATGGCGCCCGACCGGGCGCTGCTCATGCCCGACGGCGACGTCGACCACTGGTCCGACGACCTGCTCGACCTGGTCGAGCTGGCCTAACTGCGGGTGCGGCGACGCGCCTCC
Organism: Acidimicrobiales bacterium; assembly: GCA_035263165.1. GTDB lineage: Bacteria > Actinomycetota > Acidimicrobiia > Acidimicrobiales > VFJN01 > ZC4RG19. The sequence continues at coordinate 12,467 of DATFRN010000254.1, read as the reverse complement.
CGGAGGGCGTCGGCCCACCACACCAGGTCGTCCAGCATGACCTTGGCGGCCAGGGCGGTGCCCTCGGGGTCGACCGGCCGGCCCTGCTCGTCGAACCGGCTGCGGGCCAGGTGGAAGCTGACCGTCTCGCGCACCGAGGTGGCATGGACCTCGGCGAACACCTGGCGCAGGTGCTCGACCGCCCGCAGGCCGCCGGACATGCCGCCGTACGACACGTAGCCGACGACCTTGCGGTACCACTGCTCCTTGCCGTAGTCGATGGCGTGCTTGAGGGCGGCCGGGTAGCTGTGGTTGTACTCGGGGGTGATGACGACGAAGGCGTCGGCCCGGTCGATGCGCTCGAGGAAGGCGAGCACCCGGGGGTCCTGGGTGCGGAACTCGAAGCGGGCGGGCAGCTCGACGTCGGCGAGGTCGATGACGTCGAGGGTGATGTCGGAGCGGCGCTCGGCCTCGCCGACGAACCAGCGGGCGACGGTGCCGGCGAAGCGGCCCCGCCGGTTGCTGCCGACGATCACGCCCAGTGCCAGGGGATCTGCGGTCACGCGGTCAAGCTAGAAGCTCAACTCGACTCGAGGTCAAGCCGGCCGCCGGCGGGGTGGCGCTACGGTCGGCGGCCGCATGGACGTACATCTGGTCGACGGCACCTACGAGCTGTTCCGCTACCACTTCGCCCCCAACAACCGCGACGCCGAGCGGGGCGCCACCGTCGGGGTGGTGTCGACGCTGCTCCAGATGGTGGCGGACGGCGCGACCCACATCGGGGTGGCGACCGACCACATCATCGAGTCGTTCCGCAACGACCTGTGGCCGGGCTACAAGTCCTCGGCCGGCATGCCCCGGGAGCTACTGGCCCAGTTCCCGGTGGTGGAGCTGGCGATGGAGGCGGCCGGGTTCGTGGTGTGGCCCCAGGTGACCCACGAGGCCGACGACGGCATGGCGGCCGGCGCCGTGATGGCGGCCGCCGACGACCGGGTCGAGCGGGTGGTCATCTGCACGCCCGACAAGGACCTGGGCCAGTGCGTGGGCGGCAAGGTGGTGCAGCTCGACCGGCGCAAGGGGGTCTACTTCGACGCCGCCGGGGTGCAGGAGCGGCTGGGCGTGCCGCCGGCGTCGATCCCCGACCTGCTGGCACTGGTGGGCGACTCGGCCGACGGGTTCCCGGGGCTGCCGGGCTGGGGCGCCAAGTCGGCGGCGGCGGTGCTGCGCCGCTGGGGGCACCTGGAGAACATCCCGGCCGACCCGATCACCTGGGACGCCGGCGTGCGGGGCGCGGCCAAGCTCAACGCCGTGCTGCGGGCGGACTTCGAGCTCGCCCTGCTGTTCCGCCGCATCGCCACGGTGGAGACGGACGCCCCGGTCAGCGCCACGGTCGACGAGCTCCGCTGGACGGGCCCCCCGGACGACGACGCGTTCGCGGCCGTCGCCGACCGCCTGGGCGCCCCCAACCTCGCCACCCGCGCTCACGCGCTGGCGGGCCGGGCGTAGCGCCGGGTGGTCGGCCACAGCTCGTACGTCTGCACCACCCAGAACACCAGGAACTCGACGATCAGCAGGGCCTCGATCCACAGCGCACCGTGGCGCCAGCCCGACACGACCCGGTAGAGGACGCCGACGACGACCATCGTGAGGACCATCGCCGTCACGATCAGCACGTACATCGTGCGGGCGAAGGTCTGCCGCGGCTCGAGGCCGTCCGGGGCCGGCCCGCTGACGCCGCCCAGGTGGAAGGCGTTGAGCGCCACCACGATCACGATCCCGATGAACGTGCCGAAGGCGGCCACCAGGTGGGCGTTGTCGCGGAACCCGTCCGGCCACACGACGAAGGCGGCCGTGCCGAGCGCCAGGACGGCGAGGAACGCCCAGAGCTGCACCCAGAGCGCACGCCGCTCGTCGCCCTCCTTGGAGGAGCGGCCGAGCAGGTACATCGCCAGCACGATCGCCGCGAAGGTCACGATGATCAGCGCCCAGACGTTGTTGGTGACCGCCTCGTCCAGCTCGTGCATGTTCGGGACGTTGGTCGCGCTGCAGGCGACGCCCATGGCCCTCGGCGTGTGCGTCGGCACGAAGGCGACGACGAAGGCCAGCGCGCCGCTGACGTTCAGCGCGATGTCCTCCCCGGGCGTGTTGCCGCGGTAGATGATGAGGCAGGCGCCGAGGGCGGCCAGGGCGGCGACGAACACGGCCCGGACGGACGTGAAGTAGTACGCGCTGATCGAGCCCTCGAAGCAGACGCCGTTCGGAGCGGACAGCGCCCGCAGCGCGACCGCCACGAGGAGCATGCCCAGCAGCAGCGGCATCGCCAGCCGCAGGTGCCGGTACGTGCTGAGCACGTCGGAACGTTCGTCGTCCATGGCCGCCTCCCCGGGCCGCCGCCCCCCGGCCAGGCCCTCACGGCTCGCAACCTACCCGGACCGCAGGCGCGGCGCGGTGATCCCCGGTACCGTCGGACCGAGCCCGTTGTCGAACTCGCTGGGAGGCGGGCAATGTTCGGTGGACGTCAGCGACGCCGGGGCGCTCTCGCGGCCACGGCGCTTCTGGCCGCGGTGCTCGCTGCTCCCGCGGCAGCGGGAGCCGGGGCCACCCACAAGTCGACGATGACAGACCTGGGCACGCTGCCCGGCGGAACCGACAGCTTCGCGACGGCGATCAACGCGCACGGCCAGGTGACAGGCAACGCGGTTGCGGCAGGCGGCGCCCAGCACGCGTTCCGGTGGACCAGGTCCGGCGGGATGCGGGATCTGGGCACGCTGCCCGACGGAACCTTCAGCCGGGGGACGGGGATCAACGCGCGGGGCCTGGTCGCGGGAAACGCAGGACTGTCCGAGGGCACGCAGCATGCGTTCCGGTGGACCGACACCGGCGGCATGCGGGACCTGGGCACCCTGCCCGGAGGACGTAACAGCTTCGTTCCGCAGGAGCTCGGTCCGGCGGTCAACGCCGGCGGCCAGGTGATCGGGACGGCCGAGACGGCGGACCGCACCCAGCATGCTTTCCGGTGGACCGAGTCCGGGGGCATGCAGGACCTGGGCACGCTGCCTGGGGGATCGTTCAGCCGGGCGACGGCGATCAACGGGCCTGGTCAGGTGATCGGGATCGGCGACACGCTGGGCGGCGCGCAGCATGCGTTCCGGTGGACCGAGTCCGGGGGCATGCAGGACCTGGGCACGCTGCCCGGGGGGACGTTCAGCCAAGCGACGGCAATCAACGCCCACGGCGAGGTCGCCGGGAACGCGGGATCGGCCGGCAGCACCCAGCATGCGTTCCGGTGGACCGAGTCCGGGGGCATGCAGGATCTGGGCACGCTGCCGGGGGGAACGTCCGTCCAAGCGACGGTGATCAACGCGCACGGCCAGATCGCGGGGGACGCCATGACGGCGGACGGCACAGTCCATGCGTTCCGGTGGACCGAAGGCGGCGGCCTGGAGGACCTGGGCACGCTGCCCGGGGGGACGTCCAGCGAAGCAGCGGCGATCAACGCGCACGGCCAGATCGCGGGGCAGGCCCGCACGGTGGACGGCATCTTCCATGCGTTCCGGTGGACCGAGTCCGGGGGCATGGAGGATCTGGGCACCCTGCCCGGTGGGGCTGGCAGCTTCGGGTCGGGGATCAACGCGCGGGGCCAGGTCGCGGGGGGCTCGTTCCTCGTGGCGGAAGGCGCCCTACACGCAGTCCTCTGGACCCCGTGACAGACCTCAGCTGTTCTTCGGCAGGTCCTTGAACGGCGTGTTCTTGTCGAAGCCCGGCTCCTTGGGGAGGCCGAGCACCCGCTCGCCGATGATGTTGCGCTGGACCTGGTCGGTGCCGCCGTAGATGGGCGGGCCCTGGGCGAACAGGGCCATCTCCGTGATGCCCGACAGGAACGGCATGCCGGTCGCGTCGTCGAGGGCCGTGCGGTCCTCGGGGCTGTAGGCGTGGAGCATGCCGTAGCCGCCGGCGATCTCCAGTCCCAGGTCCCGGGACAGGCGCACGGTGGCGCTCATCGACAGCTTGGCGATGTTGGGCAGGCCGGGGATGTCCTTGCCCGCCGCCATGGCCGCCTTCAGCCGCAGGTTGTTGAACCGGGCCAGCTCGCCGATCGTGTGCAGCTGCACCAGCTTCTGGCGCAGCGCCGGCTCCTTGGCCTTGCCGTTGCCCTTGGCCAGCTGGATCAGCCCCTTCGACGACGCGCCGAACAGCGTGCCGCCCCCGCCGCCCCGCCGGCCGCCGCTGGCGACGAAGTCGCCGGCCCGCCGGTCGAGGTCGCCGGCCACCGTGCCCGGGCTGGCCAGCGAGGCCGCCGCCGACCCGCCGCCGGCGCCGAGGCTCGACCGCTCGAACATCAGCGTGGTGTTGGCCACCCGCCAGCCGTTGTTGAGGCCGCCGATGGCGGCGTCGTCGCGCACCCGGGCGTCCTCCAGGAACACCTCGTTGAACAGCGCCCGGCCGGTCATCTCCCGCAGCGGCCGCACGTCCACGCCCGGCTGGTGCATGTCGATGACGAAGTAGGTGATGCCCGCGTGCTTGGGCTGGTCGGGGTCGGTGCGGGCGATGAGCATGGCCAGGTCGGCCACCTGGCCGCCGGAGGTCCACACCTTCTGGCCGTTGACGATCCACTCCTCGCCGTCCTTGACGGCCCGGGTCTGGAGGCCGGCCAGGTCGGAGCCGGCGTTGGGCTCGCTGAACAGCTGGCACCAGGCCCGCTGCCCGGTGACGATGTCCCGCAGGTAACGGCCCCGCTGCTCGTCGTCGCCGTGGAAGGCGATGGTCGGCCCGGCCAGCATCAGCCCGAGGCCGCCGGGGGCGGGCAGGGCGCCGAAGTCGGCGATCGCCTGCTGGACCCGGACACCGTCGGCCCGGCTCAGGTCCCGGCCGAACCAGGCGCCGGGCCAGGTCGGCACGGCCCAGCCCGAGGTCCCGAGCCGCTCCCACCACTCGGCGACGGTGAGGTCGGGGTCCCAGTTGTCGGCGAGCCAGTCCTTGACCTCGGCGACCACGTCGGTGCCCGCGGTGCGATCGGCGGTGTCGGTCATGAACACCAGGCCACCACGTCTTGACCGACGGGTCAAGTCTGGGCGGCGGCCGCCCTCAGAGGCCCGGATCGCGGGCCAGGAACGACTGCAGCTCGGCCGGCGCGGCCTCGTCGAGCTGGTCGTAGGTGCAGTCCCGCGGCGCCTTGTCGTCCCGCCACCGCAGCAGCCGCGAAGCGTGGCGGAACCGCCCGCCCTGGAGGTTCTCGTAGCGCACCTCGACCGCCCGCTCGGGCCGCAGCGGCTCCCAGGTCAGGTCCTTGCTGGCGTTCCACCGGCTGGGGGCGCCGGGCATCAGCGTCGAGCCGTCGTGGGCCTCGGCCTCGGCCCACGCCCGCCACGGGTGGCCCTCCAGCGCCCCCTCCCGCAGCGGCGCCACCTCGTCGACCAGCTCGCGCCGGCGGGCGGCGGTGAACGAGGTGGCCACGCCGACGTTGTGGAGCGCGCCGGCGTCGTCGTACAGCCCGAGCAGCAGCGACCCGATCCCGGCGCCGTCCTTGTGCCAGCGGAACCCGGCCACCACGCAGTCGGCCGTGCGCTGGTGCTTGACCTTGCGCATCGTGCGCTGGTCCTGGCGGTAGGGGCCGTCGGCCGGCTTGGCCATCACCCCGTCGAACCCGGCACCCTCGAACCGCCGGAACCAGTCGTCGGCGAGGTCGGCGTCGTCGGTGACGGGCGTGACGTGGACGCCCCGGTCGTTGCCGGGGATCGCCGCCTCCAGCGCCCGGCGCCGCTCCTGGAACGGCTGCTCGGTCAGGTCGCGGTCGCCGAGGGCGAGGATGTCGAAGGCGACGAAGCTGGCCGGCGTCTCGGCGGCCAGGCGCCCGATGCGGGAGGCGGCGGGGTGGATGCGCTGCTGGAGCGCCTCGAAGTCGAGCCCGTCGCCGGTGACCACCACCACCTCGCCGTCGACCACGCACCGGGTGGGCAGCACGGCCAGCAGGGCGGCCTGCACCTCGGGGAAGTAGCGGGTCAGCGGCCGGTCGTTGCGGCTGCCCAGCTCGATCTCGCCGCCGTCGCGGAACACGACGCAGCGGAAGCCGTCCCACTTCGGCTCGTAGAGCAGCCCGGGTTCGCGGGGCACCTCGTAGACCGCCTTGGCGAGCATGGGCTTGACGGGCGGCATGACGGGGAGTCGCACCCGGCCGAGAGTATCCACGCCCGCCTCCGCGGCGTGCGCCGGCGATTCGCCACGCCGAGGGTCGGGACCTGGGATAGGGTCCCGCCCGCAGGCGGACGACTGGGGATTTCGACACACACGCCGGGCGAGCGGCACGGGGGCTGGGGCCCTACGGCGGCGCCGACCGGCGGGCGGCGAGCTGGCGGCCCCCTGCACGGGTGCCCGACACGACAGGGCACGCGACCCACAGGGAGAACAGATGAAGAGATGGCGGATCGTGGCTGCGGCCGCGACGACGGCCGCACTGGTGACCGCGCTCGGCGCGGGTGCGCCGGCTGGGGCCCAGGAGGAGGAGCCGGACCTGCTCCCGATCACGGTGGAGCCGACGACCCTCACGGTCGGCGGGTCCTTCACCGTGTCGGCGGCGGACTGCCTCAACGAGGACAGCACGCCGGGCGACGTGCAGGTCGACGTGTTCAACGAGCACCGCGAGGAGCCGCAGTCGTTCCAGGCGCCGGTCGACGACGACGGCACCTGGTCGCTCGAGCTCCAGAGCGAGGAGGCCGACATCGGGCTCAACGGGGTGACGGCGACGTGCTTCGTCAGCCCGGAGAGCGACGAGATCGTGGCCGAGTACGACTTCGTGCTGGTGACGGTCAACGCCACCCAGGCCACGCCCACGACGGACCAGCCCCCGGCGACCCCGCCGCCGGCCCCGCCGCCGGCACCGCCGATCGCGGCCCCGGCCACGCCCCAGCAGGGCGAGCCGACCTTCACCGGCTGACCGGCCGACCGGCCGACCGGCATACAGAGACGCAGGCGCCGCCCGGTCCCGGCCGGGCGGCGCGGCGCGTTCAGGCGCTGATGTGGACCGGGGTGCCGAGGGGGAGGACCTGCACCAGCTTGGTGATGTTGGCGTTGGTGAGGCGGATGCAGCCGTGGCTCACGTCGTGGCCGACGGTCGACGGGTCGTCGGTGCCGTGGATGCCGATGACGCCGTCGCCACCGTTGAAGTCGTCGAGCACGTTGGAGAAGCCCGACAGCCCGTAGGCGTAGGGCCCGTAGGCCCCGCCGGGGTTCGACGGCTTGAGCAGTTCCTTGATGTAGTACTTGCCGCCCGGCGTCGGGGTGGACGACGTGCCGACGCCGATCGAGTCGTCGGCGACCACCGCGGTGCCCTTGTGCACCACCAGCCGGTGGGCGCCGAGGGCGATGTCGACGCGGTAGGGGTTGGTGGCCACCTTGACGTCGGCCAGCCGCACCCAACCGGTCGAGCCGTTGGGTCGGATGGGCAGCAGCACCTGCAACCAACCGCCCAGCTGGTGCTCGGCCAGGAACACCAGCGGCCCGCCGTTCTCGGTCGGGTTGGGCAGCGTCACCTTGGGCTTCGCATCTCCCACCTTCGAGAACACCTGGACCTTGGCCGGCACAGCGGTGGCCACGTAGCTGGTGCCCGGAGAGGCTGGCGCCGTGGTGGTCGACGCCTGGTCCGGCACGCTGACATCGGTCCGGGCCTTGTGGGTCGTGGACGAGGTGGTGCCGGCGTCGGACGAGCCGCCACCGCCGCCGCACGCGCCCAGGACCGCCGCCGCCACGAGGGCTCCCGCTGTCGCTCTGATCCGCCGTTTCCTGTCCCAGCTCACGGCCGATCACGTTACTGGCCGGGCCCGACGGGCCGGCACCGGGCGCCGATCCGGGCCGATCCGCACACCACCTACGGTGGCGAAGTCAGCCCAGATGCACTTTATCGACACATGCGTCGGTATTTGTGACAAAGTGGCGTCATGGTGTCAGTTGAGGCTCCGATCACCGCGCCCGCCGGGGTCCCCCCCGCCCCGCCGGCGGCCTGGCCCCTGCCCGCCACAGGAAATTTCGGGGCGCCAAAGAAGCGCAGGTACCGTGGCAGCATGGTCGACCACCCGATGAGCGACAGGCTCGCCGACCTGGCCAAGCGCAAGGAAGAGGCCCTCGCTCCGGGCACCGACCGCGCCCGCGAGCGCCAGCACAACCGGGGCAAGCTCCTCGCCCGCGAGCGCATCGAGCTGCTCCTCGATCCGGGCTCGTTCCACGAGCTCGACCTGCTGGCCCGGCGGCCGGCCGAGTCGGCCTTCGAGGACCGCCCCTACACCGACGGCGTCATCTGCGGCTGGGGCACGGTCGACGGCCGCAAGGTGTTCGTGTTCTCCCAGGACTTCACCGTCTTCGGCGGGGCGCTGGGCGAGGTGTTCGCCGACAAGATCCTCAAGCTCATGGACCTGGCCCTCAAGGTGGGCGCCCCGGTCGTGGGCATCAACGACGGCGCCGGCGCCCGCATCCAGGAGGGCGTGGTCAGCCTGGACAGCTACGGCGGCATCTTCTACCGCAACGTGCAGTCCTCCGGCGTCGTGCCCCAGATCAGCGTGATCATGGGCCCCTGCGCCGGCGGGGCCGTCTACTCCCCGGCCATGACCGACTTCGTCTTCATGGTCGAGGACACCTCCTACATGTTCATCACCGGCCCCGACGTGGTGAAGACGGTGACCGGCGAGAACGTGACCCAGCAGGAGCTGGGCGGCGCCATCGCCCACGCCTCCCGGTCGGGCGTCTGCCACTTCACCTCGGCCGACGACGCCGCCTGCCTGGAGGACGTCCGCTACCTGCTCAGCTACCTGCCCTCCAACAACCTGGAGGAGGCGCCGGTCGTCACCACCGAGGACGACCCCGAGCGGTCGTGCCCCGAGCTGCGGGACATCATCCCCACCTCGTCCAACCAGCCCTACGACATGCGCAGCGTGATCGAGGCGGTGGTCGACGACGGCGAGTACTTCGAGTACGCCCGGCGCTGGGCGCCCAACATCATCTGCGCCTACGCCCGCCTCGACGGCCACGTCGTCGGCATCGTGGGCAACCAGCCGATGCACCTGGCGGGCGTCCTCGACATCGAGTCGTCCGAGAAGGCGGCCCGGTTCGTGCGCACCTGCGACGCCTTCAACGTCCCGCTCGTCACCTTCGTCGACGTGCCCGGCTTCCTGCCCGGCGTCGACCAGGAGCACGGCGGCATCATCCGCCACGGCGCCAAGCTGCTCTACGCCTTCTGCGAGTCGACGGTGCCCCGCATCCAGATCGTCACCCGCAAGGCCTACGGGGGCGCCTACGTGGTGATGAACTCCAAGTCGATCGGCGCCGACCTGGCCTTCGCCTGGCCGTCCGGCGAGCTGGCGGTTATGGGGCCCCAGGGCGCGGTCGAGATCGCGTACCGGCGGGAGATCGAGGCGGCCGACGACCCCGACGCCCGCAAGGCCGAGCTGGTCGAGGAGTACACCGACCGCTTCGCCAACCCCTACCAGGCCGCCGAGCGGGGCTACGTCGACGACGTCATCGACCCGGCCGACACCCGGGCCAAGCTCGTCGCCGGCTTCGACCTCCTGCGCTCCAAGCGCGAGGAGCTGCCCAAGCGCAAGCACGGCAACGTGCCGCTGTAGCCGGCCGTGACCGCCGCCGAGACCCCCACCGTCGCCGTCACCGCCGGCGGCGACCCCACCCCCGAGCAGGTGGCCGCGATCGTGGCCGCCGTCGAGGCGACGTGGCCGCGCCCCGCGGCCGCGGCGCCCGCCGAGGCGCCTCCCCGCTGGCGCTTCTCGGGCCGGTGGTGGACCAAGCCGGTGCCGCTGCGCCGCGGCCGGCCCTGGTGAGACCCCCCTCCGCGTGAGCTGAGGCCCCCGGCCCGCCGACCCGGCGGCGATCTGGCGATGGCCTATGCTGCCGCGCCATGGGCGGATACCCCACCCCTCCACCCCCCGGCGGCGGCGACTACCCACCACCTCCTCCGGGCCCCCCGGCCGGCTATCCCCCGCCTCCCGGCGGCGGCTACCCCCCACCCCAGGCCTTCCCCCCGGCACCGCCCTACGCGACCGGGTACGGCCAGGTGCCCTTCGCCGGCTTCTGGGCCCGCTTCGCGGCGCTGCTGATCGACGCCATCATCGTCAGCCTGTTCCAGATCCCCGCGTGGATCGCGCTGTTCGCGGGACCCAAGCACGACACCACCTGCACGGTGAGCGACAACGGCAACATCGACCTGGGGGGCGGCACCGACATCTGCCGGGCGCCCACCAGCGGGACGTGGGCCGCGTTCATCATCCTGGCCATCGCCGCGTTCGTGGCCGGCGTCCTCTACTTCGCGCTCATGGAGGGCGGCTCGGGCCAGACGCTGGGCAAGAAGGCGCTCGGCATCCGGGTCGTCGACAAGCGGACCGGCGGGTCGATCGGCACCGGCCGGGGCGTGGGCCGCTACTTCGCCCGCTGGCTGTCCGAACTCGTCTGCTGGCTCGGCTACCTGTGGATGCTGTGGGACCCCGAGAAGCAGTGCTGGCACGACAAGTTGGTCAACGACTACGTCATCAAGGTGTGAGCCCCGGGGCCGCCCGGCCCTAGCCTGCGGCGCATGGAGCTCACCACGGTGGCCGACGACGAAGCCGTCATCCACGACGGCGTCGCCGTCCACGCCTTCGGCGGCCTCGATCCCGACACCGACTACGAGCTGGCCGGCCTGCCCGTCCACACGCTGACCCGGCCGCCGGGCGAGCGGCTGGCCACCGTGTGCACGGTCAACGACGTGCACTTCGGCGAGGTCGAGTGCGGGATCCTCAACGGCGTGGACGACCACCCGATCTACACGGCGGCGCCGGGCGACGACCCCTACCCGGTGGTGATGAACCGGGGCGCCATCGCCGACATCAAGGCCCTGGCCCCCGACGTCGTGGTGGTCAAGGGCGACCTCACGTCGATGGGCACCCGCGCCGAGTACCAGGAGTTCCTCAACGCCTACGGCCCCGCCTTCGGCGAGCGGCTGGTGCACGTGCGGGGCAACCACGACGCCTACTACGGCCAGGACTTCGCCTCCGACGCCCCCACCAGCGTGACCCTGCCGGGCGTGACGCTGGCGGTGCTCGACACCGCGGTGCCGGGTCGGGCCGGCGGGGGCGTGTCGGCCGCCTCGATCGAGTGGCTCGACACGCTGGCGGCCGAGGCCGACCGGCCGGTGATGGTCTTCGGCCACCACCACGCCTGGAACCCGGCCTCGGCGGAGCGGCCCGAGGCCTACTTCGGCATCAACCCCGACGACTCCGAGCGGCTGGTCGAGGTGGTGGCCCGCCGGCCCCGGATCGTCGGCTACTTCGCCGGCCACACCCACCGCAACCGGGTGCGGCGCTTCCCCGCCACGGGCGACGTGCCCTGGGTCGAGGTGGCGTGCGTCAAGGACTTCCCCGGGGCCTGGGCCGAGTACCGGGTGCACGAGGGCGGCATCCTCCAGGTGTTCCGGCGGATCTCGGCGCCCGACGCCCTGGCCTGGAGCCACAAGACGCGGGACATGTACGGCGGGCTGTACGAGGTCTACGCGTTCGGCACGCTGGCCGACCGCTGCTTCCCGATCGCGGTCGACCGCCAGTGAGCGAGCGAAGCGAGCGAACCAGCGGTGCAGTGCCCTACCCGGCACGCAGTGCCGATCGGTCACTGCGTGCATCCCGAAGGGTGCACCAGTGACCGGCCCCGACGGCAACGGCGCCGCCCCGCCGCCCGCCGGCCCGCTGGTCGGCCTGCGGGTGCTCGACATGGCGACCGTGGTGGCCGGCCCGGGGGCCGCCCGCTACCTGGCCGACTTCGGGGCCGACGTGCTGAAGATCGAGCGGCCCGGGGTGGGCGACTCGACCCGCACGATGGGCCTGCCCGACCCCCGCGACGGCACGTCGGCCTACTGGAAGGTGGTGGGCCGCAACAAGCGGTGCGCCACGCTCGACCTCAAGTCCGACGAGGGCCGGGAGTGCGCCCTGGCCCTGGCGGCCGAGGCCGACGTGGTCGTCGAGAACTTCCGGCCCGGCGTGCTGGAGCGGCTCGGCCTCGGGCCCGACGTCCTGCTGGCCCGCAACCCCCGGCTGGTGGTCCTGCGGGTGACCGCCTTCGGCCAGACCGGCCCCTACGCCGGGCGACCCGGGTTCGCCACGCTGGCCGAGGCGATGTCCGGCTTCGCCGCCATCAACGGCGAGGCCGACGGCGGCCCGCTGCTGCCGCCCATCGCCCTGACCGACGAGGTCACGGCCCTGGCCGGGGCGTTCGCGGTGATGGCCGCGCTGCACTCGGGGGTGGGGCAGGTGGTGGACGTGTCGCTGCTCGACTCGCTGCTCCAGTGCATGGGGCCGCTGCCGCCCGCCTACGGGATGACCGGGTTCCTCCAGGAGCGGGCGGGGTCGAGCCTGCCCTACTCGGTGCCCCGGGGGACCTGGCGGTGCGGCGACGGGCGCTGGGTGGCGATCTCGGCGTCGGCCGAGTCCGTGGGACGCCGGGTCATGGAGCTGGTCGGGCTGGGC
>DATFRN010000253.1:0-7707 GCA_035263165.1 Acidimicrobiales bacterium | reverse complement strand
TCGACCTGGCCCGACCTGCTGCCGCTGGTGGCCGGCGGCCGCATCCGCCCCCAGGACGTCGTGACCCACCGGCTGCCGCTGTCCGAGGCGCCCGAGGCCTACCGCCGCTTCGACGCCCGCGAGGAGGGCGTCCTCAAGGTGCTCCTCGATCCCCGCAGCTAGCGGCCTGTCCGTGGACAGAGCGCTAGCGTCGCACCCCGTGACCGAGCCCACCCTCCCGCTGGCCGACCCCCGGTTCTGGCGCCGGCCGCTGGCCGAGCGCATGGCCGACTTCGCCGTGCTGCGCGAGCAGGGGCCGTTCACGCCGGCCGAGACCCTCAACCCGATCACGCTCGAGCCCGAGCGGTTCCACGCCGTGACCCGCTACGCCGAGGTGGTCGAGATCAGCCGGCGCCCGCTCGACTTCTGCTCGGGCCGGGGCTCGGTGTCGATCGTCGACATGCCGGCCGAGGCGCTCGAGTTCTTCGGCTCGTTCATCGCCATGGACGACCCCCGCCACGCCCGCCAGCGGGGCATCGTGTCCCGCTCGTTCACGCCCAAGCGGCTGGCCCAGGTGGTCGACTCGGTCGAGCGCATCTGCGCCGAGGTGATCGACGGCATGTGCGAGCAGGGCGAGGCCGACCTGGTCACGGCCATCTCCCAGCCGTTCCCGCTGCTGGTCATCTGCGACATGATGGGCATCCCCCGCAGCGAGTTCGGCACGGTGCTGTCGGCCACCAACACCATCCTCGGCGCCGGCGACCCCGAGATGTCGGGCACCGAGGACCTCGGCATGGCCATGTTCCAGGCCGGCGTGCAGCTCACCTCGCTGATGGACGAGCTGGCCCGCAAGCGCCGGGCCGAGCCGACCGACGACCTCACCTCGGCCCTGGTCAACGCCGACGTGGGCGAGGACATGCTGGCCCCCCACGAGCTCGGCCCGTTCTTCATCCTGCTGGCCGTGGCCGGCAACGACACCACCCGGACGGCCACCACGCTCGGCATGCACCTGCTGCACCAGAACCCCGACCAGCGGGCCATCTGGCAGGGCGACGTCGAGGGCGTGACGGCGAGTGCCGTCGAGGAGATCGTGCGGGTCGCCTCGCCGGTGACGTTCATGCGCCGGACCGCCACCCACGACGTGACCCTGTCCGGCCAGGACTTCGCGGAGGGCGACAAGTTCGTCATGTTCTACGGGGCCGCCAACCGGGACCCACGGGTGTTCGACCGGCCCGACGAGTTCGACGTCCGCCGCGACCCCAACCCCCACGTCGGCTTCGGCGGGCCCGGGCCCCACTTCTGCCTGGGCGCCCACCTCGCCCGGCGGGAGCTGGGGATCATCTTCCGCCAGCTGTTCGCCCGGCTGCCGGACATCGAGGTGGTCGGCGAGCCGGTCCACCTGGAGGCCATGGGCATCCCCCTGGTGGGCGGGATCAAGCACCTGCCGGTGCAGTTCACCCCCACCGCGCCGGTGGGCGTCGGCGGATGAGGGAGCGGCGCCGGCGCAGCGCGCCGATCGTCGTCCTCGCCGTGGCGCTCGCCGCCGCCTGCGCCGGCGGCCCCGCCGCCGGGAGCGGGGGAGCAGCCGGTGGCGCCCGGGCCCACGAGCCCGGCGCGTTCACCGGCAGCCTCGACGACTTCTACCGGGTGCCCGACCCGCTGCCGAAGGGGAAGGCGGGCGACCTCATCCGCATCCAGCCGATCGGCACGACGGGCGGCCGCACCAGCGTGCGGGTCATGTACCACTCCGACGACGCCACCGGCCGCGACCGGGCCGTCACCGGGGTCATCACCTACCCGACCGCCCGGCCGCCGAAGGGCGGCTGGCCGGTCGTGTCGACGGCCCACGGCACCACCGGCCTCGCCTCGGTGTGCGCGCCCAGCCGGACGGCCAAGGAGGCGCCCGGGTGGGGCGTCGAGGGCGTGTGGGCCATGACCGACTACGTCGGGCTCGGCCCGGTCGGCGAGCTGCACCCCTATCTGTCCAAGCCGTCGGAGGGCAACGCGGTCATCGACGCCGTGCGGGCCGCCCGCCGGCTCGACGGCGCCCACGCCGGCCGGCGCTGGGTGGCGGTCGGCCACTCCCAGGGCGGCCACGGCGCGCTGTCGGCCATGGAGCTGGCCCGCACGCGGGCGCCCGAGCTGCGCCTGGCGGGCACCGTGGCCCTGGCGCCCGGGGCGATGCTCGACAAGGTCTACGGCGGGATCGACCCTGTGGTGACCGGCGTGCTGACGATCATGGGCCTGGTCGGCGGGGCCGGCGAGCACCCCGACATCGACGTCCGCGACTACCTCACCCCCCAGGCCCTGGCCGCGTCCGAGATCGTGAAGACGGGCTGCCTCGACGACATCACCACCGCCCTGGTGCCGGTCGTGCTGAGCGGTGCCTTCAAAGCCGACCCCCGCGAGACCGAGCCCGCCCGCTCGGCCATCCTGGCCAACGATGTCGGCGGCACCGCGGTGCGGGGCGTGCCGCTCTACCTCGCCTCGGGCACGGCCGACGACCGGGTGGTGATCCAGCGGGTGCGCGACCTGTTCGCCCGCCTGTGCGCCGCCGGGCAGGTCACCGAGCTCCAGGTGGTCGAGGGCGCCGATCACGGGTCGATCGTCCCCGCCACCGCGGGCCGGGTGACGTCGTTCCTGGAGGGCGCGCTGGCCGGCAGGGCGCCGGTCGACTCGTGCCCGTGACCTGACCGACCCATCAGCCGTAGGGGACCGGGCCGCCGAGCGGGGCCCAGAAGTCGGCGCCGGGCTCGGCCTCGACCTCGATGCGGCGCCCGTCGGACCAGGAGGCGTCGAACGCCAGGCGCCACGAGTGCAGGCAGGTGCGGGTGGCCGGCGCGCGCTCGAACAGCGGGTCGCCGGCGATCGGGTGGCCGATCCACGCCAGGTGGACCCGGATCTGGTGGCGGCGCCCCGTCTCGGGCCGCACGGCCAGCAGCGTGTGGCCGGGGCCCGCCCACAGCCGCTCGAACGCCGTCACCGACGGGTAGGTCGGCCGGTCGTCCCGCACGGCGGCGGCGGGCACGGCCCAGCGGTCGCCGTCCCGGACGATCGTCTCCCGGGGCGCGGCGACCCGGATCCTGCCCTTGCGCCCCGCGCCGAGCGGCAGGTCGATCGTGCCCCGCTCCGGCAGGCCGGTCGTGGCGGTGATGGCCAGGTAGGCCTTGCCCACCGTCCGCCGGTTGAACTGCCGGGTCAGCCCGCCGTGGACGGCCAGCGACCGGGCCAGCAGCACCGCACCCGAGGTCACCTTGTCGATGCGGTGGGCGGGGAACAGCTCCTCGCCCGCCTCGGCCGCCAGCCGGACCAGGTCGGTGTCGTGCCGCTCGCCGGTCACCGACAGGCCGGCGGGCTTGTCCACCACCAGCGCGGCCTCGTCCTCCCACACCAGCCGGGCCCGCAGCGTCGCCCACGCCGGGGCGTCGCTCACCGCTCGACGGTGTCGTGCGCCCGCCGGATCTCCACGGCCACGACGTGGAAGTCGAGCACCCGGGCGGCGATCTCCCGGGCCCGCTCGGGGCCGGCGCACTCGACGACGTAGGTGGCGGTGACCTGCTCGCGCCCGGCAAGGAGCGGCCCGGTCGTCGCCGGTCCGTCCCACCGCAGCACCACGGTCTCCTCGGGCAGCGCCAACCCGTCACCGCCGACCGGCTCGCCGAACCTCACGACCCACCCCCGTCCTCGTCGTCCGGGACGCCGGCGTCGACCTCGCCGGCGCGCTCGTCGCGGGCGGCCCAGTCGAGCAACTCGTCGATGGCGAACACCGCGCCGTCGATGCCGGCGTGGAGGTCGCCGCGCTCGGCGAAGCGGGCCGGGACCGTGGCCATCGTGCAGTCCCGGGGGTCGACGTCGTCGACCTCGTCCCAGGTGATCGGCGTCGACACGGTCGCCTCGGGCACGCCCCGCAGCGAGTAGGCCGCCGCCATCGTGTGGTCGCGGGCGTTCTGGTTGTAGTCGACGAACAGCTTGCGGGGGTCCCGGTCCTTGCGCCACCACGTGGTCGTGACCAGGTCGGGCGCCCGCCGCTCGACCTCGCGGGCGAAGGCCAGCGCCCCCCGCCGCACGTCGTGGAACCCGTGGGCGGGCTCGATGCGCACGTAGATGTGCATCCCCTTGCCGCCCGACGTCTTGGGCCAGCCGACCGCCCCCAGCTCGTCGAGCACCTCGTGCACGACGCCCGCCACCGCCCGCACGGTGGCCGGGGGGCAGTCGGGCATGGGGTCGAGGTCGATGCGCCACTCGTCGGGGCTCTCGGTGTCGGCCCGGCGCGAGTTCCAGGGGTGGAACTCGACGGTCGACATCTGCACCGCCCAGACGACCTGGGCCAGCTCGGTCACGCACAGCTCGTCGGCGTGCTGGCCGTAGCGGGGGAAGTGGAGGCGCACGGTCTCCAGCCACGGCGGCGCCCCGCCGGGCACCCGCTTCTGGTGGACCTTCTCGCCGGCCAGGCCGGTGGGGAAGCGGTGCAGCATGCACGGCCGCTCCCGCAGGGCGTTGACGATGCCCGGCCCGACCGCCAGGTAGTACTCGACCAGGTCGAGCTTGGTCGCCCCCGTGGCGGGGAAGTACACCCGGTCGGGGTTGGACACCCGCACGGTGCGCCCGCCCACCTCCACCTCGGTCGCCGGAGACTTGGCCACGGCCGCGACCGTACCGGCCGTCTACGGCACGGCCGTCACGTCGCCGCGGGCCACCACGTCGTGGAGGTCGGCGACGAACCCCGGCAGGCAGGCCAGCGCCAGCGCCGCCATGGCCACCCGCCCGGCCACCAGCGCGGCCCGGCTGCGGGCCGCCCGCACCACGGCCCCGCTCCGGGTGACGAGCACCGCCAGCCCGAGGCCCAGCGCCGAGATGGCGAGGAGGATCGGGACGAGCGACACGATCAGCGCCGCCGGGACCAGCGGGGCGATCGCCGCCGCCCAGGCGCGCCGGCTGCGGCGGGCCGGCGGGAACGCCCGGCTGTGCCGGTCGACCAGTGCAGCCACCGCCATCCCGTGGGCCACCGCCGCCAGCCCGAAGGCGACCACGCTCAGCCAGCCGGGGCCGACCAGGTCGAAGTCGGGGTTGTTCGGCCGGAGCGGGTCGATCCGGGTGGCCGCCACCACCAGGTGGAGCCCACCGAAGGCCACGCCCCCGAGCCGGCCGGCCGGCAGCCAGCGGTGGACGGCGACCCACAGCACGCCGCTCAGCAGGCCGGTGGCCACGCCCCCGAACACGATGAGCGCCAGTGTCCCGTCCACGTTGACGCTCCCCACCACCTCGTCGGCCTCGGTGATGCGCCCCTGGGCGGCGTCGCCGGCGGTCACCGCCAGTAGCCGCATGATCAGCCGCACGGCCGGCCCGGTCACCAGCAGCCCGGCCCAGAACCCGCCGGTGATGCCCACGGCCAGCCCCCGCAGGTAGCCGCGGGCGACGGCCGCGGTGCCCGGGCCGGGGTCGCCGGGCGCGTAGGCGAGGCCGCCCCAGGCCAGCGTGAGCGCCAGCCCCGCCGCCAGCAGCAGGCCCATGCCCGCCATCAGCACCACGGGTGCTATTTCATCAGGAAGTGGGCGAGGAAGGCCTCGCTGGCCCGGTACTCGGCCCGGGGCATCGTCAGGTGCCCGCCCGGGTTGCCGTGCAGCAGCTTGGTGGTGGAGCCGAACAGGTCGTAGAGCCGCAGCGCCCACTCCCGCCGCACCAGCTCGTCGTCCCACTGGATGACGAACAGCAGCGGCACCGTCACCTGGCGGGCCAGCTCGTCGAAGCCCGGCATGTACGGACCGGGGGCCCAGCCGAACAGTCCCAGCACGGCGGCGGTGATGCGGGGCTCGGCCGCGATCAGCGGCACGCCGAACCGGGTCCCCATCGACACGCCCCAGTAGCCGACCGGCCCGGTGCCGACGTCGCGGTGGGCCTGGAGGGCGTCGAGCGTGGCGGTCCAGTCGTCGACCGCACAGTGGGCGGCGGCGACGTGGCCGCCGTCGGCGAGGTGCCGCTCCCGCAGTGCCCGCTGGCGCTCGCGCCGCGTCATGCCCAGCTCCTCGGGCGGCGTGCGGTCGCCGTGCAGCGGCAGGTCGATGGCGGCGGCGGCGATGCCGTGGTGGCGCACCAGCCAGCGGGCCAGGCCGACCACGTTGGGCGCCCGCTTGTCCTGGCTGCCCCCGTGGCCGAGGAGCACGAGCGGGCGGGGCCAGGCGGACGCGTCGCCCGAGGGCGTCCACAGCACGCCCGGCACCGGCTCGCGGGGCCCGTCGACGACGAAGTCCCGCTCGGTGACGCCCCGCGCGGTCGTCTCGGTGGTCAGGTCCATGGCGGGACAGTCTCCCCCAAATCCGCTCAGCGGCGCGGCACGCGCAGAGGGAGGTGGCCGAGGACCTTGCGCTCGCCCCCGCGCCAGTCGGGCTCGACCCGGGACTCGACGTCGAACAGCATCGTCACCGGTCGCTCGGCCGTGTAGGCCGGCCAGGCGGGGATCCCCGGGTGGTTGGGGTCGCCGCTGCGGGCGAAGGCCAGCCAGGCCGCCGACATCTGGTCGGACACGCGGTGGGCGGCCTCGCTGCGCCCGGCGTAGGAGCGGGTGCGCCCGACGTTGGCGAACACCATCGGGATGTCGAGCGTGTGGGGCGACAGCCAGCGCCCGCCGTCGACGGGGGTGTCCCACACCAGCTCGGCGTGCCACACCCGGCCGCTTCCGGTGGCCGCGGCCTGGGCGGCCTTGCGGTCGGCCACCGCCCACCCCGGCAGCCGGGAGTAGAGGTCGCTGGTGATCAGGAAGAACAGCTCGCTCGGCGGTGCGCCCGGGTGGAGCCGGGCGAACTCGTCGACGATGGCGTCGACGCCCCCGCCGCCCGACCCGTCGGCGTCGTGCAGCCAGCCCCGGCGGAGGGTGGCCCGCAGGCCGGCGTCGTCCAGCGTGAACAGCGAGCGGTCGCGCACGCCGGCGATCAGCGAGGTCTCGGTCCGGGTCGACAGGAGCATCAGCGGTACGGCCGCCGACCACGGGGGCGCGTCGGGCTCCCACGGCGAGCGGGGCAGGTGGCGGCCGTCGGCCACCGGGCTGAACGCCACCCGCCCGGCGGCGGTCACCCGCTGGTAGGCGGCCACCACGTCCTCCGACGGCGCGGTCAGCGGGTCGGCCGAGCCCAACTCGGCCAGGACGCGGGCGGCGTTGGCGTCCGCCGCGTCGGGGGTGAGGCCCCGCACGTGCACGCCGCTCTGCACGATCGCCCGGTGGAACAGGCCCTCGGCCGCGGGCATGCCCATGAGCACGCACACCTTGGCCCCGCCCCCGGACTCGCCGAACACGGTGACGTTCCCGGGGTCGCCGCCGAACTCGGCGGCGTTGTCCCGCACCCACCCGAGCGCGGCCACCAGGTCGAGCATGCCGGCGTTGCCGGAGTCGGGGTCGCCGCCCCGCTCGCCCAGGTGCAGGAAGCCGAACACGTTGAGCCGGTGGTTGACCGTGACCACCACCACGTCGCCCCGCCGGCACAGCGCGACGCCGTCGTAGAGCGGCGACGAGCCGGACAGGCTGCTGAACCCGCCGCCATGGAACCACACCATGACCGGCCGGCCCCCGCCGTCGCCCACGGCCCGGGTCCACACGTTGGCGACCAGGCAGTCTTCGCCCATGGGCGTCGTGTCGCTCGGGTCGATGGCCGACGCCCGCCCCGGCTGGGGGCAGCGGGGCCCGTAGTCGAGGGCGTCGCGCACGCCCGCCCACGGCTCGGGCGGGCCGGGGGCCGC
>DATFRN010000252.1:0-30269 GCA_035263165.1 Acidimicrobiales bacterium | reverse complement strand
GTCGCTGGGGATGACGTCGGTCAGGTACAGCCGCTCCCGCAGCTGGTGCAGCTGGTCGACGGTCATCTTCTTGATCTGGTGGGTGGCGTTGCGCCCCTCGACGTCGGGGCCGAGCGTCCAACCCTTGATCGTCTTGGCCAGGATGACCGTGGGCGCGCCGTGCGGGTCGGCGGCCGCCTTGTAGGCCGCGTACAGCTTGCGGTAGTCGTGCCCGCCGCGGGGCAGGTTGCGGATCTCGTCGTCGGACAGGTGCTCGACCATCTTCCGCAGCCGGGGGTCGGGCCCGAAGAAGTGCTCGCGGGCGTAGGCCCCGGACTCGACGGCATAGCGCTGGAACTCGCCGTCGACCGTGGTGTTCATCTTGTTGAGCAGCACGCCGTCGCGGTCCTGGGCCAGCAGCTCGTCCCAGCGGCCGCCCCAGATGACCTTGATGACGTTCCAGCCGGCGCCCCGGAACACGGCCTCCAGCTCCTGGATGACCTTGCCGTTGCCCCGCACCGGGCCGTCGAGCCGCTGCAGGTTGCAGTTGACGACCCAGATGAGGTTGTCGAGCTGCTCGCGGGCGGGCAGCGTCAGGGCGCCGAGCGTCTCGGGCTCGTCGACCTCGCCGTCGCCGACGAAGCACCACACCTTGGACGCGCTGGTGTCGTCGATCCGCCGGTTGTGCAGGTAGCGCAGGAAGCGGGCGTGGTAGATCGAGTTGAGCGCCCCGAGGCCCATCGACACCGTGGGGTACTCCCAGAACTGCGGCATCAGCCGGGGGTGGGGGTAGCTCGACAGGCCGCCGCCCACCTCCTGGCGGAACTGGTCGAGGTCACCCTCGTCGAGCCGGCCCTCGAGGAAGGCCCGGGCGTAGATCCCGGGGGCGGCGTGGCCCTGGATGTAGACGGCGTCGCCCGCCAGGCCGTCGTCCTTGCCGTGGAAGAACCAGTTGAACCCGACGTCGTAGAGGGCGGCGGAGGAGGCGAAGGTCGAGAGGTGGCCGCCGATGCCGTCGGCGTGCTTGTTGGCCTTGATGACCATGACCGCCGCGTTCCAGCGGATGTAGGCCCGGATGCGGCGTTCGAGCTCCTCGTCGCCGGGGAACCAGGGCTCCTCCTCGGGCGGGATGGTGTTGACGTAGGGGGTCGACACCGTGGCCGGGTGCCCCACCTGGAGCTCGCGGGCGCGCTCGATCAGCTTGGACATGAGGAAGCGGGCGCGGGGCTTGCCGTGGGCGTCGACGACGGCGTCGAGGGAGTCGAGCCATTCGCCGGTCTCGGCCGGATCGGTGTCGGGCAGCTGGTGCACGAACCCGTCGATGATCATGCGTCCATCGTGGCACCGTCCGCGGTGAAACAGAACGTTGCACCCAAGAGCTGCACGGTTGGACGAATCGGCTGAAGCGTCGGGCCGCCTAGGGTCGTCGCCGTGGCCACGATCGTGTACACCGACGGCGCCTGCCTGGGGAATCCCGGCCCCGGGGGCTGGGCCTGGGCCGAGCCCGGCGGCGACTACGCCAGCGGGGCCGAGCCCCACACCACCAACCAGCGCATGGAGATCCGGGCCGCGCTCGAGGCCGTGGTCGCCCACCCCGGCGGGCCACTCGAGGTCGTGAGCGACTCGACCTACGTCGTGAACTGCTTCCGGGACGGCTGGTGGAAGGGCTGGCGGCGGCGCGGGTGGACCAACAGCGCGAAGAAGCCGGTGGCCAACCGGGACCTGTGGGAGCCGCTGATCGACGAGGTCGAGCGGCGGGGCGACGTGTCCTTCCGGTGGGTGAAGGGCCACTCGGGCCACCCGATGAACGACCTGGTCGATCTGCTGGCCGTCGAGGCCGCACAGACCCAGCGGGGCCGGGTCGGGTCGAGCGCGTAGTGGAGGTCGGGGTCGACACCGGGGGCACGTTCACCGACCTGGTGGCGGCCGACGGCCGGGTCGGCAAGGTCCTGTCCACCCCCGACGACCCCGGGCGGGCCATCGGCGCGGCGCTGGCGGCGGCGGCGCCCGGGCCCGACCTGCTGGCCCACGGCACGACCGTGGCCACCAACGCGCTGCTGGAGCGGCGGGGGGCGACCGTCGCCCTGGTGACCACCGAGGGCCTGCGGGACGTGATCGAGATCGGCCGCCAGGACCGGCCGTCGCTGTACGACCAGCTCGCCTCCCGGCCCGAGCCGCTCGTCCCCCGCACGCTGCGCTACGAGGTGGCCGGGCGGCTGGCGGCCGACGGGACCGAGGTCGCACCGGTGGCGGGCGCCGACGCCGTGCCCGCCGTCGACCCCGGCGCCGAGGTCGTGGCCGTGTGCCTGCTGCACGCCGACCTGGTGCCGGACCACGAGCGGGCGGTGGCCGCCGTCCTGCGGGACCGGGGCCACGACGTGACCTGCTCGCACGAGGTGTCGCCCGAGATGCGGGAGGTCGAGCGCACGGTCACCACCGTGATCAACGCCGCCCTGCGGCCCCGGCTGCGGCGCTACCTGCGGGGGATCGACGGGCTGGCCGGCGAGGTGCTGGTCATGACCTCGTCCGGCGGGTTGGTGCCGGCCGTCGAGGGGGCCGAGCTGCCGGCCGCGCTGCTGCTGTCGGGGCCGGCCGGCGGCGTGCGGGCCGGGGCGGCCGCGGCGGCGGCCAACGGCTTCCCCGACGCGGTGACCTTCGACATGGGCGGCACCTCGACCGACGTGTGCCTGATCCTCGACGGGGCGCCGGCGCCGGCGGCCGAGCGGGAGGTGGGCGGGTTCACCGTCCGGTTCCCGTCGCTCGACGTCCACACCATCGGGGCCGGCGGCGGCTCGCTGGCCCGCATCGACCCGGGCGGCGCGCTGGTCGTCGGCCCGGAGTCGGCCGGGGCCGACCCGGGGCCGGCCTGCTACGGCCGGGGCGGCGACCGGCCCACGGTGACCGACGCCAACCTGGTGTCCGGGCGCATCCCGGTGGCGTCGGCGTTCGGCGGGCTGGCCCTCGACCGGGCCCGGGCCGTGGCGGCGCTGTCCGCCGCCGGCGTGACCGCCGAGGGCGTCCTGGCCGTGGTCGACGCCAACATGGAGCGGGCGCTGCGAGCGGTCTCGGTCGAGCGGGGGGTCGACCCGCGGGGCCTGGCGCTGGTGGCATTCGGCGGAGCGGGGCCGCTGCACGCCTGCGCCCTGGCCGACGCGCTGGGCATGCCCGCGGTGGTGGTGCCGGCCCGGGCGGGGGTGCTGTCGGCGGTCGGGCTGCTGACGGCGCCCCGGCGGCGGGACCTGGTGCGGTCGTGGCCTGCGCCCGACGACCACGCCGGGCTGTCCGACGCCCGCAGAGAGCTGGCGGCGGAGGCGGCGGCGCTGGTGGGCGCCGGACCGGAGGTCGACGTGGCCACCGCCCTCGACTGCCGCTACCGGGGCCAGAGCCACGAGCTGACCGTGCCGTCCGTCGCGGCGTTCGCCGACGAGCACCGGCGGCGCAACGGCTACGCCCGGCCCGGCGACCCGGTGGAGGTGATCGCCCTGCGGGCCGTCGCCACCCGGCCGCCGGCCGTCGACCCCGGCGCCCTGCCCGACCCGCCGTCCCGCATCGCCGGCCCGGTGGCGGGCCCGGCGGTGATCGCCGAGGCCGACTGCACGATCTGGGTGGCCGAGGGCTGGGTGGCCCGGCCCGGCGCGGCGGGGGCGCTGGTGCTGCGGCGGGCGGGGGAGCGGGGCGCGTGAGCCTCGACCCGGCGGCGCTCCAGGTGCTGATCTCCCGGCTGACCGGCGTGGCCGAGGAGATGGGGTCGGTGCTGCGGCGGGCGGCGTTCAGCCCCAACATCAAGGAGCGGGCCGACTGCTCGGCCGCCCTGTTCGCCGCCGACGGCACGATGCTGGTGCAGGCCGAGCACATCCCGGTCCACCTGGGGTCGATGCCGGCCAGCGTGCGGGCGGCGATCGACGGCTTCGGCGACCGGCTGGGGCCGGGCGACCAGGTGGTGCTCAACGACCCGTTCGCCGGCGGGACCCACCTCAACGACGTCACGCTGGTCGCTCCGTGCTTCGCCCCGGGCGGGCGGCTGGTGGGGTGGGCGGCCAACCGCGCCCACCACGCCGACGTCGGCGGGGCGGCGCCGGGATCCATCCCGGCCGACGCCACCGACATCCACCAGGAGGGGCTGCGCATCCCGCCCACGCTGCTGGACGACGGGCTGCGGCGGCTGCTGCTGGCCAACTCGCGCACGCCCGACGAGCGGGCCGGTGACCTCGACGCCCAGGTCGGCGCCAACGTGGTCGGGGTCGGGCGGCTGGCGGGGCTGGCCGATGCCCCGCTGGACGAGGTGGTCGCCTACGGCGAGCGGCGCATGCGGGCGGCGCTGGCGGCGCTGCCCGACGGCACGTGGCGGGCGGCCGACGCCATGGACTCGACCGGCGCCGCCCCCGACCAGCAGCGCCCGGCGCCGGTGGTGGTGGCGGTGACGGTGGCGGGAGACGAGGTGGCGTTCGACTTCACCGGCAGCGCCCCGCAGGCCCGCGGGAACGTCAACGCGGTGGAGGCGGTGACGGTGTCGGCGGTGGCGTACGCGCTGCGGTCGGCGGTCGACCCCACCATCCCGGCCAACGGCGGCGCCATGCGGCCGGTGCGGGTGGTGGCGCCGGCCGGCACGATCGTGGCCGCCCGCCCGCCGGCGGCGGTGGGGGCGGGGAACGTGGAGGTGAGCCAGCGGGTGGCCGACGTCTGCCTGGCCGCGCTGGCCGCCCCGTGCGCCGACCGGGTGCCGGCGGCGGGGCAGGGGACGATGAACAACCTGCTGGTGGGGGGCGCCGGCTGGGTCTACTACGAGACGGTGGCCGGCGGGCAGGGCGGCCGCCCGACGGCGCCCGGGATGAGCGGCGTGCACACGGGCATGACCAACACCAGGAACACGCCCATCGAGGCGCTGGAGCGGGCGTTCCCCCTCCGGGTGCTGCGCTACCGCCTGCGCTCGGGCAGCGGCGGCGGGGGCCGCTGGCCCGGCGGCGAGGGCATCGCCCGGGACGTCCAGGTGCTGGAGCCGGTCACGGTCTCGCTGATCACGGAGCGGCGCCGGTCCCCACCGCCCGGCCTCGCCGGCGGCCGGGCGGGAGCGCCGGGCGAGAACTGGCTCCTCCCCGCCGGCGACGAGTCGCGCGCCCGCCGCCTCCCGGACAAGTGCACGATCGACCTGGCCCCGGGCGACGTCCTCCGCATGCTCACCCCCGGCGGCGGGGGCTGGGGCGAGGCCTAGCTGTAGATCCCATCCACGTTCGTCAGGCGGGTCTCCTTGAGGATTGGGGTGCTGAAGCCACCTCACCCCAAGGAGACCCGTGAACTTGCACGGTAACGCCCGCCTGACGCCGCATGGTCGGGCGCTGATGTGTCGTCGTGTCCGTGAGCAGGGATGGACAGTGCTCCAGGCCGCCCAGGCGGCTGGGTGCTCGGAGCGGACCTGCTACCGGTGGCTGGCCCGCTTCGATGTCGGCGAAGCCTTGCTGGACCGCTCCAGCGCTCCTCGCCGGGTGCCAGGCCGGACCCCAGCCGAGGTCGAGGCGATGATCGAACGGCTGCGACGCCTGCGGTTCACCAGCACCCGCATCGCCGCCCAGCTGGGACTGGCCACCTCCACGGTCTGTGCGGTGCTGACCCGCTTGGGTCTGGGCCGGCTGTCACGGCTCGAGCCCCCCGAGCCCGCTAACCGCTACTGCCGTCGCCACCCCGGCGAGCTGGTGCATGTCGATGTGAAGAAGCTGGGCCGGTTCACCAAGCCCGGACACCGGGTCACCGGCCGGGGCCCGGGCCACCACAACCACCGGGTCGGCTGGGAAGCCGTCCATGTCTGTGTCGATGACACCAGCCGGCTCGCCTACGTCGAAGTCCTCCCTGACGAGACCGCCGCGACCTCGGTTGGGTTCTTGGGCCGGGCCGTCGCCTGGTTCGCTGCCCGAGGGATCACCGTCAGCCGGGTCATGACCGACAACGGCGCCCCCTACAAGGTCCGAGTCTGGGCGGCATGGTGCGCCGACCACGACATCCGCCACATCCGCACCCGCCCCTACCGGCCCCGCACCAACGGCAAGGCCGAACGCTTCATCCAAACCATGCTGCGCGAATGGTCCTACGCCGCCACCTACCAAAGCTCAGACCACCGCGCCGAGGCCCTGCCCGCCTGGCTCGACTACTACAACAACCACCGACCACACAGCGCCCTCGGCCACAAGCCACCCGCCAGCATCATCAACCCTGACTAACGCTCCTGGGATCTACACCTAGCCGACCGCGCACCGCGGTCGCGACTGGGGAGGATTGCAGGCTCGTGTGTTAGCTTCGCCCGTCTATGGGGGGTTCGGGGAAGGTGCGTCCCGGGGCGCGCGTGCTGGGGGCTCTGGGGCTGGTCACGGCGAGCACGCTGGCGTTCCAGGTGGTGCTCACCCGGCTGCTGTCGTCGGTCCTGGCCTACCACTTCAGCTTCCTCGCCATCTCGCTCGCGCTGCTGGGCACGGGGGCCGGGGCGCTGGCGATCTACGTGCGGCCGGGGTGGTTCGACGGGCCGCTCGAGGCCACGCTCGCCCGCTGGGCGGTGATCTACGGAGCGCTGCTGGTCGTCACGCCGCTCGCCCTCGTCCGGCTCGACTACGACCTGGGTGCCGGCGTCACCGCCAAGTTCGCCCTCAACCTCGCCATCGCCTGCGTGCTCGGGGCCGCCCCCGCCCTGGCGGCCGGGGCGGTCGTCGCCCTGGCCATCCGGGGCTACGCCGACGACGTCGGCCGGGTCTACGCCTGGGACCTCGTCGGCGCCGGCCTCGGCGCCCTCGTGATCGTCCCGCTGCTGCGGTTCCCGGCGCCGGTCCTGCTGGTCGCGCTCGGCGTCGTCGCCTGCGGGGCGGCCGCCCTGTTCGCCGGCCCCACCGCGGCCCGCACACTGCGCAGCCGCATCGGCGCGGTCGCCGGTGCCGGCGTGGCGCTCATCGCCGTGGCCGCCGCCCTCCCCGTGCTCTATCTGCCCATGCCGCCCGTGCAGCGCCACGACCTCCTCGTCGACACCTGGCACCCGCTCAGCCGGGTCCAGGCGATGGAGGCGCCACCGATCGGCCTGGTGTTCTACGACCGGGTCTACGCCCCGGTGCCCCACGCGACCGGCGACCACCTGCCCGACTGGCGCGACCTGCTGCTCGGCCCGGCCAGCATCGGCTACCAGCTCACCGGCCCCGGCCACGCGCTGGTCATCGGCGGCGGCGGGGGCCGGGACATCTACAACGCCCTCACCTCCGGCCAGAAGGTCGACGTCATCGAGCTCAACTCGGCCATCGTCCACGCCGTCGACGTCTCGCTCGGCAAGGTCTCCGGCTCGCCCTACACCCGGCCGGGCGTGTCGACCACGGTCGGCGACGGCCGGGCGATCCTGGCCTCCCGCAGCACCAAGTACGACCAGATCCACATCGGCTTCACCGACACGCTCAGCGCGAACGCGGCCCAGGGCTTCGCGCTCAGCGAGAACAACCTCTACACGATGGAGGCGTTCGACGAGTACTTCGACCACCTCAAGCCGGGCGGCATCCTCAACGTGTCCCGCCTGGAGCGGTTGGTGGGCGACGAGGCGATCCGGGCCACGGTCCTGACCCTGGCGGCGCTCGAGCACCGGGGCATCGAGCACCCCGAGCGCAACATCGTGGTGATCAAGGGCACCGACATCGGCTTCTACTCCAGGTTCCCCTACGAGACGATCCTGGCCCGGCTGACGCCGTTCACCGACGCCGAGCTCAACCAGATCCGCCTGCTGGCCAACCAGCGGGGCGACGGCGTCGCCTTCGCGCCCGGCGGCCCCTATCGGGGGGCGTGGGCCGACCTGGCCGAGGCGCCCAGCTGGCAGTCCTACTGCCACAGCTACAAGCTCGACATCTGCCCGCCGACCGACGACAGGCCGTTCTTCTTCAACATGCGCCGCGCCGGGCAGGTGTTCTCGGGCCACGGCTACTTCGGGATCGACCCCTACCAGCTGCTGCTGGTCACGCTGGGCATCCTCGTGCTGCTGGCCGCCGCCGGCCTGTGGCTGCCGCTGCGCTTCGCCCGCACCGAGGAGCGCCCGGCCGTCGGCAGCCTGCTCTACTTCGGCGCCATCGGCCTCGGGTTCCTGTTGCTGGAGACCGTCCTCATCCAGCGGTTCGTGCTGTTCCTCGGCTTCCCCACCTACGCCCTGTCGGTCGTGCTGTTCGCGCTGCTGATCTTCACCGGGGTGGGGTCTGCGCTGTCCCGCCGCCTGAGCCCGGGCCGTCGCACGCTGACCACCGTGCTCGGCGCCGCGGTCGGCATCATCACCGTGGCCGCCTTCGGCCTCCAGCCGCTGCTGCGGGCGATGATCGGCCTGCCCTTCCCGGCCCGGGTCCTGATGGCGGTCGTCCTGCTGGCCCCGGTCGGGCTGGCGCTCGGCATGCCGATGCCGCTGGGCCTGGCCCGGTTCTCGGCGCTCTACCCCCGCAGCGTGGCCTACGCCTGGGGGATCAACGGCATCGCCTCGGTGGTGGCCTCCGTGCTCGGCGTCGCCCTGGCCATGAACGTCGGGTACGTCCGGGCCACCCTGGTGGCCGCTGCCTGCTACGTCGCCGCCCTGGCCCACGCCGCCTGGGGCCGCTGGGCCGACCCGGCCCGCACCGTCCACGTCGCCGTGGCCGCCGGCGAGCCCGAGGAGCTGGCCGCCGACCCGGCGGCGGGCCCGGAGCCGGCACCGGCGTAGCGCCCGCCGGGCGCTAGCGTCTTGGTCCCGTGAGCGACGACGAGGCCGGCGAGGCCGCCGACGACGCGAACCTTCCCCCGAAGCGCCGCGGGCTCCGGACCGCGGCGAAGTGGACCGGGCTGACCGTGCTCGGCCTCTTCCTGCTCATCCAGCTGGTCCCCTACGGCTGGCGGCACCCCAACCCGCCGGTCACGCAGGATGCCCCCTGGCCGGATGCCGAGAGCGCCGCCATCGCCCGCAGGTCCTGCTACGACTGCCACAGCAACGAGAGCAGGTGGCCGGCCTACACCTACGTGGCCCCCATGTCGTGGCTGACCCGCTTCGACGTCGAGCGCGGCCGCGAGAAGCTCAACTTCTCGGAGTGGGACCGCGACCAGGACAAGGCCGAGGACGCCGCCGAGCAGGTCTCGGAAGGCAGGATGCCGCTGTCCCGCTTCACCCTGATCCACCGGGATGCCAGGCTCAGCGACGACGAGGTGGCCAAGCTCACCACCGCCCTCGGCCAGATGAGCCAGGACGACCGCGGCGGCGGCGACAACCGCGGCCCCGGGGGCGACGGCGGGGGCGACGACTGACGTGGTCGACCCCGCCGGCCCGGCCGACGTCGCCACCCGCGAGGGGCTCCACCAGGTGGCGGTGCACGTCCTGGCCCGCCGGCGCCACGCGGTCACCGGCCGCTTCGGCCTGCGGCCCGCGCCCGGCGGGCTCGCCACCCCGGTGTTCGGCGCCGACGAGGTCGTGCGGCTGAGCGGGGCCACCCTGGTGGTCGAGCGGGGCGGCGAGACGCGGGCCGAGCCGCTCACCACGCTCGGCCGGGCGGCCGACCTGGTGGGGGTCGACCTGGCCGCCCCGTTCTCGGTCGGCGCCGACACGCCCGTGGCGGTCGACCCCGACGCCCCGCTGGCGATCGACGCCGCCGCGGCCCGGGTGCTCGGCGACTGGTGGGCGCTGGGCGCCGCGCTGGTCGACGAGGTGGTCGGCGCCGGCCACGCCGACGGCTCGGTGGCCGCCGCCACGGCCGCCCAGGTGTGGCCCGAGCACTTCGACCACGCCACCACGCTCACGCTGGGTGGGCCCGGCGGCCCCAAGGTCAACGTCGGCGCCTCGCCGGGCGACGGCGGCGAGCCCGGCCCCTATCTCTACGTCGGCCCCTGGGACGCCGCCCGACCCGGCGACCCGGCCTACTGGAACGCCCCGTTCGGCGCGGTGCTGCGGCGGGCCGACGGTCCCGGCCGGGCCGAGGCGCTCGCGTTCCTCCGCCGCGGCCTGGGCTACCTGGCGCCCCAGCGCACCTAGGGCTCCTTGAGCCCGGGGTGCTGGCTGGCGAGCACCCGGGCCAGCAGGTTGGGTGGGGCGATGGGGGCGAGCAGGGCGCCGGCCCGGTTGGCCATGCCCGGCACGACCTGGGCGCGGTCGTGGTCGAGCCCCTCGACCGCGGCCCGGGCGACCTCGGCGGCCTCGACCCACATGAACTTGGGCAGCGCGCTCTCGGCCTCGGCGGCGTCGAAGCCGGCGGTCTCGGCGAACTCGGTGCGCACGGGACCCGGGCACAGCACGGTCACGGTCACGCCGGTGCCCCGCAGCTCGGCCCGCAGCGCCCGGCTGTAGGACACGACGAACGCCTTGGACGCCCCGTAGCCGGCCTGGCCGGGCATGGGCTGGAACGCGGCGGTGGAGGCGACGTTGAGCACGGCGCCCGACCCCCGCTCGACCATGCCCGGCAGCACCAGGCTGCAGAGGTGGGCGACGGCCTCGACGTCGGTGCGGATCATCGCCAGCTCGGCCGCGGGGTCGTTGCGGTGGACCGGGCCGACGGTCGACAGCCCGGCCGCGTTGACCAGCACGGACGGCACCGCCCCGCCGGCCGCCACCGCCGCCGGGACGGCCTCGCGGGCGGCGGCCTCGGTGAGGTCGGCGGCGACGACCGCCACCTCGCCGGCGCCCGCCGCCTCCAGCTCGCCGGCCAGCTCGCGCAGGCGGCCCTCCCGCCGGGCCACCAGCGTGAGCCCGTGGCCGCGCCGGGCCAGCTCGCGGGCGATCTCCCGGCCGATGCCCGACGACGCCCCCGTGACGATGGCGGTCCGGCCGGCTGCGGGCGTGGGAAGGGACATGCGCGGGGATGCTAGGTCTCGGTCACAGGGCGATGAGCACCGCCGCCACCGCGGCCAGCCCCAGGCCGGCCCGCTGGACCGGCGACAGCTGCTCGCCCAGCACGTAGCGGGCCAGCAGCACCGTGCCCGCCGGGTACAGCGCGGTGAGCACGGCCACCACCGACATCAGCCCGTGGTCCAGCGCCAGCAGGAAGCAGACGTTGGCGCCGGCGTCGAGCAGCCCGCAGCCGATGATCGGCCCGGCGCCCTCGGCCGGCCAGCCGGCCGGGGCGGTGAGGCGGATGGCCCCGAGGGCGGCGAACAGCGAGACCGACGCCACCCGGGCGCAGACCAGCGGCCAGATGCCCACGCCGTCGCCGGCGTGGCCGATGGTCACGAAGTAGAGGCCGAACGCCAGCCCGGCGCCGACGGCCAGGGCCAGCGGCTGCCAGTGCAGCCCGCCCGGGGTGCCGGCCCGGCGGGCGCCCCCCTCGCGGGACACCGCCACGATGGCCGCCAGCGCCACGGCGATGCCCACCAGCGCAGCGGCGGTGGGCCGCTCGCCGGCCACCAGCCCGGCCGCCACCGGGACGGCCGCGGACAACAGGGCGGCGATCGGCGCCACCACGCTCATGGTCCCGACCGACAGGCCCTTGTAGAACAGCGCCACGCCGCACCCGCCGAGCAGGCCCGCCAGCCCGCCGGCCACGGCCGCCCGGGTGGAGAGCTCGCCGCCCACCACCGGCGCCAGCGCCAGCAGCAGGCCGAGGCCCACCACGTGCGACCACAGCACCACCACGGTCGCCGGCCGGCGCCGGGCCGCCACGCCGCCCAGGAAGTCGCCGACCCCGTAGGCCATCGCAGCGCTGAGGGCGAGGAGGGCGGCCATGGGCGGCCACGCTACCGACGGTCAGTCTGATGCACTAGCCGGTTTTCTATGATGACCGCATGTCGACCCCGGAGGACGTCGCCACGGCCGTGGCCCGCAACACCCGGCGCCTGCGCACGGCCCGGGGCTGGAGCCTCGACCGCCTGGCCCAGCGCAGCGGGGTGAGCAAGGGCATGCTCGTCCAGCTCGAGGGCGCCCGCACCAACCCCAGCCTCGGCACCCTGTGCAAGGTGGCCGAGACCCTCGGCGTCTCGCTGGCCGGGCTGGTCGAGCTGCACGAGGCGCCGGCGGTCCGGGTGGTGGGCCCCGAGGAGGTGGCCCGCCTGTGGACCGGCGAGGCCGGCAGCGCCGGCGACCTGCTCGTCGGCTCGGACGAGCGCGACCACCTCGAGCTGTGGCACTGGACGCTGGCCCCCGGCGACGGCCACGCCTCCGACGCCCACGCCACCGGCACCCGCGAGCTGCTCCACGTGGTGTCCGGCACGCTGACCCTGGAGGTCGGCGGCGCCGGGCACCGGGTGCCCGCGGGCGGGGCCGCGCTGTTCCACGCCGACCGCGACCACGTCTACCGCAACGCGGGCCGGGCGACGGTGCGGCTGGTCATGGTGGTGATCCAGCCCGACGCCGACCTCGACGAGTGGACCGCCGCAGGTTCGACCGATTGAACCGCCGGTCACTACCGTCCGGCCATGGACCTCAACGGGATCTCCGCCATCGTCACCGGGGGCGCCTCCGGCCTCGGCGCCGCCACGGCCACGGCCCTCGCCGGCCGGGGCGCGCACGTCGTCATCGCCGACCTCGACCGCCAGGCCGACAAGGGCGAGGCCCTGGCCAAGGAGCTGGGCGGCGTGTTCGCACCGACCGACGTCACCCAGACCGACCAGATCATCGCCGCCGTCGAGGCCGCCAAGGAGCTGGGCCCGCTGCGCGCCCTCGTCACCGCGGCCGGCATCGGCTGGGCCACCCGCACGATCGGCAAGGACGGCCAGTACGAGTCGGCCCACAACCTCGACCTGTTCAAGACCGTGCTCGGCATCAACCTGATCGGCACGTTCGACTGCATCCGCCTGGCCGCCACCGCCATGTCCCAGACCGAGCCGCTCGCCGACGGCGAGCGCGGCGCCGTCGTGACCGTGGCGTCCGTCGCCGCCTTCGACGGCCAGATCGGCCAGGCGAGCTACTCGGCGTCCAAGGGCGGCGTGGTCGGCATGACGCTGCCGGTGGCGCGCGACCTGTCGGCGGTGGGCGTGCGGGTGAACTGCATCGCCCCGGGCCTCATCGACACGCCGATCTACGGCACCGGCGAGGGGAGCGAGCAGTTCAAGGAGCGGCTCAAGCGGGATGTCCTGTTCCCGAAGCGCCTGGGGACGGCGGATGAATTCGCGGGGATGGCGGTCGAGCTTCTCGGCAACAGCTACATGAACGCCGAGGTCATCCGGGTGGACGGCGGCGTCCGCATGCAGCCCAAGTGACCTGGTAGCGGGTCGGGCGCCCGCACGCCGGCCCCGGGGACGGCCTTACTGTCCCCAGGGTCAATTCCCAGGCGAGGGTCTATGCTGCCGAGCGAGTGTCCGGGATGGGGGTAGCTGCGGCGCGGCGGACGTCCCCGGCGTCCGCCGCCGGGAGCGGCGCGCTGTCGCGCCACCAGGCCGCCTGGCTGCCCCCGATCGCGGTCTACGTGGCCGCCGACGTGGCGGCGATGACGGCGGCACTGGTCATCGCCCACCTGCTGCGCTTCGGCGTGACCGTGTCGGTGATCCCCGGCGCCGACGTCTCCTACGTGCTGGTCGCCGTGCTGGCCGTGCCCGTGTGGGTCGGCGTGCTGGCGCTGGCCCGCTGCTACGACCGCCGGGTGCTCGGGGTGGGCTCCGACGAGTACCGCCGGGTGCTCAACGCCGGCGTCCACTTCCTCGCGGTCGTGGCCGTCGTGCACTTCCTGCTCCGCTGGGTGGTGGCCCGCGGCTACGTGGGCGTGCTCATCCCGGTGGCGGTCGTGCTCACCGTGCTGGCCCGCTTCGCCCTGCGCTCGTGGCTCTACCGCCAGCGGCGCCGGGGTCGCTTCGCCCACCGGGTGGTGCTGGTCGGCACGCCCGTGAGCGTGATCGACGTGGGCGAGCACCTGGTGCGGGCCACGTGGTCCGGGTTCGAGCCGGTCGGCGTGTACGCCGAGACCGAGGCGGGCGACCTGTGGATCGGCGGGCGCGACGTGCCGGTGCTCGGGCCCCGCCTCGACCCCGACGGGGCCGGGGGGCTGGCCGCGGCCGGCGTCGACGCGGTGGCCGTGACCGCCGACTCGACGCCCGGCGACCTGCGGGCGCTGGCCAACAGCCTCGGCGACTCCGGGGTCGAGCTGCTGGTGGCGCCCGCCATCGCGGATGTGGCCGGGCCCCGTACCGTGGTGCGGCCGACCGCCGGCCTGGCGCTGCTGCACGTGGGCGAGCCCAGCTTCTCGGGGCCCCAGCGGGTCGCCAAGGAGGCCATGGACCGGGTGGGCGCCCTCCTCAGCCTGATCGTGCTGGCACCGCTGTTCCTCGCCATCGCGGTGGCGGTCAAGCTCGACACCCCCGGGCCGGTGTTCTTCCGCCAGACCCGGGTCGGCAAGGCCGGGCACCGCTTCGCCATGGTCAAGTTCCGGACGATGGTGGTCGACGCCGAGCGGCTGCTGCCCGACCTCGAGGACCGCAACGAGGCCGACGGCCTGCTGTTCAAGCTCCGGGCCGATCCCCGGGTCACCCGGGTGGGCCGCTGGCTGCGCCGTTACTCGCTCGACGAGCTGCCCCAGCTGCTCAACGTCCTGAAGGGCGACATGTCGCTGGTCGGCCCCCGCCCGCCGCTGCCGGCCGAGGTCGACCTGTACGAGAGCCACGTCACCCGGCGGCTGCTGGTCAAGCCGGGCATGACCGGGCTGTGGCAGGTGAGCGGGCGCTCGGACCTGTCGTGGGAGGAGGCGATCCGGCTCGACCTCCACTACGTCGACCACTGGTCGCCGACGATGGACCTGGCCATCATCGTGCGCACGTTCTCCGCCGTCCTCCGGGGCGCGGGCGCGTACTGAGGCGATGCGCACGATGAGTGGTCGACGATGCTGATCGCCTAGATTCTTTCGTTCGATGTCGATGGCACTTCGGACGCGGCCCCTGCTAGCCACCCGGCGGGCGCGCACGGCCAGCTTCGGCGTCGCGGTGGGGTCGGCCGGCCTGGCCGCCGCGCTGCTCACCACGGCCGCGCCCACCGGGTTGGGCACCGCCGACCCGGTGTGGAGCGCGCTGCTCGTCGGGGTGCTGGCCTTCTTCGGCGCCACCGCCCGCCGCTGGACCTGGTTCCTCCCCGCCGGCGTGGCGGCCGTGGTGGCGGGCGACGGCCTGGCCACGGTCCTGGCCGCCGTGGCCATCGTCATCGCCTTCGTGTCGGTGGTGCGCGACACCCGCAGCCGGGCCCGGGGCGCGGTGGTCGTCGGGCTGGGCGCCATCGCCCTGCTCCGGGCCGAGCCGATCGGCTTCCACGGGCTCACCGCCCTGCTCATGGTGGCCGTGGGCGTGCCGGTGGTGGCGTCGGGCTACGCCCACGCCGGCCGGCGCGTGCAGGCGCGGGTCCGCCGGATCGCCGGCATCTCCGGCCTGGTGATCGGCCTGATGGTCGCCGGGGCCGTGCTCGGCGCCATCTCCGTGCGCAAGGACCTGTCGCAGGGGGCCCGGGCCATCGACAGCGGCATGGCCGCGGCGCGCGACGTCGACGACGACACCGCCGCCGAGCAGCTGGGCCTGGCCGCCCGCTCGCTCACGTCGGCCAACGCCACGCTGTCCAGCTGGTTCGCGGCGCCGGCCAAGACGCTGCCCGTCATCGGCCCCAACCTCACCGCGGTGGGCGAGCTGGCCGAGCGGTCCAGCGACGTCGCCGAGGTCAGCTCCGACGCCGCCGCCTCGGCCGACGTCGACACGCTGCGGTTCGTCGGCGGCCGGCTCGACCCCCACGCGGTGTCGAGGATGGTGGGCCCGCTGACGCAGGTGCACAGCTCGCTGCTCCACCTGCGCTCGTCGGTGGACGACGTGCGCTCGCCGTGGCTGCTGGCCCCGGTCAGCAACATCATCAACCGGCTCGACCACCAGATCGACGAAGCGGTGCCCGACTCGACGCGGGCGCTCGTCGCCGTCCAGCTCGGTCCCCAGCTGCTCGGGTCCGACCACCCGCAGCGCTACCTCGTGCTGTTCACCACGCCGGTCGAGGCGCGGGGCCGGTTCGGCTTCCCGGGCAACTACGCCGAGCTCCTGGTGGCCGACGGCAAGCTCTCGATGCCCCGCTTCGGCCGCATCGGCGAGCTCGAGCAGGGCGGCGTGCCCGGCGAGCAGCGCAAGCTCGAGGGCCCGGCGGTGGCGGACCTGGTCAAGCGCTACTCGCGCTTCGACGTCAAGCACACCTGGCGCAACCTGACCATGACGCCCGACTACCAGACGCTGGCCCAGGCGGCCATGCAGCTGTACCCCCAGTCGGGCGGCGAGCCGGTCGACGGCGTGCTCACGATCGACCCCCGGGGCCTGGCCGCGCTCATGCGCTACACGGGTCCGGTCGACGTGGCGGGGCTCGACAGCCCGCTCACCAGCGACAACGCCGCAGACTTCCTGATGTTCGACCAGTACCGGGTGTTCAAGGACAACAACGCCCGCACCGACGTGCTCGAGACCGTGGCGCGGACCACGTTCAAGCGGCTCACGTCGGCCGACCTGCCGGGGCCGCGGGCGCTCAGCAAGCAGCTCGACCCGGTGGTCGAGGGCGGGCACATCCAGTTCACGACCAAGGACGTCTCCAACGTCGTGCGCCTGATCGCGCTGGGCATGGACGGCTCGCTGCCCGCCCCGGCCCCCGACCGCGACGCGCTGGCGCTGACGACGACCAACGCGGCGGCGAACAAGCTCGACCTGTTCCTGCACCGGATCGAGAGCTACGAGGTGCGCTGGG
The DNA here is from genome assembly GCA_035263165.1 of Acidimicrobiales bacterium. Taxonomy (GTDB): domain Bacteria; phylum Actinomycetota; class Acidimicrobiia; order Acidimicrobiales; family VFJN01; genus ZC4RG19. Next base: position 13,669 of record DATFRN010000252.1, on the reverse strand, counting down.
ACCCGCGCACCGGCAAGGTGGCGGCCAAGCTGACGGTGACGCTCCAGAACACGGCGCCGGCGACCGGGCTGCCCAACTACGTGGCCGGCAACTCGGTCGACCTGCCGACCGGCACCAACCGGTCGTTCGTGTCGCTCTACAGCCCGTTCGACCTCGACGGGGCGAAGGTGAACGGCAAGCCCGCCGCGCTCCAGTCCGAGACCGAGCTGGGGCGCAACGTCTATTCGACCTTCGTCGACATCCCGCCGGGGGCCTCGGCCACGATCGAGCTCCAGCTCAGCGGCACCCGCAAGGGGTCCCGCTACCACCTCGACCTGCCCGTGCAGCCCTTCGCCACCCCCGACGCGGCCGCGGTGCAGGTCACGGTGGCGGGCGGCGGCCACCTGGCGGCCAGCGACGGCGCCAAGGTCGACGGCGGCAAGGTCGCCTGGATGGCGACGCTCGACCGCAAGCGCAGCTTCACCGTCTCGGCCGGCTGAACCGGCTCCGCCCGGCTGGGCCCGCACGGCGCGCGGTGTGCTAGACCGTCCGCACCCGCGGCGCCGCGGGAGGCTTGGGGAAGGGCCACTAGGGGGACCGATGGGGATGCGTGTGCTCGCGGCCGCCGCGCTCAGTGCCGGCACGCTCGTGCTGCTCGGCGCGCCGGCGATGGCGCAGACGTACCCGCCGCCGGTGCGGTCGATCACCGTCGACGACGCCACGCCGGCGGCCGGCCAGTCCGTGCGGGTGACGATGCGCACCTGCAAGCCCGGCACCCGGGCGCTGTTCGGTCTCGACCTGCTGCTGCTGGGCTCGGCCAGGGTCGGCAGCGACGGGGTGGCGAGCGCCACCATCCGCATCCCGGCGTTCGTGCGGCCCGGCCGCCACGCGGTCGTGGGCGTGTGCCTCGCGCCCGACGGCACGCCGCTCGTCCTGCACACCGACGTGCGGGTGATCGCCGCGTCCGGGACGTCGGGCCAGGGCGCCCAGGTCCCGCCGCCCGCGGCCCCGCCCGCCGGCGGGGGCGGCGGCGGGGGCGCCGCCGCGCCGATGCCCGCCCTGGGCGGCCTCCGCTCGGCCGGCGGACCCGCCGACCCGGGGGGCCTGTTCACCGACGCCGGCGCAGCCGCCGGTGTGCCCGCCGACCCGACCGCCACTCCCCCCGCCTCCCGGGCCCCGACGGCCGGCTCCGGCTTCGCCGCCGACCCGACCGCGGGCGGGGCGGCGGCGCACTCCGCCGCCGCCGACGACCCGAGCGGCTGGGCCACCGCCGGCCGCGTCGCCCTCGGCCTGGCCGCGCTGGGCGGGGTCCCGGTGGCGATGGCCTTCAACCGCCGCCCCCGGGCCGCGGCCCGCCGCAGCTTCGCCTAGCTCTGCTGTTGGCCCGACGCCCGCTTGCCCACCCAGGTGGGGTGGTCGGCGCCGGCCAACAGCTCCTCGTCGCCCGCCGAGTCGCCGTAGGCCCACAGCTCGTAGGCCCGGGTCGGGCCGAGGCGCTGGTCGGTCCACGATCGCAGCCGGGCCACCTTCTCGGGCCCCCGGGTGTTGAGCTGGCCGACGACCTCGCCGGTCAGCCGGCCGGTGGCGTCGCTGACCAACTCGACGGCCAGCGCGGCGTCGATGCCCAGCTGCTCGGCCAGCGGCCGCAGGTAGACGCCGAGCGACGCCGACACGATCACCACGGCGTGGCCCTCGTCCTGGTGCCACCGCAGCCGCTCGACCATCTCGGGGCGCAGCAGGCCGACGAGGGTGGGCACGTAGTCGCGGCCCAGCCCGTCGAGCCGGTCCGCCGGGAAGCCCCGGAACAGGTGGCCGACCGCGGCCACCTTCAGCTTGTCGCGGTCGCGGCTGGCCAGCGCCGCCCGCCCGGCGGCGGCCAGCACACGGGCCGTGCCCCGGGCCCGGCGCAGGAACGGCACCAGCGTGTCCCGCCGGGCCAGGGTGCCGTCGAAGTCGAAGGCGGCGACGCCGGGCCGGCCGCCCGCGGGCTCGCTCGCGCCGCTCACCGGTCGCCCCCGTAGATCGCCCGCAGCGCGGCCCGCACGTCGGTGTGGGCGAACGGGTAGCCGGCGTCGGTCAGGACCTGGGGCCGTACCCGCTGGCTGGCGAAGACCAGCTCGTCGGCCATCTCCCGGCCCATGAGCAGCCGGGGGCCGAAGGCCGGGACCGGGACGGCGGCCGGGCGGTGGAGGGCGGCGCCGAGCGCCCGGGCCAGCTCGGCGTTGGTCACCGGCTCGGGGGCGACGGCGTTGACCGGGCCGGTGAGGGCCGGGGTGTCGATGACGAACCGGATGGCGCCCACCTCGTCGTCGAGGTGGACCCAGCTCATCCACTGCCGGCCCGACCCCAGCCGGCCGCCGAGGAACACCTTGAACGGCAGCGCCAGGCGGGGGAGCGCCCCGCCCCCGGCGGCGAGCACGATCCCGGTGCGGAGGAGGACGGTGCGGATGCCGGCCTCGGCGGCGGGGTGGGCCGCCGCCTCCCAGGCCTGCACGACGCCGGCCAGGAAGTCGTCGCCCGGCGCGCTCAGCTCGGTCAGCACCTCGTCGCCCCGGTCGCCGTAGTAGCCGACGGCCGAGCCCGACACGAGCACGGCCGGCGGCCGGTCGAGCCCGGCCAGCGTGCGGGCGAGCAGCCCGGTGCCGGCGGTGCGGCTCTCGCGCACGGCCGCCTTGTGGGCGTCGTTCCAGCGCTTGTCGCCGATGCCCACGCCGGCCAGGTGGACGACGGCGTCGACGCCCTCCAGGCCGGCGGCGTCGATCGTCCCGGCCGCGGGGTCCCAGCGGACGGCGGCCGGGTCCGGCGACGGCCCCCGCACGACGGGCCGCACCCCGTGGCCGTCGTCCCGCAGCGCGGCGGCCAGGGCGGTGCCGATCAGCCCGCTCGACCCGGTTATCGCGATCTCCATCGACCACTCCTAGCGTTCCCCGAGAGTTGGGTACGGTACGCCCTCGGGTGGGGTTCCCAGAATCGACGTGGAGGTCGCGCCGTGCCCGGTGTCGTCAAGGAGTTCAAGGAGTTCATCTCCCGGGGCAACGTCGTCGAGTTGGCGGTGGCGGTGATCATCGGCGCCGCCTTCACCGCCATCGTCCAGGCCGTCGTGCTCGGCCTGGTCACGCCGCTCATCGGCATGATCGGCGGCACCGACTACGCCGACATGAAGTTCACCATCAACAACAGCGACTTCCGCTACGGGCTGGTCATCAACGCCGTCATCTACTTCCTGCTGGTGGCGCTGGTCGTCTTCTTCCTCATCGTGAAGCCGATCAACATGCTCAACGAGCGCCGGCGCCGGGGCGAGGAGCCCACCACCGACGCCGAGCTGTCGGACGAGGCCGTGCTGCTGGCCGAGATCCGCGACCTGCTGGCCGCCCGCAACGGCGGCGACGGCGGCGGGGGCGCCGCCCCCTTCCCGACGGGCCCGACCGCGGCGCCGCCGAGGAACGAGGGCTGGCAGTGACGCCCGTCAGTCGTGGAGCTGCTGGTTGAGGTAGAGCTGCTCGCCGAGGTCGTCCACGAGGCTGAGCTGGGTCTCCAGCCAGTCGACGTGCTGCTCCTCGGACACCAGCATCCCGGCCAGCAGCTCGCGGGTGCCGTTGTCGCCCAGCTCGACCGCCAGGGCGACGCCGCGGTTGAAGCGGTCGACCGCCTCCCGCTCGACCTCGAGGTCGAGCCGCAGCTGCTCGACCGGGGTCTCGCCGAGGCGCACCGAGCCGAGGCGCTGGAGGTTGGGCATGCCCTCGAGGAACAGGATCCGCTCGATGAGGGAGTCCGCGTGCTTCATCTCGTCGATCGACTCGTCCTTCGAGTGCTCCGCGAGCCGCTCGTAGCCCCAGTTGGCCTGCATCTTGGCGTGGCCGAAGTACTGGTTGACCGCCGTCAGCTCGGCGGTCAGCACCTCGTTGAGGAGCTCGATGATCTCGGGACGGCCTTGCATCGGATGACCTCCACTCGGCGGCGCGGACCGGCACCGGGCCCCGGCGGGGGAGATCAGGCGGCCGGCTCTACCCGCTCCGGCGGCGCCAGGGTCGCCAGGAGCACTGTGATGGTAGGTCGGCACGATCCGCAGCGCGCGCCTGCGCCGCAGCGGTCGGCGATCTCGTCGACGGTGGCCGCCCCGGCCTCGATCTCGGCCCGGATGCGCCGGTCGCTCACGACCTGGCAGTGGCAGACGATCATCGGCCGTCCCGGGCCGGGAGCGCGGCCGCACGGATCATGCCGTCCTGCTTGCGCTCGGGAACGGGCCTACGCATGGTCCGGTAAGCATGCCTTACACCCGGGGGGCGATGTCAAGGGGCTGCTGAACGCCTGCTGACGGGGGTCGCCGCGAGTTCGGGGTGAGCGGGGCCGTGGGCTAGCGTCGCCGCTCATGCACGTGGTCATCGTGGGCTGCGGCCGTGTCGGCTCCGGCCTCGCCCGCATCATCGAGGACGGTGGCCACTCGGTCGCCATGATCGACAAGGACCCCACCGCCTTCCGCCGGCTGCACGAGGGCTTCGCCGGCCAGCAGGTGGTGGGCGTCGGCTTCGACCGCGACCGGCTGGAGGAGGCCGGCGTCCGCAACGCGGCGGCGGTCGCGGCGGTCACCAACGGCGACAACTCCAACATCCTCACGGCCCGGGTGGCGCGGGAGACGTTCGGGGTCGACAAGGTGGTGGCCCGCATCTACGACCCCCGCCGGGCCGTCATCTACGAGCGCCTCGGCATCCCCACGATCGCCACCGTGCAGTGGACGATCGACAGGGTGCTGCGCAAGCTGCTGCCCGACGCCAACGAGAGCGACTGGGCCGACCCCAGCGCCAAGGTCGTGCTGATCGAGCGGCCGGTGGCCGCCACCTGGGCCGGCCAGCGCCTCACCGAGGTCGAGCTGCCCGGCGTGGCCCGGGCGGTGGCGGTGAGCCGCATGGGCACCGCCCAGATCCCCACCCCCGACCTGGTGACCCAGGACGGCGACGTCGTCTACCTGGCGGTGGCCGCCGGGCACGTCGACGAGGTGGACCAGCACCTGGCGGCGGCGGGGGCGCACCCATGAAGGTCGTCATCGCGGGCGGCGGCGCCGTCGGCACGTTCATCGCCGGCGAGCTGCACGAGGCGGGCCACGAGGTCCACATCATCGAGCAGGACGGCGACCGCGTGACCCGCATGCTGAAGGCGGGGGAGCCGGTGGGCGTCGAGTGGCACGTGGCCGACGCCTGCGAGGTCAACAGCCTCCGGGTCATCGGCCTGGCCGACGCCGACGTGGTGGCGGCCGTGACCGGCGACGACGAGGACAACCTGGTGATCAGCCTGCTGGCCAAGCAGGAGTTCGCCGTGCCCCGGGTGGTGGCCCGGGTGAACAACCCCAAGAACGAGTGGATGTTCAACGAGAACTGGGGCGTCGACGTGTCGGTGTCGACCCCGCACCTGCTCACCGCGCTCGTCGAGGAGGCGGTCAGCGTGGGGTCGCTGGTGCGGCTGCTGTCGTTCGAGGGCGGGCGGGCGAGCCTCATCGAGGTCACGCTGGCGGGCGACAGCCCGGCCACCGACCGCGACGTGGTCGACCTCGGCTTCCCCCGGGACTCGACGGTGGTGGCGGTGCTGCGCAACGACCACGTGATCGTCCCGCGGGGCGACACCCGGCTCCAGGCCGGCGACGAGGTGCTGGTGCTGGTGACCGCCGACAGCATCGACGAGGTGCGCGAGATCCTGACCGGGGCCTGAGGCTGCGCCGAGAGGCGCGGCCGTGGCCCGAGCGGCCCGCTGCGAAGCAGCAAGAGCGGGAGACACAGCCGGCCGGCCCCCGAGGCCGTCAGGCGATGCGGCGGTGGAGGCGGCCGGCCAGGTAGAGGCCGGTCGGCGGGGCCGCGGGCGGGCCGACGAAGACCGCGTGCTCGTGGGTGCCGCCCGTGGGGTCGGTCAGGCTGAACACCGTGCCCTCGGCCGTCACCGGCGAGAGCGGCAGGTCGGTGCCCCGCACGCCGAGGGCCTGGAGCACGCCGGACGGCTCGGTGGCCAGCACCAGGCCGTCGCGGTCGCGGCGGGCGACGATGCGCTGGTGGAGCCGCTCGTACACGCCGGGGTGGGCGGCCAGGTCGGGGCCGGGGTCGAGGGCGGCGGGCGCGGCGGGCAGGTCGGCGGGGTCGGCGCCGGGGGGCACGTCGAGCAGGTCGCCGGCCAGGCAGCCGAGCAGCTCCTGGGCCAGTGCGCCGCCGGGCGGGCTGTTGGTGAGCACGCACAGCGCCATGTCCCGCTCGGGGATCACCCGCAGCACCGCCCGCTGGCCGAACGTGTCGGCGTCCTGGCCGAGGACGGTGAGGTCGCCCCAGCGGCGGACGGTCCAGCCCAGCGCCTGGTGCTCGCCGGGGAGCGCGGCCTCGACGTGGGGGCGCTGCATGGCGGCCACGTCGGCCGGCGCCAGCAGGTCGCCGCCGCCGGTGGCGGCCCGGCCCTCGTCGAGGTGGAGGCGGGCGAAGGCCAGGACCTCGCCGGCCGGCGCCAGCACGCCGCCCATCGGCCCGTTGGAGCGGGTGAGCGACCAGCGGGACTGGCGGACCGGCTCGGCGCCGGGGGCCTGGACGTGGCCGACCGCCACCCGGTGGAGCAGGGCGTGCTGGGGGAGCGTGAGGGTGGCGGGGCAGCCGAGCGGGCGGGTGAGGCGGCGGCGGAGGACCCGGTCGAAGTGCTCGCCGGTGGCGACCTCCAGCAGCCGGCCGACCACGGCGTAGCCGGTGTTGCAGAAGCTGTAGGCCTCGTCGGTGGCGTGGATCTGCCCGAGCCCGGCCAGGGTGGCCACGTAGCGCTGGAGGGCGTCGGGGTTCCAGCCGGTGTCGATGAGGTGGTCGCCCTCGATGCCGCTCGTGTGGGTGAGCAGGTGGCGGGGCGTGATCTCGATGGTGGCGCCGGGGTCGGCGACCATGAACTCCTGCAGCTGGGCCCGCACCGGCTCGTCGAGGGAGACGACCCCGGCGGCCTGGGCCTGGAGGACCAGGGAGGCGGTGTACACCTTGGTGAGCGAGCCGAGCTGGAACAGCGTGTCGGGCGTGACGGGCACCCCGGTGGCGACGTTGGCGACCCCGGTGGTGGCCACGTGCTGCTCGCCCCCCAGCAGCACCCCGCACGCCGCACCGGGCACCCGGTGCTCGCCCGCCAGCTCGGCGAGCAACCCGTCGAGCCGGGCCCGGTAGGCGGAGAGTCCACCCATGCGCCGACGGTAGCCCGCTTCCGTGGACGGAAATGGTGGAGAGTCAACCACTTCCGTCCACGGAAGCGACGGATCGGCGCCAGGCGCGGTACGCCAGGAACGCCAGCGCCGCCGGGATGGCGAACGGGAGGGCGAAGCCTGCTGCCGCGCTGATCACCTTGGCCACGTCGACCATCGTGACCCAGCCGGTGTGGAGGGCCTTGCCGAAGCCCGGGATGCCCTCGGCGGGGGTCGGGGCGGTCGTGCGGGTGACGTGGACGTGGAGTGTCGCCAGCGTGACCTGGTCCTCGAGCACGCGCTGCTGGGCCTCCAGTGACTCCAGCTCCGCCTCGCGGCGGGCCAGCTCGCCCTCCACCGTGGCCAGCTGGACCACGTCGCCCGTGCCCGCCAGCAGGCCGCGCACCCTCGCCACGCTGGCCCGCAGCGAGCGCGTCCGGCTGTCGACGTCCACCACCTCGGCCGTGACGTCCCGGGCCTCGACCTTCTGGCTCGTCACCTTCCCCAGGTCGGCCACGCCGGCCCGCACCCTGTCGAACCGCTCGGCCGGGACCCGCAGGGTGACGTCGGCCTCGTGGTCCTCGGCGTCGGCGTCCTCGTCGGACACGAACCCGCCGCCGTCGGTCGCCAGGTCGCGCAGCCGGTCGGTCGTGTGCTCCACGTCGTCGACCCGCAGCGTGATCGTGCCCGTGCGGACCACGTCCCGGGCCGCCGCCCGCACCGCTCCCGGGTCGGGGGCCAGGGCCAGCTTGCCCGCCGCGGCCGGCGGCGCCGCCGCCCGGCTCCCGCCCGCCGAGTCCGCGCCGGCCACCGTCGGGGCGGCGCTCTCGACCGCCGCCCCGTGCGACGCGCTGCCGTCGCTGTCGCCGCTCCCACTGCACCCCGCGGCCACGCCCGCCACCACCAGCAGGCCGGCCGCCAGCCATCTCGCTCGCGCTGTCGTCATGGCCATCCGACGAACGGCGGGGGCCGGGTGGTTCCCGACTAGCCTGGACCGCTCCATGAGCACCCGCCGCCTCATCGTCGCCGCTCTCGTCTGCGGCATCGCCATCCTGGTCGCGTTCGCCGTCCAGGTCTGGCTCGTGCTCTAGGGACTCCCCGGTAGAGTCGCCCTCAGAAGGCCTCCCCGACCCCTGTAGGAGGTGGTCCCCACGGCCGAGCACTACGACGTCGTCGTCATCGGCGGCGGACCCGGCGGCTACGCGTCCGCGCTCTACGGCGCCAGCGCCGGGCTCAACATCGCCCTCGTCGAGAAGCGCTGGGTGGGCGGCACCTGCCTCAACGTCGGCTGCGTCCCCGCCAAGGAGCTGCTCGAGACCGCCCACGTGTACCGCACGGTGGCCGGGGCGGCCGAGTTCGGCATCAACGCCGGCGAGCCCCAGATCGACTGGGCCGTCACCCAGCAGCGCAAGCAGGCCGTGGTCGACGAGCTGGTCGGCGGGGTCAAGCAGCTGCTCAAGGGCCGCAAGGTCACCGTCTACGACGGCTGGGGGCGGCTCGGCCCCGACCACAAGGTGACGGTCTCGCCCGTCGGCGAGGCCGAGGGGGGCGAGGACCGCCAGGACATCGAGATCACCGGTGACGCCGTGATCATCGCCGCCGGCTCCGAGACCCGCACCATCCCCGGCTTCGAGGTCGACGGCACCATCGTCATGACCTCCGACGAGGTGCTGTCGATGCCCGAGGTGCCCGGGACCGCCGTGGTCATCGGCGGCGGGGCCATCGGTTGCGAGTTCGCCTCGATGATGTCGGATCTGGGTACGCAGGTGACCGTGCTCGAAGCGCTGCCCAAGATCCTGCCCGGCTGCGACAAGGACGTGACCCAGGTCGTCGAGCGCTCGTTCAAGCGCCGCGGCATCGAGGTCCGCACCGGGGTCAAGGTCACCGGCCACCAGCCGGGCGACGGCGGCACCGTCGTCGAGGTCGAGGGGTCCGACCCCGTCAAGACCGAGGTCGTCGTCGTGTCCGTCGGCCGCCGCCCCAACACCGAGGGCCTGCTGCTCGACGGCACCGGCGTCACCACCGACCAGCGGGGCTTCGTCGAGGTCGACGAGCGCTGCCGCACCGGCGCCCCCGGCGTGTGGGCCATCGGCGACTGCATCGACACCCCGGCGCTGGCCCACGTCGGCTTCTCCGAGGGCATGCTCGCCATCGACGACATCCTGGGCGAGGACCCGATGCCCATCGAGTACCGCAAGGTGCCCTGGGGCATCTACTGCCGGCCCGAGGTCGCCTTCTCCGGCTGGACCGAGGACGACGCCAAGGAGGCCGGCTACGACGTCGTCTCGGCCAAGCACCGCTACAGCGCCAACAGCCGGGCCAAGATCATCGGCGAGCAGGAGGGCCTGGTGAAGGTGATCGCCGAGCGCAACGCCGACGGCACCGCCGGCGTCATCCTCGGCGTCCACATGGTGGGCCCGTGGGTGACCGAGCAGCTGGGCCAGGGCTACCTGGCCGTCAACTGGGAGGCCACCGTCGACGAGGTGGCCGCCTTCATCCAGCCGCACCCGACCCTGTCGGAGCTGTTCGGCGACACCATCCAGGACATGACCGGACGGAGGCTGCACTGATGGCCGACATCCAGATGCCCCAGCTCGGCGAGACCGTGACCGAGGGCACGATCACGAAGTGGTTCAAGAACGTCGGCGACCAGGTCGCCGAGGACGAGCCGCTGTTCGAGGTGTCGACCGACAAGGTCGACTCGGAGGTGCCGTCGCCCGTCAGCGGCGTGCTGTCCGAGATCCTCGTCCAGGAGGGCGACACGGTCGACGTGGGCGTCGTCCTGGCCCGGGTGGGCGACGCGCCCGCGGGCGGCGGCGACGCCGCCCCGCCCGCCGAGGCCGCGCCCCCCGCCGAGGCCGAGGCACCCGAGGAGGGCGGCGCCGAGGGCGAGGGCGGCCAGGTCCCGCCCGAGCAGGTCGAGGAGCTGGCGGCCGAGGCGCCCGCCGCGCCGGCACCGCAGGCACCCGCCCCGCAGGGGCCCGCTCCCGCCGCCGAGGCCCCGGCCCCCGCCGAGGGGGCGCCCGGGTCCAACGGCCGGCTGCTGTCGCCGGTGGTCCGGCGGTTGATCAGCGAGAACAACCTCGACCCCGCCGCCATCAGCGGCACCGGCCCCGGCGGCCGCATCACCCGCAACGACGTGCTGGCCGTCCTCGACCAGGGCGGCGCCGCCCCGGCCGCCGCCGCTCCGGCGGCCCCGGCCGCCGCCCCCGCGGCGCCGCAGGCCCCGGCCGCGCCCGCCGCCCCGGCCCGCCCGGCCCCGGCGCCCCAGCCCGTGGCCCGGGCCGGCGAGCGCGACACGGCCATCGCCCACACCAACATCCGCCGGCGGACGGCCGAGCACATGACCCGGTCGAAGCAGACGTCGGCCCACGTCTACGCCTCGATCGAGGTCGACTTCGAGAACGTCGAGCGGGTGCGGGCGGCGGAGAAGGACGCCTTCCGCGCCGCCGAGGGCTTCGGCCTCACCTACCTGCCGTTCATCAGCCGGGCCGTGGTCGACGCCATCCGCGAGTACCCCGAGGTCAACGCCAGCTTCGGCGAGAACGAGCTGGTCGTGCACAACTACGTCAACCTCGGCATCGCCGTCGACCTCGACTTCAAGGGCCTGATGGTGCCGGTCGTCCACGACGCCGACGGCAAGCGGCTCCGGGCCCTGGCCCGCGAGATCAGCGACCTGGCCGGCCGGACCCGGTCCCGCCAGCTCGGCCCCGACGACATCGCCGGGGGCACGTTCACCATCACCAACCCGGGCCCGTTCGGCACGACGATGACCCTGCCGATCATCAACCAGCCCCAGGTGGCGATCATCTCCACCGACGGCGTCAAGCGCCGGCCGGTCGTCGTCGACCTGCCAGACGGCAGCGAGGGCATCGCCATCCACTCGGTGGGCAACATCACCCTCACCTGGGACCACCGCGCCTTCGACGGCGCCTACGCCGCGGCGTTCATCCGCCAGATCAAGGAGGTCATCGAGTCGCGCGACTGGGTGGCCGAGCTGGCGTGACATGACGCTGCGGCTGCGCTGGCTGGGCCGGGTGCCCTACCGGGAGGCGTGGGCGCTCCAGCGGGCGCTGCACCGCACCCCGGGCGACGACCACCTGCTGCTGCTCGAGCACCCCCACGTCTACACGCTGGGGGTGCGGGCCGACATGGGCCACGTGCTGGTGCCGCCCGCCGACGTGGGTGCCGACCTGGTGCGCACCGACCGGGGCGGCGACGTCACCTACCACGGGCCGGGCCAGCTGACCGGCTACCCGATCCTGTCGCTCCCGCCCAAGCGGGGCGGGGGGCGCTACGGCCTGGCCGACACCGTGGCCTACGTCCGCTCGGTGGAGCAGCTGCTGATCGACGCGCTCGGCGACCTCGGGCTGCCCAACGTGGGCCGGCTGCGCGAGTACCCCGGCGTGTGGGTCGACCCCGACTCCGACGACCCCCGCAAGATCGCCGCAATCGGCGTGCGGCTCACCCGGGGCCGGACGATGCACGGCTTCGCCCTCAACGTCGACCCCGACATGCGCTACTGGGGCTACATCGTGCCGTGCGGCATCCCCGACAAGCGGGTGACGTCGCTGGCCGGCGAGGGCGTGGACGCCTCGCTGCGGGAGGTGACCGACGCCGTCGCCGCCCGGGCCGCCGCCCTGTGGGGCCACGGCGACGTCGACCGGCGCGACGTCGTGTGGCGCCACCGGCCCGACGACCTGTCCGCCTTCAGCCGGGGCGAGGGGCCGGGCGACGCCGTGCCCGTGCGGCTGCGGGGCCGGCTCGACGAGGCCGGCGTGACGGAGGGCCTCCAGATCGCCACCCGCAAGCCGGCCTGGCTGCGGTCGCAGATGCGGACCGGACCCGGCTACCTGCGGCTCAAGCACACGATGCGGGACCTGGGCCTGGTCACGGTGTGCGAGGAGGCCGGCTGCCCCAACATCTTCGAGTGCTGGGCCGACGGCACCGCCACCTTCATGATCAACGGCGAGCGCTGCACCCGGGCCTGCGGGTTCTGCCTGGTCGACACCCGCCACCCCGAGCCACCCGACCCCGGCGAGCCCGAGCGGGTGGCCGAGGCCGTGGCCCGCATGGGCCTGGCCTTCGCCGTGGTCACCGCGGTGGCCCGCGACGACCTGCCCGACGGGGGTGCCGCCGGGTTCGCCGCCACCATCGCCGCCATCCGCCGGCGCACGCCGGGCGTGCAGGTCGAGGTGCTGATCCCCGACTGCAAGGGCGACGAGGCCGCCCTGGAGGCGATCTTCGCCGCCCGGCCCGACGTCCTGAACCACAACGTCGAGACCGTGCCCCGCCTCCAGCGGGCGGTGCGCCCGTCGGCGGGCTACGCCCGCAGCCTGGCCGTGCTGTCCCGGGCCAAGGAGGCGGGCCTGGTGGCCAAGTCGGGCCTGATCGTGGGCATGGGCGAGCAGGACGACGAGGTTCTTTCGACCCTGGCCGACCTGCGAGCCGTCGGCGTCGACATCGTGACCATCGGCCAGTACCTGCGGCCCACCACCCACCACCTCCCGGTGGCCCGCTGGGTGACGCCCGACCAGTTCGCCGCCTACGCGGCGGCGGGCGAGGCCCTCGGCATCCCCCACGTCGAGTCGAGCCCGCTGACCCGCTCCAGCTACCACGCCCGCCAGGCCGCCGCCGCCGGTTAGGTGTAGGGCCCGGCCGCAACGGATCGGCGGCACCGTGCGTCTAGACACCATGCACGACGCCCCGGCGGCCACCGCGTCGGCCCCGCCCCCGCCCCCCGAGGCGGTCGAGGACGTCTACCGGCGCCTGCGGCCGGCCATGGTCCGGCTCGCCCACCTGCTCACCGGCTCGCCCGAGCAGGCCGAGGACGTCGTGCACGACGCCTTCGTCGCCTGCGCCGCCCGGTGGGCGAGTGTGGAGGCCCCCGACGCCTACGTGCGGCGGGCGGTGACCAACCAGGCGTTCACCGCACTCCGGCGGGCCGGCCGGGAGCGGGACAAGGCCGACCGGGCCGGCCGGGCCGCGCCGCTGACGGTCGGGATCCCCGAGGTCGACGAGACCTGGTCCGCCCTGCGCCGCCTGCCCGACCGCCAGCGCATGGCGCTGGTGCTGCGCTTCTACGAGGACCTGGCCGAGGCCGACATCGCCCGGCTGCTCGACTGCCGCCCGGGCACCGTCCGGTCGCTGATCCACCGGGGCCTGGCCCGGGTGGGCAAGGAGATCCGGCCGTGAGGACCCCCACCCGCCCCCGCCCCGACGACGCCGAGGTGGCCGAGGCCGTGATCCGGGCCCTGCGGGCCGTGGCCGACGCCACCGTCGTCCCCACGGCCGCCCCCCGGCCCGCGCCCGGGACCGTGATCTCCCTCACGGCCGCCCGCACCGGTGGCCGGCGCCGGCGCGTGCTGGCGGTAGCCGCCGCCGTGGTGGTGGCCGGGCTGCTCGCTGTGCCTTGGGTCGTGGCCCGGGCCGGTGGCGACGGGGAGGTGACCATCCCGGCCGTGCCGCCGCCGGCCACGACCGACCCGGCGGCGCCACAGTTGGTGGCGGGGT
>DATFRN010000251.1:0-3492 GCA_035263165.1 Acidimicrobiales bacterium | reverse complement strand
CGGCCGGCTGATCGTCGCCTCGGCCGACGCCCACCGGCCGCCGGGCCGGGAGAGCGCGCCGGCCGACGAGGAGCGCCTGCCGACGGCGGCCGACTTCCAGGAGATGCGCGACGCCTACGACGCGGTCGCCCCGGACCCGGCGCACTTCGAGGAGTTCGCCGGCCGGGTCACGGCGATGGTCCACGAGCTCCCGGGCTGGACCGACGAGCTGCGATCGCTGCAGGCTCCGACCCTGCTGATCTTCGGCGACCGCGACTTCTCGTCGCTGGGCGACGTGGCGGAGCTGGCCGACCTCCTGCCGGGCCCGCAGGTCGCGGTGCTCCCCGGGGCGACCCACATCGACGTGGTCCGCCGGTCCGCCGAGGTGCTCGGGTTGATCACGCGGTTCCTCGACGGCCGGTGAGGGCCGGCTCGCGACCGCCGTCGAAGGGCAGGAACCCCTCGGCGCTGAGCGCGGCGAAGCCGACGGCGGGGAGGTCGGCCACCGCCCGGTAGACGACGTGGCGCGGCACCCAGCGGGGCTGGAACTTGGCGTTGAAGCGGCGCAGCGAGTCCATCTGGATGCCGAAGCGGCCCTCGAGCCGCCGCAGGAACCAGGCCTGGGCGGCCGCGAACGACTCCAGCTCGGCGTCCTCGTCGAACATCGTCCGGAACGCCGCGAAGTTGAGCGAGACGTCGGAGATGCCCCGCTCGCGGGCGTAGGCGATCGTGTCGACGATCATCCGCTCGTTCACGCCGTTGACCGCATCCGGCCGGCGGCGCATGACGTCCAGCGAGAGGGCCCCGCCGTGCCGGCACGGCACGTAGCGCTGGAAGGCAGTGGGCCGCCCCGCACGGTCGCGGCACACGACCACCAGGCAGTCGTCGTGCACGCCGGCGAGCAGGTGGTCGAGGGTCATCGAGAAGCCGAACTCGCGGAAGGCGCCGCGCTGCGCCGCCGCGATCGCCAGCAGCTCGTCCCGCAGGCCCGGGACGAGGTCGCCCTCCCGGTGGATCTCGGTGGTCAGGCCGGCCGTCATCGTGCGGTTCACGGCCTTGCGGACGTTGCGCATCCGGCCGCCGGCCAGGCCGAAGCCGGCCACGTCGACGATGGCCTCGTCCCCGACGTAGAGGGTGCGGAGCCCGGCCTGCTCGTAGATCCCCACGTGGTCGCCGCGGGCGCCGATGAGGGCCGGACGCCAGCCGTGCCCGTCGCACAGCGCCACGAGGGCCCGCACCGCGGCGTCGAACGCCGCCGGATCGCCTACCGGGTCGCCCGCGGCCAGGCCGACGCCGCGCACGTAGCGGTAACCGATCACCGCCCGTCGGTCGGGGGAGAAGACCAGGCGCTTGTCGCGGCGGGCGACGAACGGGTCGAGGGTGTCGCCGTCGGGGCGGTCGACCAGCCGGGCCAGCTCGGCCGGCTCGGTCTCCGGGCCGTGCTCGCCCAACACCACGGGGCCGAGCAGGGCGGCCAGCATCGTGGCCAGCGTGAGCAGGCCGAGGGCCGTCAGCGAGCCGGGGAACCACCGGCCGAAGCGGCCGGCGATCGCGAGCGGGCCGCTGAAGCCCACCAGCCTGGCCGCCACCTCCCGCAGCGCCAGACCGGGCGTGAGCCGCGGGTGGACGTGGCCGGCGCGCAGCACCAGGCCGGTGATGCCGTAGGCGACGTCGACGGCGAGGGCGACCGCGCCGATCCGGGCCACGTCGCGCAGCCGGGCCCGGCCGGGCGCGACCACGAAGGCGTCGCGGCACCACACCAGGGCCACCGCCACCGCGGCAGTGATGGCCGTGGCGTCGAGGTCCAGGCCCCGGATCATGTGGGCCAGCGTCGCCAGGGTCAGCAGGGCCACGGCCAGCATCCAGGCGTAGCGGCGACGGGCGGCCACACCCCGGCCCACCAGGACGAGCGACACGCCGGTCAGTGCGGCCGCGCCCGACGCCACGCGGGTCACCCCGGGCGTGAGCAGGTTCTCCGCCAGCCGCACACGGCCGGGCCACTCGGGCAGCAGCGCCGCCGCGATCGTCGCCAGCCCGGCCGCCTCGACGGCGATCCCCAGGATCCGGGCCAGCTGCCGGGCCCTGCCGGCCGGCGGAGTCTCCACGGCCGGTCAGTATGCACCCGCGGGGGACCGGCAGCCCCTATCCGCCTGAGCCGCCGCGGGACGCCCTGGCCCGGGCGATGACCTCCTCGCGGTGCGAGGCGATCAGCGCGCCGGTCGGCATCGTGGACGCCTCCGCGGCGTGGGCGGCGTGGGTGCGGCGGGCCTCCGCCCGGGGCGTCCCGACGGTCGCCTCCCAGTCCCTGCGCATCGTGGCGACCATGGCCCGGGGCTGCTCGGCGATGGCGTGCGCCTTGCCGAGGGCGAAGGGGACGAGCGCGTCGTGGGCCACGACGTGATTGGCGATGCCGATGCGCAGGGCCGTGGCGGCGTCGACGAAGTCGCCGGTGAGCGACATCTCCCGGGCCCACGCCTCGCCCACCCGGCGGGGCAGGTCCACGAGCACGGGTCCGGGGTAGACGCCGACCCGCAGGTGGGTGTCGGCGAAGGCGGCCCGCTCCGAGGCGACGATGAAGTCGCAGGCCAGCGCCAGCTCGAACCCGCCGGTGACGGCCGGCCCGTTGACGGCGGCGATGATCGGCACCGGGGAAGAGGCGGCGGCGCCGATGAACCCGGGCAGCTCGGCCAGCGTGCCGACGCCCAGGTCGCGCAGGTCGAGCCCGGCGCAGAAGGCGGGGTCCTCGCCGGTCAGCACGATGCAGCCGGCGTCCCGGCAGGCGGCGATCGCGTCGCAGGTGGCCGCGGCCATCGCCCGGTTCATGGCGTTGCGGGCCTCGGGCCGCTGCAGCACGACGAGGGCGACGTCGCCGTCGCGCTCGACCCTCACCAACTCTCGCTCGCTCATGGCACCTCCCGGGGATGGTCAGGCTAGGGGCGGTCCGGCGGGGAGCGCGTCCGGTTCGAGCCAGGTGGCGAGGTAGCTCACGGCCTGCTCGCAGGCCCCGGCGAACGGGCCCTCGGGGTGGTCGGCGGCGGCGCGCACCAGGTCGCCGACCCGGGACTCGACGCGGGTGAGGATCTCGGCCGGTGTCGCGGTGGCCGCGGACTCGTAGCCGAGCACCCCGCCCGCGTTGCACACGAAGTCGGCGTGGGCGGGGATGCCGCGCCCGCGCAGCACGCCGAGGCCCGCGGCCGTGTACGGAACGTTGGCGGCCGGCACGACGGCGGCCGCGCCCAGCGTGCGGGCGCGCGCCTCGTCGACCGCACCCGGGCGGGCGCCGGGCACCAGCACGTCGGCCGCCACCTCGAACAGCGCCGCGGGCGGCGCCACCGGCAGGCCGACGTGGTGCACCAGGTCGTCGCCGTGGCCGGTCCGCGCCTGCCACAGCGTGTCCACGTCGAGGCCGCGGGGGTCGTGGACGCAGCCGGCGATGGTCGACACCGCCACCACCCGGCCGCCGCGGCGCACCACCTCGCGGGCGACCGCACCGCCGACCTTGCCGAAGCCCTC
>DATFRN010000250.1:0-30512 GCA_035263165.1 Acidimicrobiales bacterium | reverse complement strand
GCCCCGCCACCACGCCGACGACCGTCCACCACACCACGACGACCACCAAGCCGACCACGACGACGTCTACGTCCACGACGACGACGTCGACGACATCCACGACCGAGCCGCCCACCACCGATCCACCCGGGCCGTGATCGGCACCGTCGCGGGCGCGTGGCGCTACCCAGTCAAGTCGCTCCAGGGCGAGACCGTCGACCACCTCGACTTCACCGAGTCGGGTGCGGGCGGCGACCGGACCTGGGGGATCCTCGACCGGACGAGCGGCAAGGTCCTGACCGGCAAGCGCTGGGGCGCGCTGCTCACCGCCTCGGCCGCCCGCGGCGACGACGGATCCGTCCACATCACGCTGCCCGGCGGCGACGACCTGGTGGCCGGCGAGCCCGCCACCGACGCCGCGCTGTCCGACTGGCTGGACCGGCCGGTGACCCTGGTCGGGCCGGGCGACTCGATCGCCTACGAGCTGACCATGGACCCGACCGACGACGCCTCGCCGGTGTGGGACTTCGCCACCCCGTCCGGGAGCCTGGTCGACCTGGCCGCCGTCCACCTCCTGACCGACGCCAGCCTGGCCGCGGCGGCCGCCCTCGCCCCCGACTCGAACTGGGACGTGCGCCGGTTCCGGCCCTCCCTGCTCATCGCCCTGAACCCGGCCGGGAACGGGCGGGGCGAGCACGGCGAGTACCCCGAGGACGCCTGGATCGGCCACACGGTGACGTGCGGGGAGGCGGCCTTCACCCCCTTCATGCCCACGCCCCGCTGCGCCATGACCGTCCGCGAGCAGCCCGGAATACCACGCGACGTGACCGTGAGCCGGGCCTTGACCACTCACCACAGCAACAACCTGGGCGTCTACGCCCAGGTCCAGACGGCCGGTCGCGTTCGCGTTGGTGAGGCCGTGACGCTAGCCTGATCCGCCTACCGCGGCGCATCCCCTCGGCGACACCGGTGGCGGGCAGCGGCGGAAGCACGGTCGACGCGGAATTGACCGCGCGGTCAGTCGCACGGAAAGGTCTGTAAATGCACGCCGAGGATCGCCCCCTGCGCATCGCGCTGCTGGCATACCGGGGCAAGCCCCACGTCGGGGGCCAGGGGGTCTACACCCGCCACCTCGCGAAGGCCCTCGTCGAGGGCGGCCACCACGTCGAGGTGCTGGGCGGGCAGCCCTACCCGGTGCTCGACCCCCGCATCCCCCTGATCGAGCTGCCCAGCCTCGACATCTACAACGACTACTTCCCCATGCGCATGCCGGGCCTGTGGGAGGTCAAGGACTGGACCGACATGGTCGAGCTCACGTCGTTCTCGGCCGGCCAGTTCCCCGAGCCGCTGGCGTTCAGCCTGCGGGCGTGGCGCCACCTGCGGAGGCGCACGCGCGAGTTCGACCTCGTGCACGACAACCAGTGCCTCGGCTACGGCCTGCTGGCCATCGAGCGCGACGGCCTGCCGGTGCTGGCCACCATCCACCATCCGATCACCGTCGACCGCCGGCTGGAGATCGAGCACGCCCAGGGCTGGTACCGCCGCTTCAGCCTGCGGCGCTGGTACTCGTTCACCAACATGCAGAGCCGGGTGGCCCAGCGCATGTCCCGGGTGGTGACGGTGTCCGAGAACTCCTTCCAGGACATCGCCGCCGACCACGGGGTCGACCCCAACCGCATGGCCATCGTGCCGGTGGGCGTCGACGTCGACCTGTTCCGGCCGCTGCCCGACGTGGCTCCCGTCCCCGGCCGGCTGGTCACCACCGCCAGCGCCGACGTGACCATGAAGGGCCTCGCCTACCTGCTGGAGGCGCTGGCCAAGCTGCGCACCGAGCGCGACGACGTCCACCTCGTCGTCATCGGGCGGCGCAAGCCGGGCGGCCGTTCCGACGAGACCATCCGCCGCCTGGGCCTGGAGGACGCGGTGACGTTCGTGACCGGCGTGCCGGAGGAGCGCATCATCGAGCTGTACAGCGAGGCCGAGCTGGCGGTCGTGCCGTCGCTGTACGAGGGCTTCTCGCTGCCGGCGATCGAGGCCATGGCCTGCGGCACGCCGCTCGTCGCCACCTCCGGCGGGGCCCTGCCCGAGGTGGTCGGCCACGACGGCGACACCGCACTGGTCGTCCCGCCCGGCGACAGCGAGGCGCTGGCCGCCAGGATCCGCTGGGCGCTGGGCCGCGACGACCTGCGGCCCGGCGTCGGCGCCCGCGGGCGCCAGCGGGTGGTCGACCAGTGGTCGTGGCGCCACACGGCCGAGAAGACCGTCGAGCAGTACCGCATCCGCCTGGCCGAGCACGAGCGCACCCGGCAGGCCTGATGCTGACCGTCGACTACGGCCGGCTGGGCCTGCGGGCGGGCGACCGCCTCCTCGACCTGGGCTGCGGCGCGGGCCGCCACGCGTTCGAGGCGCTGCGCCGGGGCGCCCGGGTCACCGCCTTCGACTACGACGAGGCCGAGCTCAAGGACGTGGCCGCCATGGCCAGCGCGCTCGACGAGGCCGGCGAGCTGCCCGCGGCCGCCCGCAGCGCCTGCGCCCGGGGCGACGCGACCGCCCTGCCGTTCCCCGACGCCAGCTTCGACCGCATCATCGCGGCCGAGGTGCTCGAGCACATCGACGACGACGCCGGCGCCCTGCACGAGCTGGTGCGGGTGCTGCGGCCCGGCGGCACGATCGCGGCCACCGTGCCGGCGTTCCTGCCCGAGCGGCTGTGCTGGGCGCTCACCGACGAGTACCACGCCCCCTTCGTGCCCGGCGGGCACGTGCGCATCTACACCCAGGCCGAGCTGCGCAACCGGCTGATCACCGCGGGCGCCGCGCCCTACGACAGCCACAAGGAGCACGGCATCCACGCCCCCTACTGGTGGCTGAAGTGCGCGGTCGGCCCCACCAACGACGACCACCCGGCCGTGCGGGCCTACCACCAGGTGTTGTGCTGGGACATCGGCGGCGCCCAGCCCTGGTCCCGGTTCACCCGGGCCGCCGACCGGGTGCTGACCCCGCTCATCGGCAAGAGCGTCGTCGTCTACGCCCGCAAGCCGGACGCGCCATGAGCCTGGCCGACGTCCCCGGCATCGTCGGCGCGGCCGACCTCGGCCGCACGGTCGACGCCATCGCCGAGTGGCAGCTGCCGTCGGGGATGATCCCCTGGTTCCCGGGCGGCCACGCCGACCCCTGGAACCACGTCGAGGCGGCCATGGCACTCACGCTGGGCGGGCGCCACGCCGAGGCCGAGCGGGCCTTCCAGTGGCTGGCCGACCTCCAGCGGCCCGACGGCTCGTGGCACCAGTACTACCTGCCCGAGCGGGTCGAGCAGGACAAGCTCGACGCCAACGTCATCGCCTACGTGGCCGCCGGCGTGTGGCACCGCTGGCTGTGCACGGGTGACCGGGGCTTCGCCGAGGCGATGTGGCCGGTGGTCGAGCGGGCCATCGACTTCGTGCTCGACCTCCAGACGCCGCGGGGCGAGATCCTGTGGGCCCGGCACGCCGACGGCACGCCCTGGTCGTTCGCCCTGCTCACCGGGTCGTCGTCGATCTGCCACAGCCTGCGCTGCGCGGTGGCGCTGGCCGAGCTGGGCGGCCACGAGCGGCCGGACTGGGAGCTGTCGGTGGCCCGGCTCACCCACGTCATCCGGCACGTGCCCGACGCCTTCTCGCCCAAGCACCGCTGGGCGATGGACTGGTACTACCCGGTGCTCACCGGCGTGGTGCTGGGCGAGGCCGGCCGGGAGCGGCTGGCCGAGCGGCACCACGCCTTCGTCATGGACGGCTGTGGCGTGCGCTGCGTGTCCGACCGGCCGTGGGTGACCGCCGCCGAGACCTGCGAGTACGCCATGGCCAACCTGGCGGTCGGCGACGAGGCCCGGGCCGGCGAGCTGTTCGGCTGGGCCCAGCGCTACCGGCACGAGGACGGCCGCTACTGGACCGGCACGGTGTTCCCCGATCAGGGCCGGTTCCCGGCGGGCGAGCGCTCGACCTACACGGCCTCGGCCGTGATCCTGGCCGCCGATGCCCTGGCCGGGGCGTCCGGCGCCGGCTCGCCGGCCAGCGGGCTGTTCACCCGGCACGACGAACTGCTGCCGGCGCTGTTCGAGGCCGAGGACGCCGACTCGTCGGTCACCGACCGGGACTGATGGACCCCGAGCTGCGCGCCTGGGCGGAGAAGGCCCGGGGCTTCATGCCCCCCGACGAGGGCCTGGCGCTGTATGCCGCGGCCCTGGAGGTGGCGGTCGAGGGCCCGCTGCTGGAGGTCGGCAGCTACTGCGGCCGCTCGGCGGTCTACCTCGGCGCCGCCGCCCGGGAGCGGGGGCGGGTGCTGTTCTCTCTGGACCACCACCGGGGCTCGGAGGAGAACCAGCCGGGCTGGGAGTGGCACGAGCCCGACCTGGTCGACCCGGCGGTGGGCAA
Source organism: Acidimicrobiales bacterium (assembly GCA_035263165.1). Classification (GTDB taxonomy): domain Bacteria; phylum Actinomycetota; class Acidimicrobiia; order Acidimicrobiales; family VFJN01; genus ZC4RG19. The sequence goes on along the minus strand of DATFRN010000250.1, from coordinate 26,127 downwards.
GATGGACACCCTCCCGTGGTTCCGCCGCACGATCCACGACGCCGGCCTGGAGGGCACGGTGGTGGCGGTGGTCGGCCCGTCGCCCGTCGTCGCCCGGGCGTGGGCCACGCCGCTGGCGTTCCTTTTCATCGACGGCGGGCACGGGGTGGAGCCGGCGCGCCTGGACTACGAGCTGTGGACGCCCCATGTGGCCCAGGGCGGCACACTCGCGATCCACGACGTCTTCCCCGATCCCGCCGACGGCGGCCGCCCCCCGTACGAGCAGATCTACCTGCCGGCGCTTTCTGCGGGGTTCGTCGAGACGCGCGCGGTGGGGTCGCTGCGGGTCTTGCGCCGGACCTGACCGCTTCCGTGGACGTAATTGGTTGACTCCCAACCAATTACGTCCCCGGAACGGGGGCAAGGGCGTTGGACCGGGCCACCTCCCGGAACCAGGCGGCGCTCTCCTTCGGCTCCCGCTCGAACGTGGCCCGGTCGACCGCCACCAACCCGAAGTGGGGCCGGTACCCGAAGGCCCACTCGAAGTTGTCGAGCAGCGACCAGTACGTGTACCCGCGGACGTCGACGCCGTCGGCCAGCGCCCGCAGCACCCCCGACAGCGCGTCGTGCACGTACCGGATGCGCAGCGAGTCGTCCGCCGTCCCGATGCCGTTCTCGGTCACCCACAGCGGCGTGCGCCCGCCGGTGTACGCCCACGTGCGGCGCAGCGTCGCCTCCAGGGCCTGGGGCCAGTACTCGTAGCCCATGTCCAGCACCGGGACGCCCGGCTCGGGGCCGGCCATGCCGTCCGGCCCGATGCGCATGCGCGAGTACGTCTGGACGCCGATGTAGTCGTCGCCCTCCGTGGCGTCGAGGAACATGTCCTCCATCGACCGGTTCTGGCGGGCCACCTTCTCCTCGCCTCCCGGGAGGGCGACCCGCTCGGTCATCGACAGGGTCAGGCCCACCGGGACGCCCGGGGCCGCGGCGCGGATGGCGTCGACCGCCTTGCGGTGGGCGTCCACCATCACGTCGTGGACCCGGAGGCGCAGGTCGCGGTCCTGCTTGCCCGGGGGGAACATGCCGAGCAGCCAGCCCATCGTCCCCACGATGTTGGGCTCGTTGAGGGTGCAGGCCCGGCGCATCGCCCCGGCCAGCTCGCCCGCCAGGCGGCCGGCGAAGGCGGCGAAGCGGTCGGCGGTGCCCGGGTCCTCCCAGCCGCCGCGGTCGGCCAGCCAGCGGGGCGTCGTGAAGTGGTGGAACGTCACCGTCGGCTCGATCCCGTGGGCCAGCAGCGCCTCGCACAGCCGCCGGTAGTGGGCGACGGCGGCGCCCGACCACTCGCCGTCCTCGGGCTCGATGCGGCTCCACTCGACCGAGAACCGGTAGGTGCCGAGGCCCAGGTCGGCCACCAGCGCCACGTCCTCGTCCCAGCGCAGCCACGAGTCGCAGGCGTCGCCCGACGGCTCGGCGCAGCCCGAGCCCGGTTGGTGCTCCCACGCCCACCAGTCGTTGTTGACGTTGCCACCCTCGATCTGGTGGGCGGCGGTGGCGGTGCCCCACAGGAAGCCCGGGGGGAAGGTCGTCGTCTCGGCGGTCACGGAGCGGCACGGTACCTTTCGGCCGTGTCCCAGGACGCCGTCGACGACCTCGTCAAGCTGCTCGACCTCGAGCCGATCGAGGTCAACATCTTCCGGGGCATGTCCCCCGACGAGGACCGCCAGCGCATCTTCGGCGGCCAGGTCGCCGGTCAGGCCCTGGTGGCCGCCGCCCGCACCGTGCCGCCCGACCGGCCGGTCCACTCGCTGCACGCCTACTTCCTACGGGCGGGCGACCCCAAGGTGCCGGTGCTCTACGAGGTCGACCGCCTGCGGGACGGCGGGTCGTTCACCACCCGGCGGGTCGTCGCCATCCAGCACGGCAGGGCGATCTTCAACATGGCCGCCAGCTTCCAGCAGCCCGAGACCGGCCTCGACCACGCCTTCCCCATGCCCGACGTGCCGCCGCCCGACGACCTGCCCACCATGCGCGAGCGCATGGAGGCGGCCGGCATCGAGCTGAGCCCGTGGATGGACCGGCCCCGCCCCATCGACATCCGCCACGTCGACTGGGCGCCCCGCGACCGCCACGACCCGCTGCCGCCCCGCCAGCACGTGTGGCTGCGGGCCGACGGCGCGCTGCCCGACAGCCCGCTGATCCACACGATCGTGCTCACCTACGCGTCGGACATGACGCTGCTCGACACCTCGACGCTCCCCCACGGCGGCAGCTGGTTCGACCCGACGATGTTCATGGCCAGCCTGGACCACGCCATGTGGTTCCACCGCCCGTTCCGGGCCGACGACTGGCTGCTCTACGCCCAGGACAGCCCCAACGCCACCGGCGGACGGGGCCTGTCCCGGGGCCTGGTGTTCACCCGGGACGGCACGCTGGCGGCCACCGTCATGCAGGAGGGGCTCATCCGGACGGCGCGTGCGAACGCCTAAGTTCTCTGCCCATGACGTTCCGGAGACAAGCGGGGGGCTTGCTCCTCCTCGTCACCCTGCTCGGGGCCGCCTGCGGCGGGGGCGGGAGCGACGACGACAACGGCCTGGCCGGCACCACCACGACCACGCCGACCGCCACCACCCGTACGGACGGGGGCGGGGGTGGCAACGAGAACGCCGCCAAGCCGCTCGACGGCATCGACCTCGAGCTGACCGAGTTCCTCCAGGCCGACTCGCCCACCTCGCTGGTGGCCCGGCCGGGGTCGTCGACGCTGTACGTCGCCGAGCGGGCGGGCCGGGTGCGGCCGGTCGTGAACGGCAAGCTGGGCGCCCCGATCCTGGACATCACCTCGATGGTGGTGGCCGACGTCGAGCGGGGCCTGCTCGACATCGAGTTCTCCGGCGACGGCAAGACGCTGTACGTGAGCTACAGCCTCAAGCCCAGCGGCGACACCCGGGTCGCGTCCTACGCCATGGACGGCGACAAGGTCGACACCGCGTCGCGGCGCCAGCTCATCGCGGTCAAGCAGCCCTTCGCCAACCACAACGGGGGCGACATCGAGATCGGGCCCGACGGCGACCTGTGGCTCGGCCTGGGCGACGGCGGTTCGGCCGGCGACCCGCTCCGCAACGGGCAGAACCGCAACGTGCTGCTGGGCAAGATGCTGCGGGTCGACCCGTCCAAGCCGGCCGGCGGCAAGCCCTACGGCATCCCGGCCGACAACCCCTTCGCCGACGGCGGGGGCGCCCCCGAGGTGTTCGCCTACGGGTTGCGCAACCCCTGGCGCTACACGTTCGACCCCGAGACCGAGGACCTGTGGATCGCCGACGTGGGCCAGAACCAGTGGGAGGAGGTCGACATGCTGCCCGCGGCCGACGGCGGCGGCAACGGCGCCAACCTCGGCTGGAACGAGATGGAGGGCACGCACCCCTACCAGGGCGGCACCAAGCCCGCCGGGGCCGTCGACCCGGTGTTCGAGTACAGCCACGACGAGGGCTGCTCGATCACCGGCGGGGTCGTGTACCGGGGCCAGGCCATCCCCGGGCTGACCGGGACCTACCTGTTCACCGACTACTGCAACAGCCAACTGCGGGGCATCCGGGTGAAGGACGGGAAGGTGTCGGAGCAGAAGGTGTTCGACGCCAAGGGATCCAACCTGGTGTCGTTCGGCACCGACGGGGCCGGCGAGGTCTACGTCATCTCGCTCGACGGGACGATCTACCGGCTCGAGGCGGCCTGACGCGGTGGAAGGCGACGACCTGCTCCACATCACCACCCCCGGCGCCTGGGCCGCGGCCCGGGAGGCCGGCGAGGTGGTGCCCGGCAGCCTGGCCACCGAGGGGTTCGTCCACTGCTCGACCCGCGACCAGCTGGCCGGCACGCTGGCCCGCCACTTCGCCGGCGCCGGCGACCTGCTGGTCCTCGTGCTCGACCCCGGCGCGCTGACCGCCGACCTGCGCTGGGAGGAGGCCCGCCCCGGCGAGGCCTACCCCCACGTCTACGGGCCGATCCCGGTGGCGGCGGTCGTGTCCGTCGAACCGGTCACGGCGCCCGAAGGGTGAGGGCCAGCCAGCCGTCGTCGGCCCGCTCGGACTCGGGGGCGAGGCCGGGGTAGGCGGCGACCAGGCCCGGCCGCTGCCCGAGCAGCACGCCGGACAGCACGGCGACGCCGCCCGGGCGGACCGCGGCGGCGATCCCGGGGGCCAGCGCCACCAGGTCGGGGAGCAGCATGTTGGCCAGCACCAGGTCGTAGCGCCGGTCGGGCGGGACCGCCTCGCCCAGCGCGAGCGGGCCGAGGCCGGGGTTGCGACCGGCGTTGGCGGCCGCCGCCGCCAGGGCGGCCGGGTCGACGTCGACCCCGGTGGCCTCGGCCGCCCCCAACGCCAGCGCGGCCAGCGCCAGCACGCCGCTGCCGCAGCCGACGTCCAGCACCGCCTCGCCCCCGGTCACCAGCCCGTCGAGCGCGGCCAGCGCCAGCCGGGTCGAGGCGTGGGCCCCGCTGCCGAACGCCCGGCCCGGGTCGATCACCACCTCGACCCGGTCGCCCGCCCCGGCGGGCAGCCACGGGGGGCGGACCCGCAGCCGGGCGCCCCCCTCGACCGGCCGGGCATGGTCCCGCCAGGCGTCGAGCGCGGCGTCGAGGTCGACCGGGGCCGCCTCGGCGGGCCACCGGCCGGCCACCGCCGCCAGCAACGGCTCGACCGCGCCGTCCGCCGTCGCCGCCACCAGCACGGTGGCCGCGCCCGGCCCGGCCCGCTCCTCGACCGCCACCGCACCCGCGGCCCACAGGGCGTCGGCCGCCAGCTCGGCCTCGGCCGCCGGGGCCGTGACCGCGACGACCAGCGCGGTCACGCCGGGCGGGCGAGGGTGAGGAGGTAGTCGCCTGCGGGGTCGGTCCACAGGCCGGTGACCTGGAGGCCGACGGCGCCCAGCTCGCGCCGGACCAGGTCGAAGGTGAACTTGGAGCTGATCTCGGTGCGCATCTGCTCGCCGGCTGCGAACTCGACCACCAGGTCGAGCTCCTCGACGTGCACGGTCATCGCCTCCCGGGCCCGCAGCCGCATCTCCATCCAGCGGTTCTCGGGGTCCCAGGCGGCCATGTGCTCGAACCGGTCGGGGTCGAAGTCGGCCCCCAGCTCGCGGTTCAGCACCGACAGCAGGTTGAGGTCGAACGCCGCGGTCACGCCCTCGGCGTCGTCGTAGGCGGCGACCAGCCGGTCGACGGGCTTGACCAGGTCGGTGGCCAGCAGGAAACGGTCGGACGGGCCCAGCAGCGAGGCCAGGTTCTCGAGGAACTCCCGGCGCTGGGGCGGCGGGAAGTTGCCGATCGTGCTGCCGAGGAACGCCACCAACCGCGGGCCGTCGAGGTCGGGGATGTCCTCCAGGTGCTCGTGGAAGTCGCCCACGACGGCGTGGACGCCGACCCCGAACTCCTCGGCCACGGCCTCGGCCGCCGACCGCAGCGTGCCCTCGGCCACATCGAAGGGGACGTAGCCGGCGAGGCCGGCAGTGCCGGCGGCCATCGCCTCGAGCAGCAGCCGGGTCTTCTCCGACGTGCCCGAGCCCAGCTCGACGAGCACCGACGCCCCGGCGGCCTCGGCGATCTGGCCGGCCGACCGGCGCAGCAGGTCGCGCTCGGTGCGGAACGGGTAGTACTCGGGAGTGCGGGTGATCGCCTCGTACAGCTCGCAGCCCCGGTCGTCGTAGAACCAGACCGGCGGCATCGTCTTGGGCGTGGCGGTGAGGCCGGCGCGGGCGTCGCGCCGCAGGGCCTGACCCAGGTCCTCGGGGACCAGGCGGACGTCGACCGTCACCTTGCCCGGTGACAGCACCGTCACCTGTCGACCGCCAGGCGCAGCCCGCTGAACGCCCACCTCGAGCCCGGGGGGAAGAAGTTCCGGTAGGTGGGCCGGGTGTGGCCGGCCGGCGTGATGCAGGCGCCGCCCCGCAGCGCCTGCTGGTTGACCATGAACTTGCCGTTGTACTCGCCGACCGCGCCGGCGGCGGGCTGGAAGCCCGGATAGGGGCCGTAAGGGCTGGCGGTCCACTGCCACACGGCGCCGTCCCACCCCTCGCCGACGATGGCGGGGTGGAGGCCGGGGCCGGCCAGGCCGGCGGCGTCGAGGCCCGGCGCCGCGCCCGGGACGCGGATGACCCGGCCCCGGGCCACGGCCTCCCACTCGGCCTCGGTGGGCAGCCGGCAGCCCGCCCAGCGGGCGTAGGCGTCGGCCTCGTACCAGCTCACGTGCACGACCGGCTCGTCGGGGTCGACCGGGCGCGGGCCGGTCAGCGTCTGGAGGGACCAGCCGGCGTCCTCGTGGAACCAGTAGCCGGGCGCGTCCCAGCCCTGGTCCTGCACGACCGCCCAGCCGTCGGACATCCACAGCTCGGGGCGCTCGTAGCCCCGGTCGTCGATGAAGCCGAGCCAGTCGCCCGCCGTGACGAGGGCGCCGCCCAGCGCGTAGGGCCGCAGCATGACCTCGTGGCGCGGGTCCTCGTTGTCGTAGTGGAAGCCGTCGCCGTCGTAGCCGATCTCGACGACCCCGCCCTCGCACTCGATCCACCCGTCGTCGGCCGTGGCGGGGCCGGGCCGGGCGCCGGGGGGCGCGTAGGCGGGCTGCAGGGGGTTGGTGGCCAGCACGTGCTTGATGTCCATGAGCAGCAGCTCCTGGTGCTGCTGCTCGTGGTGGAGGCCGAGCTCGATCAGCGCGGCGAGGTCGGCGGTCACCGTCTCGGGCCGGTGGCCGAGCAGGTCGTCCATGGCGGCATCGACGGCGCGGCGGTAGGCGGCGATCTCGGCGATGCCGGGCCGGGTGAGCAGGCCCCGCTCGGGGCGGGCGTGCCGGGGCCCGATCGCCTCGTAGTAGGAGTTGAAGAGGAACCGGTAGGCAGGGTCGACCGCCTGGTAGCCCGGCACGTGGGCGGCCAGGATGAACGTCTCGAAGAACCACGTCGTATGGGCCCGGTGCCACTTCGTGGGGCTGACGTCGGGCATCGTCTGGACCGTCTGGTCCTCGGCCGAGAGCGGTGCCGCCAGCGCCTCGGTGAAGCGCCTGACGTCGTGGTAGCGGGTGCGCAGGTCGGCTGGCGCATCCACTTGCCGGGTCGCGGTGGTCATGGGTGTCCCCCTCTCCGGCGCCCCCAACTGTCCGGAGCGACTCGGCTGGTGGTCCCGAAGGACCCTACCGGGTGGGTTTCGCTTGTCGTACGGCAGGCCCGTGACCGTGGCCGATCGGCCACCTTCCGTTCGTGTAGAACCGGACGGTGCGGGTGGCGACGTACAACATCCATCACGGGGTCGGCCTCGGCGGCCGGCTCGACCTCGACCGCACGGCCCGGGCCATCGCCGCCACCGGGGCCACGCTGGTCGGGCTGCAGGAGGTCGACCGGCACTTCGGCGAGCGCAGCGGCTTCGCCGACCAGGCGGCCGAGCTGGGATGGCGCCTCGGGCTCGAGCCGGTCTTCGGGCCCAACATCGACAGGGAGCCCGCGACCACCGGAGCGCCGCGCCGGCAGTACGGCAACGCCATCCTGTCTGCCTACCCCGTCCTGTCGTGGCGCAACACCCTGTTGCCGCGGCCCGGGGGGACCGAGCAGCGCGGCCTGCTGGAGGCGGTCGTCGAGGTCGACGGCGCCCCCCTGACCGCGTTCGCCACCCACCTGCAGCACAACTCGTCGTCGGCGCGGCGGGCGCAGGCGGATGCGGTGGCCGGCATCGTGGGCGCCACGGCGGGGCCGGTCGTGCTGACCGGCGACCTCAACGCCCGGCCGGACACCCCCGAGGTCCGGACGCTCACCGCCGTGCTGGTCGACGCCTGGGCCGCGGCGGGCGAGGGCCCGGGCGCCACGTTCAGCGCCGTGTTCCCCCGGGCCCGGGTCGACTACGTGCTGTCGACCCCCGACCTGGTGGCCCGGCGGCCCGCGGTGGTGCGGGCGTACGCCTCCGACCACCGGCCCTTCGGCACCGACCTGGAAAGGGTTGGCCCCGCGGGCGACGCCTGACCCATGCTGGACCGATGGACCACGGGACGGACGGGCACCGCACGACGGCCGAGCTGGAGGCGGCGCTCGACGACTTCCGGGCGGCCCCGGCCGACGGCGGGCCGGTCGAGCTGGTCGTGGCCCGGCCGTCCGTCGAGGAGCGCGCCGTGCTCGATGAGGGCCGGCTCGACACGGTCGAGGGCCTGGTCGGCGACTGCTGGCGCACCCGGGGCAGCTCGTCCACGCCCGACGGCGCCGCCCACGCCGACCGGCAGCTCACGCTCATCAACGCCCGGCTGTCCCGGTTCGTCGCGGTCGACCCCGACACGCGGGTGCTGGCCGGCGACCAGCTCCACGTCGACCTGGACCTGAGCGTCACCAACCTGCCGCCGGGGACCCAGCTGGTGCTGGGCACCGCGGTGATCGAGGTGACCGAGCCGCCCCACACGGGGTGCGCCAAGTTCGTCGCCCGCTTCGGGCGGGACGCCATGCGGTTCGTCAACTCGCCCGTGGGCCGCGAGCTCCGGCTGCGGGGCATGAACACCAAGGTCGTCGTGGGTGGGATCGTCCGCCCGGGCGACGCGGTGCACAAGATCCCGGCGGCCGTGCGGCCGGCAGCGGCGCTGTCGGCGCAGTAATTTCCGCCGTTTTCGCGCGGTTGGTGGTTGACCGCGCCTCGGCGCGGCACTAGAAGTGGGGAGCCTCCTCGCGGGGGAGCGAGGGACCGACCCCACGATCGTCGTAGGTCCTCGCCGCCGTCGAGCTCCCGGGGCGAACCCTCGGCGGCGGTGGCGGGAAGGGTTGTGTACCCGGCCCGGTGTCACGCACGGGGCCGGGTACACCGCCGCCCTAGACCTCCACGATCCGCGCCCGGAGGTCGTCGCCGTCCACGTCGACCAGGGCGACCGTGGCCCGCTCGGCCAGCGTGGGGCTGCCGGGGTTGACCAGCAGGGTGCCGTCCCGCTCCTCGACCGAGGCGGCGTGCGTGCCGCCGTAGAGCACCAGGCGCAGCGGGCGGCCGAACAGCTCGGCCACGTCGGTGCCCTCGGGCAGGGCGAACACCACGCCCACGTCGACGCCGTCGTGGGCGACGACCCGGGGCCCGTCCTCCAGCCGGGGCGGCTCGGGCGGCGGGTCGCCGTCGTTGCGGGTGGCGACGACCGGGGCGACGGTGGCCAGGTGGTCGAGCACTGCGGCTGTCGTGATGTCGCCGCAGTGGACGATGAGGTCGGCGCCGGCGAACAGCTCGGCGATCCGCTCGGACACCGCCGCCCACGGGACGATCTCGTCGTGGGTGTCGGCCAGGACGGCAATGGTGCTCATCGGTTCTCCCCCCGTGGGCCGGGCTCCAGTGTGGCCGACCGCCGGGCCCGCCACGTGGTGGCCGTGGCCTCGTCGGACGGGAAGAACGCCTCGACCCGCAGCTCCTCGGCGGTGACGTCGCTCGGGGTCCCGAGGGTCGAGACGACCGAGAAGAAGCTGAGCGGCGTCCCGTCGAGGTCGAGGCACACGTCGAACACCGGGCCGGCGGGCGGGGTGGCGTCGGGCGGGCGGGCCACCAGCGCCGCCAGCTCGGGCTCGGCCCGCAGGCGGTCGAGCAGGGCGGCCGTGTCCGGGTCGGTCACGCCACCGACCGCCTCCCGGCGGGCCCGGTCGAGCAGGCCGGGGGCGACCGTGTCCCAGTTGCGGACCCGGGACCGCACCGGGCCCGGACCGAGGATGAGCCGCAGCACGTTGGGCGCCTCGGGCAGGGGCTCGGGGGCGGCCAGCGCCGCGAACAGCTGGGCGGCGGCACCGTTGGAGCGGACCACGTTCCAGCCGGCGTCGAGCACCACCGCAGGGAACGGCTCGTGCTGGGCGAGCATGGCGGTGAGCGCCGCCTCGACCCGGGCGAGCTGGGGGGCGTCGAGGGGCTCGGCCGAGTACAGCGGGGCGTAGCCGGCCGCCCGCAGCAGGCCGTTGCGCTCCCGCAGGGGGACGTCGAGGGCCCGGGCCAGGCGCACGACCATCTGCCGGCTGGGCTGGGAGCGGCCGGTCTCGACGAAGCTGACGTGGCGGGGCGTGGTGCCGGCCTCGCCGGCCAGCTCCAGCTGGCTCATGCGCCGGACGCCCCGCCAGTAACGCAGGAGGTCGCCGACGCCGGCCGGCGCCTCCAGCACCGTGCGGGACGCGGACATGGCGCAGACCCTACGGGCGGGACGGAGCCGGCACGCTTCCCTGGCGGGGAATCGCCGGGGCGCGGGACCGGGCGGATCCTGCCGGGCATGCAACTCACCATCCACACCACGGACAGCGCCCCCTCGGGATCCCAGCCGGTGCTCGACGGCATCGCCTCGGAGCTGGGGCTGGTGCCCAACCTGGCGGCGTCGATCGCCGAGTCGCCGACGCTGCTGGCCGGGTTCGACGCCCTGCGGCGGGCGATCGCCGACGGACCGCTCGACCCGGTGCTGCGGGAGGTGGCCGGCCTCGCCGTCGGCGTGGCGGTCGACGGCGCCTACGGGGTGGCCTTCCACTCGACGATGCTGGCCGGCATGGGCGAGGACGAGGCGTCCATCGCCGCCATGCGCTCGGGCGCCGGCCCGACCGACGGCACCGGCAGGTGCGGGGCGGTGTACGCCCTGGCCCAGGCCATCGTGCGGGACCGAGGCAAGGTCGGCGAGACCGTGCTGGAGCGGGCCCGGCTGGCCGGCCTGACGCCGGGGGATGTCCTCGACGTGCTGGCCGAGTGCGCGTTCGCGTCGCTGGTCGGCATGATCGACAACCTGGCCGGCCGGGTGGCGCTCGACCCGTTCCTCGCCCCCCGCGCCTGGCCCTGACCGGTTGCCGACCCGGGCCAGCGTCGAGGGTCAGGTTCTGTCGCGCAGGTCGTAGCGGTAGATGTTGGTCTCGCGGGGGGCGAAGCCGACGCGCTGGTAGAGGCGGTTGGCCGTCTCGCGGGACGGGCGGGACGTGAGGTCGACCGTGACGCAGCCGCGGTCGCGGGCGCGGGCGAGCATGGCGTCCGTGAGGGCCCGGCCGACGCCCTGGCGGCCGGCGGCCTGGTCGACCACCACGTCCTCGATCCACGCCCGCATGCCCGTCGGGATCCGGAACGTCACCAGCGTCGCCGTGCCCACGATCGTGCCGTCGTCGGCCAGGGCCAGGAACAGGTCGGTGGCGGGCGACGCCACCACCTCGCCGAGCTCGGCTGTCGTCGGCGGCGGGTTGGACCGGGACAGCTGGGGCACCAGGCGCTCGATCGCGTCGACGATGGCCGGGGTCAGCGTGGTGGCGATCTCGATCTTCACCCCCGACACCGTAGGCAGCCCGGCCCCCTCACGTCGCCAGCCGGTACCCGGTCACCTTCCCCGCCGGGTCGACCGCCACCGGCACCCCCTTGCCCATGGCCAGGTAGATGGCCGGGGAGGGCAGCGAGACCGTCCACACCTGCCGGCCGTCCGGCGCCACCGCCCGCAGCGAGCCCAGCTGGGCCATGGCCAGCAGCGGCCGGTCCCCCGGCAGCGCCGCCAGGGACGAGACCTCGCCCGACAGGCGCCGGCGCTCCCGGCCGGTGGCCGGGTCGAGGACCAGCACCTGGCGCGAGTCCAGGGCCACCGCCGCGTCGCGGCCGAGCGCGGCCATCACGCCCGGGTGCCGGGCGTGGGCGTCGAGCGTCCACCGCAGGGCGCCGGTGTCGAGGGCGACGCCGCTCACGTCCGAGTCGTCGTCGAACGCGATCACGGTGCCCCCCACCACGGTCACACCCCACATCGGCTGGCTCTCGCTGCTGTTGGGCCCCGGCGTCACGAACCGCACCCGGCCGGTGGCCGCGTCGAGCGCCGCCACCTTGCCGTCGTCGGTGCCCAGCACCACCGCGTCGCCGGCCACGACCAGGCCCGACCACACGCCCACGTCCTGGGGCAGCGTCGTCCGCCACCGCTCCTTGCCGTCGGCCAGGCCCAGCGCCACCACGTCGCCACCCGTCCCCACGATCGCCGTGTCGCGGAACGCCGCCGGGGCACCCGTGTAGAACAGGTCGGGCACCGTCCACCGCACCGCCCCGCTGGCCGCGTCGAACGCCTCGACCTGGTTCGGCTCGCTCGAGCCGGCCAGCACGACGCCCCCCGCCACCAGCGGCGAGTGCCCGACCGACTGCCCGCCGAGGTCGGCCTGCCAGTCGACCTCGCCGGCCGCCACCGAGATGGCCGACAGGGTGCCCTCGTCGTCCATGACGAAGGCGTGGGTCCCGTCGGTGACCGGGGCGGTCAGGTCCTCGCCCAGGTCGACCGTCCAGGCCAGCCGGGCGCCGGGTAACCGGCGGCGGGGGCCGTTCCGTGGACGGAATTGGTTGACTCCCAACCAATTCCGTCCACGGAACGGGCGGGACGGCCGGCGCCCGGGACTCGGCCACCAGCGCCGCGCCCAGCGCGACCGGGTGCTTGGGGTGGGCGTCGACCGCCACCGGGCGGCCCAGGGCCGCCGTCACCTCCCGGGCCACCAGCGGCGTGCGCGACGCGCCGCCGACCAGCAGCACCGCGTCCGGCTGCCCGGGCGCCAGCCCGGCCGACGCCACCACCCGGGCCAGGGCGTCGGTCGTCGGGGCCAGCAGCGGGGCGATCAGCTCCTCCAGCTCCCGCCGCTGGATCAGCACCTGGTCCCGCAGGTGGGGCAGCATCACCGGGATCGACACCGCCGTCTCCGACGACAGCGCCTCCTTGGCCTCGACGCAGTCCCGCCGCAGCCGGTTCACGGCCAGCACGGTGGCCGGGTCGTCGGCGTCGAGCCCGTCGGCCGCCGGGCCCAGCGCCCGCAGCACGTGGCCGAGCACGGCGGAGTCGACGTCGACCCCGCCCAGCCGCTCGACCCCCTCGGGCTGGCCCCGCACCGCGAAGGACCCGTCGGCCCCCATCTCCAGCACGACCGTGTCGAACGTGCCGCCGCCCAGGTCGTAGACGGCCACGGTCGCCCCGGGCGCCAGGCGCTCGGCCCGGGCGTACCAGGTGGCGGCGGCCACCGGCTCGGGCAGCAGCGTCGCCTCGCCCACCCCGGCCAGCCGCACGGCCTGGACCAGCACGTCCCGCTTGAACGGCCCCCAGTTGGCCGGGTGGGTGACCACGGTCGCGGCCGGCGGCTCGCCCTCGGTGGCCGCCACCGTGCGGTGGACGAAGGCGATCACCTCGGCCAGCAGCCGGTCGATCGACACCGGCGTGCCCCGAGCAGCAGCGGCGTGGGGTCGCCGACCCGGCGCTTGAACTCCCGGGCCAGCCGCTCGGGCGTGCCGGCCCCCCGCCGCTCGGCGGGGTCGCCCACCACGAACGTGCCGTCGTCGGCCAGGACGACCACGGTGGGGATCGCCGTGGCCCGGTAGCTCAACGAGACCACCTCGGCCCGCCCGCCGCGGACGGTCGCCGCCGCCGTGTAGGTGCTGCCGAGATCGATCCCCAGGCTGTAGGTCACTGGCTGGGCATCATCCCGCGTCGGGCACGGGCTGGGGCGGCGGCGGCCCCACGTAGCGGGCCGACGGGCGGATGATCCGGTTGTCGGCCGCCTGCTCCAGGATGTTGGCGCACCAGCCGATCACCCGGCTGGACGCGAACGTCGGGCTGAACAGCTCGGGCGGCAGCCCGGCGTGCTCCATGACCACCCCGGCGTAGAACTCGACGTTGGCGTAGAGGTTGCGGCCCGGCTTGAGCTCGGCCAGCACGTCGACCACGGTCTGCTCGACCTGCTTGGCGAAGTCGACCTTGGTGGCCTGGATGCGCTCGGCCACGTCCCGCAGGAAGAGCGAGCGGGGGTCGTCGGTCTTGTAGACCCGGTGGCCGAACCCCATGATCCTCTCGCCCTTGGTCACGGCGTCGACCAGGTAGGGGCGGGCGTTCTCGGGGGTGCCGATGGCGTCGAGCAGCTCGAGCGCCCGGGACGGGGCGCCGCCGTGCAGCGGCCCCGACAGCGAGGCGATGCCGCCGGTGACCGCGGCGGCCAGGTCGGCGCCGGTCGAGGTGATGACCCGGGCCGTGAAGGTCGAGGCGTTGAACCCGTGGTCGATCGTGAGCATCTGGTACTGCTCGACGGCCCGGGCGTCGTCGGGATCGGGTGCCTCGCCGAGCATCATCCGCAGGTAGTTGGCCCCGTAGCCCAGGTCGGGGTCGGGGTCGACCGGGTCCTGGCCGTGGCCGAGGCGGTGCAGCGCCATGATCATCGTCGGCACCGCCGCGCACACCTGGATGGCGGCCGCCCGCAGCTCGGCCGGCGGGATGTCGAGCCAGGGCGGGTAGCCCTCGCTGTGGCCCAGCAGCGACACCGCGGTGCGCAGCTGGTCCATGATCGGCCCGCCCGCCGCCGCGAGCTCGGGCAGCAGCCGCCACACGGCCTCGGGCGGCCGGCGCTTGGACCGGACCTCGGCGGCGAAGGCCTCGCTCTCGGCCGGGGTCGGCAGGTGGCCCTCGAACAGGAGGAACCACACGTCCTCCAGCGACCGCTTCTGGGCCAGCTCGACGGCCGAGTACTGGCGGTAGTGGTAGAAGCCCTCCATCCCCCGGACGTCGCCCACCTGGGTCTCGGCCACGATCACGCCCTCCAGGCCCGGGGGCGCCTCGATCTGGCCGGGGTGGACGACGGGCTGGATCTGGGCCAGGCGCATGAGGTCGCGCATCGACACGATGCCGACCAGGCCCGTCCCGTCGACCACCGGGATGTGGCGGTAGCCGTGGGCGCCCAGCGAGGCGAACGCCTCCTGCACCGACAGGCCGGGCTCGACGCAGTCGGGGTCGGACGTCATCCACTCGGCGACCTTGGTGCCCTCGCCCGAGGGGCCGGCGGCCGCCAGCCGCACGATGTCGCGCTCCGTGAGGATGCCGATCGGGCGGGTGCCGTCCACGACGACCACGGAGCCGACCGAGCGGTCCTTCATGACGGCGGCGGCCTGGGCCACGGTCTCGTCGGGCGAGACGGTGGCCACCGGCGAGCTCATCACCTCGGCCACGGTACGTACGGTGTGGGGGGTCACGTCCTCACAGTAGAGGCGGCTTGGCCAGGGCGAAACGCTCCGGGGCCGGTCGCGGGCCGGGTGCCCGTACCATGACGGGGTGAACCACGTCCGGTGGCACGCACACCCCAAGCTCGACCACCCGGTCCTCGTCGCGGCGTTCGAGGGCTGGAACGACGCCGGCGACGCGGCCAGTGGGGCGGTGCGCTACCTCATCGAGCGCTACGACGCGGAGCTGGTGGCCGACGTCGACCCCGAGGAGTTCTTCGACTTCACCTCGACCCGGCCCCAGGCCGAGATCGACGACGACGGCGTGCGCCGCATCTCCTGGCCGCGCACCGAGGTCTACGCGGCGAGCCTCCCCGGGGACGCCGGCGACGCCCTGCTGCTGCTGGGCACCGAGCCCCAGCTCAAGTGGCGCACGTTCTGCGAGCAGATCGCGGGCGTGGCCCGCGACCTCGACTGCCGGCTGGTGGTCATCCTCGGCGCCCTGGTGGCCGAGGTGCCCCACAGCCGGCCCGTGCCCGTGGTGGGCACGGTCAGCGACCCCGCCCTCCAGGCCGAGCTGGGCCTGCGCCCCTCCACCTACCAGGGCCCCACCGGGGTGGTCGGCGTGCTGTCGGCCACGTGCCGGGAGGCCGGCCTGCCCGCGGCGTCGCTGTGGGCCGCGGTGCCGACCTACGTGCCGACGGCGCCGTCGCCCAAGGCGGTGCTGGCCCTGCTGGAGTACACGGCCGAGGTGCTGGGCATGTGGATCCCGACCACCGACCTCGAGATCGCAGCGGCCGCCTACGAGCGCCAGGTGACCGAGCTGGTCCAGGAGGACGAGGAGACGTCCGACTACGTGACCCAACTGGAGCACCGCCACGACGAGGACGACGGCGAGGGCGGCGACGCCCGCTCGCTGGTCGAGGAGGTCGAGCGCTACCTGAGGGACCGCAAGGACTAGCCGGAAGGACTAGCCGGCGTCCGCCGCTGTGCGGGGCCAGGGGCGGAGCTGCTCCCAGATGCGGGCCAGGCGCAAGGGGACCTCGTCGTGGTGGCGGCGGGCCATGATCTGGAGGCCGACCGGGAGCCCACCCGCCGTGCGGCCGGCGGGGACGGAGACCGCCGGGTTCCAGCACAGGTTGGCCAGCATGGTGAACGGCGTGGCCGACGCGCCGAGCGGCGTCGCCGGGGCGCCGTCGATCTCCGCCGGGGGCGGGCCGCCGGCGGGGAAGGCCGGCACCGCCGTGGTGGGCGTCATCACGATCTCGACGTCGGCGAACAGGCCCGCCACCTCCTGCACCAGCCCGTCCCGCCGGCGCACCGCCTCGGCGTAGCGGGGCAGCGGGTAGTCGACGGTCTGCTCCAGGACCGAGCGGCTGTAGCGGGTCAGGTCGTCGGCCACCCCCGGCCACATGCCCGGCTCCAGCTCGAACCACAGGTCGAGGGCGCCGGCGCCCAGCCACGCCCGCACCGGGTCGGTCAGCGCCACCGGCTCGTCGTCGAGCGCCAGGCCGGCCGCCGCCGCCAGGTCGCGGGCCGCGCCCTCGGCGATCGCCCGCACCTCGGGGTCGCAGCGCAGCACGCCGAGGTCCGGCGACCACCGGGCCCGCAGGCCCTCGACCGGCAGCGTCTCGATGGCGGCCTCGTAGGCGACGGCCGCGGGCGGCAGCGAGAAGCGGTCGTGGTCGTCGGGGCCGGCGACCACGTCGACGTGGCGGGCCGCATCGGCCACGGTGGTGGTGAGCAGGCCGAACACCGCGGTCTCCGAGCCCGTCGGCCCCGGGTGGGGGATGCGGCCGTGGCTGGGCTTGAACCCGACCAGGCCGCAGAAGGCGGCCGGGATGCGGGTCGAGCCACCGCCGTCGCTGGCCGTGGCCGCCGGGATCCAGCCCGCCGCCACGGCGGCCGCGCTGCCGCCGCTCGACCCGCCCGGGGTGCGCTCGGGGTCCCACGGGTTGCGGGCGACGCCGAACGCCTTGGTCTTGGTGAAGTTGAGCGTGCCGAACTCGGGCGCCGCCGTCTTGCCCACCGGCACCGCCCCGGCCGCCCGCAGCCGGGCCACGTGGACCGAGTCGGCCTCGACCGGACCCCGGGCCGCGTAGAGCAGCGATCCGTGGCTGGTCGGCATCCCGGCGCAGTCCTCCAGGTCCTTCACGCCGATGGGGACGCCCGCGAACGGTCCGGGGTCGCGCCCCGCCGCCACCGCGGCGTCGACCGCCTCGGCCGCCTGCCGGGCCAGCGCCTCGTCCACGTGGACGAAGGCGCCCAGCTCGCCGTTGCCGGCCTCGATGGCGGCCAGCGCGTCGTCGAGCACCTCGACCGCCCGCACCTCGCCGCCCCGCACGGACTCGGCCACTTCGATCGCCGACCTCGCCATGTCGTTCCCTCCCACGTCAGGCGTCCGGGTGAGCATACGCGTGCAGTGGCAGTGCAGAATCTTGCGACCATGTCCCGGATCCGCCGCATCCCCCGCAAGCTGCTGTCCGAGCCGATGTGGGTGCTGGGGCTCGTGGTGCTGCTGGACGAGGCCGACAAGAACATCGTCCGCGGCCTGATCGACCCGCTGAAGACCCACTTCGGCGTGGGCGACTTCGCCATCGGCATCCTGCTGTCGGCCCAGCTGCTGTTCAACGGCGTCGTAACCGTCCCGGCCGGCTACCTGGCCGACCGCTGGAACCGCACCCGCGCCATCGGCACCACGGTGGTGGCCTGGTCGGGCCTCACCGCCGCCGGGGCGGCGGCGATGAGCTTCCCCATGCTGGTGGGCCTGCGCTCGCTGCTGGGCTTCGGGCAGGGGGTGAGCGAGCCGTCGGCGGCCAGCCTGATCGGCGACTACTACCCGCCCGAGCGGCGGGGCAAGGCGTTCTCGATCCAGATGGTGATGCTGTTCGTCGGCACCGGCGTGGGCGTGGCGGCCGGCGGCGTGCTCGGCATCGTGCTCGGCTGGCGCTGGGCGCTGGTGGTGGTGGCGCTGCCCGGACTGGCGGTGGCGGCGATCGTCCGGCGGATGCGGGAGCCCAAGCGGGGCACCGCCGACCTGATGGCCGCCCTGGGCGCCGGCGACATCGAGCACGCCGACGACGACCACCCCCGGCTGTTCGAGCACGGGTTCCGGCGCTTCCTCGGCGACATGGTGAGCGGGCTGCGGGCCGACATGCGGACCGTCCTGCGCATCCGCACCATGCGCTACGCGCTGGTCGGCGTGGCGGCGCTGCTGTTCACCGTCACCGCCATCTCGTCGTGGCTGGCGCAGTACTACGTGCGCCAGCTGCACGTGGCCGAGGGCGACGCCGAGGCGTGGTTCATGCTGCTGGCCATCCTGGCCGGGGTGCCCGGCATCCTGGTCGGCGGCCGGGTGGCGGACAAATGGGCACCCAAGGTGCAGGGCGGGCGGCTGGCGCTGCCGGCGGTCTTCCTGTTCGTGGGGACCGGGTTCTTCACCGCCTCGTACCTGATCCGGCCGTCGACCTACTCGCTGCCCGCCTTCCTGGCCGCCTTCGGGCTCCAGACCGCCGGGCTGTTCGTGGACTCGATGGCCATCCCCGGCCTGCGGGCGGGGCTGACCGACGCGCTGCCGGCCCACCTGCGGGGCACGGGGTTCGGGGCGTTCAACCTGGTGGCGGTGGTGGCCGGCCAGGCGGCCGCGCCGTTCGTGGTGTCGGCGATCTCGAGCATGTACGACGAGAACCTGCGGGTGGCGTTCCTGGCCGTCTCGCCGCTGTCGTTCCTCGGCGCCGCGGTCCTGTTCCGGGCCCGCAAGTACCTGGACGACGACATGCAGCAGATCATGCTGGCGGTCCTCACCGCCCTCCAGGACGAGCGCGACCGGGCGGTGGCCGAGGCGGCGACCGAGCCCGAGGCCGGGGCGACCGCCGACACCGGCTGACACCCGGCTCGCCGGCTCAGGCGAGGAACGGCACCACGAGCGCCCGGAGCTGGTCCGACCGCTGCATCACCTCCGTGTGCCGCGTGCCGGGGAGGACCGCGAGGCGGCCGGCGGGGAAGAGCTCGAGCATCTCCGCGGCGTGGTCGAGGCGGACGAAGTCCCGGTCGCCGATCACGAGCAGCGTGGGCGCCGTGACCGACCGGACCTCGTCGTCGGTCCAGCCGGGCCAGTCGTGGACGACCGGCTGCATCCGCTCGAGGAACGGGAAGAAGTCGTCGGGGTTCGGCGCCACGGCCTCGTAGGCCGCCTGCCAGGACGCGAACTCCTGCTCGGTGGGGAGGCGGGGATCGTCCTGCTCCGGCGCGGTGATCTCGGGGTGGTAGCCGTCGGGCCGGATGTTGACGGCGGCGAGCACGAGGCGGCGGACCTTCGACGGGTGCCGGACGGCCACGCCCGTCGCGGTCAGCGCCCCGAGGCTGAAGCCCCAGAGGTCCGCCTGGTCGATCCGGAGGTGGTCGAGCAGCTCGGCGACGTCGTCGGCGAAGCGGTCGATCGACATGGCGCGGCCCGTGTCGGGCGTGTGGCCGTGGCCCTGGAGCTCGACGCCGATCACCCGCCGGCCCTCCGCCAGCCACGGGAGCACGTCGGCGAAGCTGCCGTCGAAGGTCAGGATCCCGCCGTGGAGGGCGACGAGTGGCGGCCCGCCGGGGTCGCCGTGCTCCTCGTACCAGAGGGGGAGGCCGTTGATGTCAAAGGTCGGCATGCAGGTTTGGACCTCGGCCGCGGCCAGGAATCATCGGTTGGCGGCCGCTCGGTTGGCCTCCTCGAACTGGCGGCGCGCCTCGTCGAGGTCGAAGGGCCGCTCCTCCTGCGGGCCGGGCCCCCACTGGCTGCGGGGCTCGTTGACGAAGTCGCCGCCGTAGACGTGGATGGCACCGGTGAGGCGGGCCTCGGGGTTGGTCACGGCATGGATCGTGTCGTCCCCGAGGAGCAGGACGTCGCCGACGGCCAGCGACCGGCCGCCCGTCTCGTCCAGGCCGCGATCGCCGGCGCCGGCGCGGCGGTAGAACGTGTTGTCCTCGCGCCCGGTGTAGATCGCGATGGCCGCCCACATGCGGTGGTCGTGCGGGTAGAGGCGCATGCCGGGGGCCCACACCACGTGCACGACGGTCAGGTCCTCCGCGTGGTGGAGGAACTGCAGGCCGCCCTCCGTCGGCCGCAGGGCGGCGGCCACGTCGCCGGGGCGGTCCAGGGCGCGGGCGAGCACGTCCCGCACGGCCAGGCGGGGCTCGGCCTCGGCCCCGGCGGCCCGGCACTCGTCGAGGAGCCGGTCGACGTCGAACATGCCACCACTGTCGCGCGGCTAGTCGGGCGGCGGGTCGGGGCCGGCGGCCGCGGCGGCCGCCAACTCCCCGCTGTGGGCCCGGTACTCCGCCACCACGTTGATGGCCATGGCCGAGACGGGCACGGCCAGGAAGGCGCCGAAGGCGCCGAACAGCGTGCTGCCGGCCACGATGGCGGCCAGGACGATCAGCGGGTGCAGCTCCAGCGACCGGCCGAACACCCACGGCGCCAGCAGGTCGTTGTCGAACTGCTGCACCAGCACGGCCACCACCAGCACGATCACCGCCTCGGCGAACCCGGCCGTGACCAGCGTGACCAGCACCGCCACCCCGCCGGCGATGACCGCGCCGGCGAAGGGCAGGAAGGCGGCGAAGAACGTGATCACCGCCACCGGCACGGCCAGCGCGCCGCCCACCAGCCACACGGTGGTGCCGATGATGGCGCCCTCGATGAGCCCGAGCATCGCCGACCCCCGCAGGTAGCCGCCCAGCGTTTGCCAGGCCCGGCCCGCCAGCCGGCGGGCCACCGGGCGGTGCTCCTCGGACAGGAACCCGAGCGTCCAGTCGCAGAACCGCTCGCCGTCCTTCAGCAGGAAGAACGTGCTGACCAGCGCCAGCACGATGCCCGTCACCACCTCGAACACGACCACGGTGCCGCTCACGACCGTGCCGCTCTGCGACTTGAGCACCTCGGTCACGCGGTCGCCGGCCTGGGAGCGGAAGTCCTCGACGTCCTTGCGGGACACGTCGAACGGGCTGTCGTTGACCAGCCAGTCCTGCACGTCGTCGACGGCGTTCTCCAGGGTCGGCCCGAGGTCGGCGAACTCGTGCACGATCGACGGCACCAGCCAGGCCATGAGCCCCGCCAGCACGAGCAGGAACCCGACGAGCGTCGTCGCCGCCACCAGCGCCGGCCGCAACCCGGCCCGCCGCAGCCGCCGGGCCACCGGGTCGAGGGCCCGGCCCAGCAGCATGGCCACGGCCGCCGCCAGGACCAGGACCCACAGCGCGGCCAGCAGCTTGAGCACCGCCAGGACGACGATCCCGATGCCGATCCCCTTCCAGGCGTAGGTGCCGAGCCGCGACACGACGGGGTTGATGCGGACGGCGCCGTCGTCGAGGGAGGTGGGATCGGGCTGCGTCATGGGCCTCCTTCGTCCCGCCGGGCCTCAGCTCCGGGGGATGTCGTGGGTGATCAGCTCCGCGTAGCGCCGGGCGCCCGCGGGCGTGAGGTGGAAGCCGTCGGGTCCGATGAGGCCGGGCGTACCCTGGGCGACCGCGTGCCAGTCGACCAGCGCGGTCCCGGGGTGGCGGGACGCGGCGTCGGCCAAGGCGTCATTGACCGCGCCCTCCCAGCGGCGGGGCACGAACACGTTGACCAGCAGAACCTTGTGGCCGGGACCGATGACCCCGAAGAGCTGCTCGATCTGGTCGGCGGTGAACGGCCCGTTGGTGCCCAGCTCGATCACCACGACCCGGCCCAGCTGCCCCCCGGCCCGGGCCCGGGCCAGGATGTCCCGGGCATCGCTGAACTGCCGGCCGACCTCGGCGTCGACGGCCAGCGATGCGCCCATGCGGGCGTGCAGCGCCTGGCTGGCGCCCACCAGCACCGAGTCGCCCACCGCGGTCGTGGGGACGTAGGGCCGGGGCGGGGGCAGCGGAGCGGTCGTCGGCGGCGCGGTGGCGTGGGGGTGCGCCGCCGACGTCGGCGGGGCGCTGGTGGTGGGGGCGGCGGTGGTCGGGGGCGTGTCCCGGGGGATGACCACCGAGCTGCGCTCGGAGCCGGTCGAGGGGTCGGGCTCGGCGCTCCACACCACGCGGGCGGTCCGCAGGCCGAACACGGTCAGGATCAGCAGGCCGACCAGGCACATGGCCGTCGCCCCCGTCGGCACCCGGACCAGCGGCTCCACCCGGGCCCAGGCGGACCGGGCGGCGGCCCGGAAGCCCCGGTGGCGGATCGGCTGCTCGACGAAGCGGTACGACAGCCCGGCCAGCCCCAGCGTGAGCGCCACCATCAGCGCCGTGCGGGGGAGCCCCTCGGGCTGCTGGCCGGGGGCGGCGGCCAGCAGGACGATGACCGGCCAGTGGATCAGGTAGATCCCGTAGGAGCGGGCGCCGACCCAGCGCATCGCCGGCTGTGACAGCACCCCGGCGGTGATGGTGGGGGCCGGGTAGACGGCCACCGCCACGAGGGCCAGCGTGGCCAGGTCGACGGCGGTGAACCCGCCCCGGAACGCGGTGGCGTCGCGGTCGGTCAGCGTGAACGCGTACCAGCCCACCACGCACGCCGCGACCAGGGCCACGAGGTCGAGCGCCCGGACGAAGGCGCGGTCGGTGTGGGCCCTCAGCCGGTTGGGGGTCCAGAACAGGCCGAGCGCCACGCCCGCCAGCAGGCCGGCCGCCCGGGTGTCGGTGCCGAAGTAGACCCGGCTGGCGTCGCCGCCCGGGTGGAACAGCGCGTAGCGCAGCGCGGTGGCCGCCAGCGCCCCGCCGAGCGCCACGAGCACGGCCTGGCGCCGGCGCAGCTTGACCAGCGCCAGCCCGCACAGCAGCGGGAAGACCAGGTAGAACTGCTCCTCGATCGACAGCGACCACAGGTGCTCCAGCGCCGAGGGCCCGCTGGCGGCGTCGAAGTACGACCGCTGGTCGAAGATGAAGTGCCAGTTCAGCCGGTACTCGAGCGCGGCGACCCCGTCGCCCCTCAGCTGGGCCAGGCGGTCGGGCTGGGCGATGCTGGTCACGACCAGGGTGGCGCCGATGACGACGACGACCGCGGGCAGCAGGCGCCGGGCCCGCCGCAGCCAGAAGGCGCCGAAGCGGATCCCCCCGGTGCGCTGGTGCTCGTTGACCAGCAGCGCGCACACCAGCCAGCCGGACAGGACGAAGAAGACCTCGACGCCGATGTAGCCGCCCGCCGCCCGGGACCAGCCCAGGTGGTAGGCGATGACCAGGGCGACGGCGACCGCCCGCAGCCCGTCCAGGGCTGGGAGGTAGCCGACCTCGCGCGACTGCCACGCGGGGCGGCGTTGCGGCGTCGCAGCGCCGCCGGAGACTCGGGACTCGGTCCTGACCTATGCGATCCTACGCAACCCGATCAGCAGGCGAACGCACCCAGGTCGAGGGACGTGCTCGTCGATCCGGTGTCCGTGGTCGACTCGGGCCTGGTCGTCGTGCTGGTCGGCTCGGGCAGGGTCTCGGCGGTCGTCGTCGTGCTCGACGGGGCCGCCTCGGACCGGACGCCGTGCCAGTCGGTACCGGTGACGACCTCGATCCCGCGGGCCCGCGGGGCCTCCTCCAGCTTGGCGCCGCCCTCCAGCCACCGGGCCACCAGGTCGGCCGCCGCGGCCTGGCCGGGCGGGTAGCGGACGACGGTCCCGTCGGACCCGCCGCCCGGCTCGTCGCCCGACACGAGCGCCCCGAACCCGGCGTCCCGCAGCGCCCTGGCCGCCTCCGCGCCCTGGTTCATGACGCCGGTGCCGTTGCGCACGGTCAGCCGCACCCCCGCCGGGGTCAGCTTGCCCGTGGTGTCGCCGCCCCGGAAGATCGCCAGCGTGGCGTCGGTCTTGGGCCCCTCGACCAGGTGCAGGATCGAGGCGCCGTTGTAGATGCCGGGCGTGCCCTCCAGCGAGTAGGTCTGGAGGCTGTCGGGCTTGAACGACCGGAACCGGGTGCCGAGGTCGAAGATGTCGCCGGCCGTGAGCCGGTTGTCGACGGTGATGCCCGACAGCGCCACGTCGATGAGCTGGTCGAGCGTGCCCGGGTTGCGGGCGCCCCGGTCGATGGCCCGGGACAGCGCCCGGCGGATGAAGTCCTGCTGGCGGGCGATGCGGCCGATGTCGGCCAGGTTGTCGCTGCGCCACCTGCCGTTGATCTGCTGCTGGTAGTGGCGGGACCGGACGTAGGCGAGCGCCTGGGACGAGTTGAGCGCGTGGCACCCCGGCGAGGTGATGGTGAGGCCGGTCTGGCTGTCGCGGGCCGGGTGGGGGAAGTAGACGGTCACCCCGTCGATGGCGTCGACCAGTCCCTTGAACGAGGCGAAGTCGACCTGCACGTAGTGGTTGATCTTGATGCCGAAGTTCTCGCGGATCGTGCGGATCAGCAGCGGCGCCCCGCCCTGCTCGATGGCGATGTTGATGCGGCGCAGGTTGTTGGCCGGCGGGATCGGCAACAGCGTGTCCCGGGGGATCGACAGCAGCGCGGCCCGGCGCGACTTGGGGTCGATCCGCAGGATCATGATCGTGTCGGAGTGCAGCGTGGGGTCGCGCCCGAAGCGGGCGGGGTCGCCGGACGGGAGGTTGGCCGCGCTGTCCACGCCGACCAGCAGGTAGTTCTGGGGCTCGCCGCCCTCGGTCTGGTCGTCGAGGACCCCGCTCAGCTCGACCCGGGGCAGCCGCTCGTACTTGCGCAGGATGTAGCCGAGCCCCGCCGCGCTGGCCAGCAGCGCCAGCGACGCCCCGCTCCCGCACAGCAGGACGAGGCGTTGTCCCCACGTGCGCCTCCGGCGCTCGACCCCCTGGCCTCCGGTGCGCACGGCGTCAGGGTACCCAGGGCTCACCCCGTTCCAGCCGCGGCCCCGGGCGCGGCGGCGAGCGCGCCGAGGACGGCACCGGCCAGGTCGCCGGCGTCCATGAACGCCTCCCGCAGCCGGCCGTGGCGCACCCAGGCGGGCAGGGCGTCGCCCAGGGCCTCGGGCGTGAACCCGGCGCCGAAGTCGCTGGGCTGGGTGGCGCCGACGACCACGCAGGTGAACCGGGTCCCCGGGCGCTCGGCCCGCCAGGCCCGCAGCGACGACTCCAGCGCCGGCGCCGCCACCAGCGCGCCCGGCGCCAGGTGGGGCTGCAGCGCCCGCACCAGCAGGTTGAACGCCACCACGTTGGTGTGGAGGGTGGCGTGCCAGGCGCCCACGGCGTGCAGCACCAGGTCGACCTGGCCCAGGGCACGCACACTCGCCTCGACCAGCCGGGCCCGCCGGCCGCCCAGGTCGGCGAGCCCGCCGCCGGTCACAGAGCGGCGGCCAGGGCGCCCGCCGCCTCCTCCGGGGAGCCCACGCCCACGTCGAGGACCAGCGCCCGCTTGAGGTAGAGGTGGGCGTCGAGCTCCCACGTGAAGCCCATGCCGCCGTGAACCTGGATGCAGGCCCGGGTGGCCCGGTCGGCGGCCCGGGAAGCGACGATGCGGGCCCCGTCGACCGCCCGGTGGGCGGCCGCGGCGGCGTCGGCGTCGTCATCGTCGATCTGGACGCCGGCCGACTGCACGGCGGCCCGGGCCAGCTCCACGCCGACCTGGGCGTCGGCCAGCAGGTGCTTGACCGCCTGGAAGGCACCGATGGGGCGGCCGAACTGGCTGCGCTCGCGGGCGTAGGCGGTGGCCAACGCCACCGCCGCGTCGGCCAGCCCGACCTGGAGGGCGCCGGCCAGCAGCGACGCGGCGGTCCGCAGGTGGCCGGCTGCGGCGGCGTCGCCCCGGGCCTCGCCGGCGGGCAGAGCGTCGACCACGGCCACCGGGGTGAGCGGGTCGAGCGGGCGGGCCTGGGGCCGCCCGCCCTCGGGGCGGCCGGTCACGGCCACGCCGCCGTCGCCCACGACGATCAGGGCGTCCAGGGCGTCGAGGTGCTCGACGAAGGCGGGCGCGCCGGCCGGCACCAGCCCGACCACGGCCTCGCCGGCGGCGGCGCCCGGCAGGCCCAGCCCGGCGCCGAGGAAGGTGCCGATCACCGGCCCGGGCACGAGCGCCCGGCCGAGCTCCTCGAAGACGAGCGTGGCGTCGGCCAGGCCGAGGCCCACGCCCCCGTCGGCCTCGGGCAGGGTCAGGGTGAACACGCCCAGGGCGGCCAGCTCCCGCCACAGGTCCCGGTCGACCGCGCCGGGCAGCTCGGCGATGGCGCGCCGGGCCTCGGGCGTGTTCACCCTGACCCTGCCCGAGGCCGACGGGGGCGTCGGCCTCGGCCTGGCCGACGCCACGCTCGTCTTCGAGGAGCTCGGCCGGGCGCTGGTGCCCGG
>DATFRN010000249.1:0-3943 GCA_035263165.1 Acidimicrobiales bacterium | reverse complement strand
ATGGCCGGCAGCGCTGGCCGGAGCCGTCGTGCTGGGTGTCGCGGTCAACGGGCTGCGGCTGCGGCGCCGGCTGCGGGCGCTGCCCGTCCTGGGGTCCGCCGCCGTGGGCGACGCCGGCGACGCCGGCGACGGGCTGGTGGTCGTGCACGCCACCGGGGCCGAGGTCGATGCGGCCACCGTGGCCGCCGCCGGGGCCCACCTGCGGGCCCAGGGGGCGGAGGTGGTCGACCTGGTGCCCGGCGACCTGCCGACCGAGGAGCTGCTCGACCTGCTACGGCTGAGCGACCGCGGGCTGCTGCGGTCGAACCCGATCGCCCCCGCCTACGGCGCCGGGCAGGCGGTCGTGCTGGCGCCGGCGCTGGCGGCCCGGGCCGGGATCGCCGGGGGGCCGGCCGACCCGGTCGAGGTCCGCCGGGCCTTCGTCCGGGCCCGCCATCACGCCCCCCGCCGGGCCGACCAGGCGCTGGCCCCGGGGCTGCGGGCCGTGCCGCTGGCGGCCCGGGAGAGGCTGGCGGTGTGGCGGGAGCAGCACGGCCGTCCGCTGCCGATCCACGCCGCCGCCCGGCTGGTCCCGGCGGCGGTGGCGGCGTCCCTGGCCGCGGCCGGCTCGCCCGGCGTCGCGGCGGCGGTGGCGGCGGCCGCTGCCCTCCAGCCCGCGCTGGTCGCCGGGGGGACCGGTGCCCGGCCCGCCGACCGCCGCGACCCCCTGGCCGGGCCCACGCGCCTGGCCGGCGCCCCGGTCCGCCTGGCCCGCGCCCTGGCCGGGCCGTGGCGGCCGGCCCGGCCGGCGTCCACCGACCGGGCCGCCATCGCCGCCGCCCGGGCCGGCTACGCCGACGACCTGGCCCGGGGGGTCGGCCGGTTCCTCGGGCCCGAGCGGGCCGACTGCCCGATCTGCGGGAGCCGGGACATCCGGCCCCGGGTGACGGCGCCCGACATGGTCCAGACCAAGCCGGGCCGGTTCCGGGTCGACGAGTGCGGGGCCTGCGGGACCAACTTCCAGAACCCCCGGCTCACGCTCGACGGCCTCGACTTCTACTACCGGGACTTCTACGACGGCGCCGGCAGCGCCGACACGGAGATGGTTTTCGGGTCGAACATCCGGCCCTACCAGCTGCGGGCCCGGGCGGTGCGGGCCCACGCCCGGCCCCGGCGGTGGCTGGACGTCGGCGGCGGGCACGGGCACTTCTGCCTGGTGGCGGCGGCCGAGCACCCGGGGACGGCGTTCGAGCTGTTGGACATGTCGGGCGCGGTGGACGAGGCGGTGGCGCGGGGCTGGGCGTCGGCCGGGCACCAGGGACTGTTCCCCGACCTGGCCGCCGGGCTGGAGGGGCGGTACGACGCGGTCAGCATGTACCACTACCTGGAGCACACGACCGACCCGCTGGCCGAGATCGAGGCGGCCCACCGGGTGCTGGCCCCGGGGGGCACGTACATGATCGAGGTGCCGGCGCCCGAGTGCCGGCCGGCCCGCTGGCTGGGGTGGGCGTGGGGGCCGTGGTTCCAGCCCCAGCACCTGAACCTGCTGCCGCAGGCGACGCTGGTGCGGGCGCTGGAGGCGCGGGGGTTCGAGATCCTGGAGACCGAGCGCCGGCTGCCGGCCCTGCCGCTCGACTTCATGTGGGCGGCGTTCCAGGTGGTGGTGCGGCTGGTGCCGGGGCCCGACGCCCCCTGGACCCCGCCCCGCAGCCCGGCCCACCGGGCCGCCCGGGTGGCGGGCCTGACCGCCGGCGTGCCGCTGATCCTGGCCGGCCTGGCCGTCGACCGCCTGGTGGTCGCCCCGCTCACCCGCGTCGACCCGCTGTGGAGCCACGCCTACTGGGTCATCGCCCGCAAGCGTCGACCCGATCAGAACGTGAGCGTCCAGCCCTCGCGGCGGGCCTGCTCCTTCGTGTAGGCCACGCCGTGGACCTTGAGGCCGCCCGCGTCGAGGAGGGTGATGGCGCCGCCGTCGTTGCCCAGCTGGACCGTGCCCGGGAGGTCGACCAGCAGCACCCGGCCGGGATCGATCGTGGCGTCGGGGACGGGGGCGGCGTGCTTCATCCGGTCCGCCAGCTTCCAGCCGCCGACGTCGACGGCCACGTCCGACACGTTGATCAGCGTGACCGTCTCGGCCTCGGGGGCGGGGCCGACGGGGTTGGCCAGGGCGGCCACGATCCGCACCGGCTCGGTGCCGGGACCGGCCGGCGGGGGGCCGGGCTCGACGTGGTCGAGCGTGTGGCCGGTCTCGTCGTCGGTGTGCCACGACTGCGACTGGAAGGCGAGGAAGAACGCCACCGGCGGGGCGCCGGGCAGCCGCACGACCATGCCGCCGTCCTGCCACACGCCGTCGTCGCCCCTGAACCGGCCGCTGTTGCCCTGGTTCATGTGCACGTCGTGGACGCCGCCGCCCGGGGTGAAGCCGAAGATCTTGTCGGCCGTGGCCTCCGGCCCCCAGCCCTCGCCCCACACGTGGACGACGGCCCCGGGCTCGGCGATGGCCCGCTGCACGACCCGGTCGAGCCGGTCGGCCAGGTCGTTGTCGGGCCCGGCCACGTCGGGCGGCACCGGGCGCAGCGTGCCCGGGTCGATCAGGTTGCCCCGGATGAGGTCGAGCGCGGCCCCGCCCGGCGCCGACGGCAGCGGCCGCCAGCCCGAGGCGACGGCCGGGACCTCGTCGAGCACCGGGTGGTCGAACGGGTCGACCGCCGCGAACAGCAGCTCGGACGGTGACTCCTGCGACAGCACGTTGACCGCCGCCCGCCAGTGGTGGCCGTCGTCGTCGACCAGGTGGATCTGGTAGTGCGGGCTGTCGTCGCTGTGCGGGTCCTCCCGCCGGCGCTCGACGGCCCGGGCGCTCAGCACGCCGTAACGGTCGAGGGGCATGCCATGTAGAGCCCGGGGCGGCGCCCCAGATACCGCCCCCCGGGGCCCGGCGGCCGGGTCAGCGGCGGTCGAAGGCGAGGTCGAAGCGGCGGACCGCCACGGCGAAGATGTTGGGCTCCAGGTCGGGCGGCGCCAGCGGGCGCAGGTTGGTCCACCGCTCGGTGAGCGCGGCGAACAGCAGCCGCAGCTCGAGCCGGGCCAGGTTGGCGCCGACGCAGAAGTGCGTCCCCTGCCCGAAGGCCACGTGCGGGTTGGGGTCGCGGCGGATGTCGAACCGGAACGGCTCGGCGAACACGTCCTCGTCCCGGTTGGCCGACGGGTAGGCCAGCATCACCCGGTCGCCGGCCGCCACCGGCTGCTCGCCGATGCGGTCGTCGCTGAGCACCCGCCGGAACATGTTGTTGAGCGGCGTGACCCAGCGGATGATCTCCTCGACCAGGCCCGGGACCAGGTCGGGGTCGGCGGCGGCCGCCTCCCACTGGTCGGGGTGGTCGGCCAGCACGGCCAGGCCGCGGCCGATCACCGTGCGGGTCGTCTCGGCGCCGCCGGCGATGTACAGCCCGGTCTCGTGCATCAGCTTGAGCGGGTCGTAGTCGGCGGCGGTCCACACCGAGATCAGGTCGTCGGCCGGGCAGCCCCGGCGGTCCTCGGCGATCGCCTGGAGGGCCGTGTTGAACTCGGTGATGGCGCTGATCATCCCCTGGAGCGCCTCGGGGTCGAAGGTCACCGCGTCGGTGCGCATCAGCCGCTCCGACCACGACTTGAGGTCCTCCCAGCGGTCCTCGGGGAGGCCCAGCAGCTCGGCCGTGAGGCGCGACGGCAGCTGGGCCGCCAGGTCGTGGACCACCTCCAGCTGCCCCCGGTCGGCCACCGCGGCCACCAGCTCGTCGATGCGGGAACGCAGGAAGTCGTCGTGGGCGTGCACGGCCCGGGGCGTGAACCGGCGGCTGACCAGCCGGCGCTGGTCGAGGTGCTCGGGGTCGTCCTGGGCGATGATGTTCGACTCGTCGGGGGACAGGTTGGCCCGGTAGCTGCCCTTGGACGAGAACACCGTGCTGCGCCGCTCGACGTCGATGAC
>DATFRN010000248.1:0-8709 GCA_035263165.1 Acidimicrobiales bacterium | reverse complement strand
CCGGCGGAGTCGGCGTCAGCTCCAGCAGGTCGAGGTCGTCGGGCACGGCCAGCACCTCCGCCGGCCACCGTACCCGGGAGCGCCCGTCACGGTCCGTCGAAGTTGCAGGTGCCGTCGATGCCGGCGCCGACGCGCTGCGTGCCCGGACCCCGGTCGCTCCCGTGGACGTCGGCCCCGGCGAGATGCACGGTGAACAGCACCTCGCCGGGGTCGCCGGAGGCGGCAACGGCCACGAACGCCTTCTGGGTCACCTCCTCGGCGACGGCCCGCGACCCCGGCGACGAGGAAGGCCACGCGCACCATCGAGACCCGCTCTCGCTCGAAGAGCTCCTCGCAGGTCCCGCCGGAACTCCCCGTCACCGTCGCCACGCCCCGACGACGCACAGGCCTGCCGATCCGTTCCCCCCGCCGGGGTCGGGCGGGTCAGTCGGGGGTGACGCCCCGCAGGCCCCGCCAGGCGAGGTCGGCGAGTTGGTGGGCGAGGGTCGCCGGGTCGGCGTCGCTGTTGGACTTGAGCCAGTGGATGCTGGCGCCCTCGATCATCCCCACGATGCCGTGGCCGAGCGCCTGGCGCTGGGACGAGCTCAGGCCCTCGATCTCGATCATGCTCCCGACCAGGCCGGCGATCGTACGCTCGGTCTGGTTGACCAGGTCGGCGAACTCGTCGTCGCGGGCCAGGCTGCCGCCGTAGAACAGCTTGAAGGCGTCGCGGTGGCGGTCGACGTACGCGAAGTAGGCGGCGAACCCCTTCTGCACCATCTCCCGGGGGCCGTCGGCCGAGGCCACGGCCTTGGTGATCGTGTCCTGGAGGTCGCGCCCGACATCGGTGAGCAGCTCGGTGAACAGCTCGCGCTTGGACGTGAAGTGCTGGTAGAGGACCGGCTTGGTGACGCCTGCCTCGACGGCGATGTCGTTCATCGACGCGTCGTGGAAGCCGCGGTCGGCGAACACTCGCAACGCGACGCCCAGAAGTTGGCGCCGCCGCCGAGCGGCGGGCAGGCGGGTGGCCACGCGGGTGCTGTCCTCCATCTCGTAACCCCCTAGTTGCCAGGAAAAGGGGTTACTTAACGGTAACAGCATTCTCGGCTACGTGCAGGACATCTGGCAGCACGCGTGTCATACGTCCCGTCGGGGAGCGCTCTCACGCTCCTCCCGCTCGGCGGCCTTGACCGCGTAGCCGGCGATGATCGCCGGGGCCAGCAGCACCGAGCCGACGACCAGCGCGACCACCACCACGGTCACGACCGCGGGCGTGAACCCGACCGCGAACCCCACCACGAACACCACGAGGGCGAGGCCGAACAGGCCGTAGCCGGCGCGCTGGCCCACCTCGGCGGCCCGGGCGATGCGCCGGCGCCGGGCGAGGACGGGGTCGTCGTCGGCGGGCGAGGTCACGTCCGCATCGTCGCACCGCCGGGGTCGTAGGGTCGAAACCATGGCCGAGGACGGAACCATCCGCTACGACGTCGACGGGCACGTCGCCCGGGTCACGATCGACCGGCCCGAGCGCCGCAACGCCCTGACCTGGGGGCTCGTCGCCGAGCTGCGGGCCGCGTTCGCCCGGGCCGGGGGCGACGCCGGCGTGCGGGTGTGCGTCCTCACGGGGGCGGGCGACCGGGCGTTCTGCGCCGGCGCCGACCTCGGCGGCATGGCCGGCGAGCCCGGGGCCGTGCTGGCCGCCCACGAGGGCCGGGGCCAGCTCGCCGAGCTGTTCCGCGAGCTGTACGGGCTCGGCAAGCCGACCGTGGCCCGGGTGCGGGGCTACGCGCTGGCCGGCGGCTTCGGCCTGGCTCTGGCCTGCGACCTGGTGGTGGCGGCCGACGACGCCGTGTTCGGCGCGCCCGAGATCGACGTCGGCCTGTGGCCCCACATGATCACCGTGCCGCTGATCCGCTCGATGCCGCCCAAGGTCGCCCTCGAGCTGATGATGACCGGGCGCCGGGTCGGGGCCGACGAGGGCGCCCGCCTCGGCTTCGTCAGCCGGGTGGCGCCGGTCGACGGGCTCGACGCCGCCGTCGACGAGCTGGCCGGCACCCTGGCCGGCAAGTCGCCGGCCGCCCTGCGGCTGGGCCGGGACGCCTTCTACGCGGTGTGGGACCGCGACGTGGACACGTCGCTGCGCATCCTGCACCCGCTCCTCGGCGTCACGGCCGCGACCGAGGACGCCGCGGAGGGCCTGGCCGCCTTCCGCGACAAGCGCCCGCCCGAGTGGACGGGGCGCTGATCGCGGTCGGCGGGGGTCAGATCACCGCGGGGGTGTCAGCCGCCGCCGAGGGTCGAGGGATCGATGCCGCAGTCGCCGAGGGCGTCGAACAGCTTGCTCATGTCGTCGGACGTGAGCTGCGCCAGCGGGTTGGACGACTGGCCGATGTCGGCGAGCCGGTCGCCGAACTGGTCGATCATCGCCTGCGAGGCGCACTGGGCCTGCTCGTGGGTCATGCCCTCGTTCTCGAACGCCGTGGTCATGGCGCTCTTGATCACGTCCTCGTCGACGCCCGAGATCTTCCCGTCGCCGTCGTTGCCGGGCACCGTCGTGCCGCCGGCGGCCGTGGTCGGCGGCAGGGTCACGTTGCCGTCGGCCGTCGTCGTGGTCTGGGAGGACTTGGACGCGGTGTCGGTCTTGTCGTCGTCGCCGCCCTGCATGGCGAGCACGACGACCACGGCGATGAGCGCCACCGCCGCGGCGGCGATGCCGATGATCAGGCCCGGCTTGGGGCCCTTCTTGGGCGGCGTGGCCGGCGGGAAGCCGCCCGAGCCGAACTGGGACGGGTACGGCCCCGAGGGCCCGCCGCCCGGCGCGTCGGGGCCGGGCGCGTACGGGCCCGGCTGCTGGCCGAACTGGCGGGTCGGGTCCATCTGGGCGGTGGCGTCGCCACCGGGCGCCGCCCCGCCGCCGCCGAGGGCGTCGGTGCCGGTCACCCCGTTGTCGGACACGTCGTCGGTCCAGCGCCCGCCATCCCAGTAGCGGTACTCGTGACGGCCCGAAGGGTCGGGATTCCACCCGGCTGCGGGTGAGTTCATCGTTCGTCCTTGTGTCGTGCGACCGGGCACCCCCATGACCGCCCGGAGATATGGTCAGGCGACGATCGTAGGCCAGGGGGGCTAGCCGAGCGTCGCGCGAGCGTCCGGGTAGCGTGCCGGCCGTGATCCACGCCGACGACCGCGGTGCCGTGCGGGCCCTGACCATCGACCGCCCCGAGCGCCGCAACGCCGCCGACCACGCCACGCTGGAGGCTCTGGCTGCGGCCCTCGAGGCCTGCGGGCCCGAGGTGCGGGTCCTGGTGCTGACCGGGGCGGGCGGCCACTTCTGCGCCGGCGCCGACCTGACGGGGGTGGAGGACGCCGGGTTCACGACGCTGCTGCGCACCGTGCTCGACGGCCTGCGGACGGCGCCGTTCGTCACGCTGGCCGCGGCCGACGGCGCCGCCCTGGGCGCCGGCACGCAGCTGGCCGTGGCGTGCGACCTGCGGGTGGCCACGCCCGCCGCCGGCTTCGGCATCCCCGCCGGGCGCCTGGGTCTGGCCGTCGACGCCTGGACCGTCGAGCGGCTGGCCCTGCTGGCCGGTCACGGGCCGGCCCGGGCCATGCTGCTGGCCGCCGAGGTGCTGAAGGGCGACGAGGCCCACCGGATCGGCCTCGTCCAGCGCCTCGGCGACCTGGACGCGGCCCTGGCCTGGGCCGACGAGATCGCGGCGCTGGCGCCGCTCACCCTGCGGGCCCACAAGGCCGCGCTGGAGTCGCCCGCCCAGGCCCGGGACGCCATCGCCCGGGCCTGGGCCAGCGACGACCTGCGCGAGGGCCTGGCGGCGTTCCGCGAGCGCCGCCGCCCCCGTTTCCGGGGCGCCTGACCAGCGTTCTCAGAGGCTGCGCGTATGGGCGCAGCCGTGGCCCGAGCGGCCCGCTGCGAAGCAGCAAGAGCGGGAGACACAGACCCCGGCGGCCGTGACGACGTGCCTGGAGGCACGCGTTCTCAGAGGCTGCGCTTATGGGCGCAGCCGTGGCCCGAGCGGCCCGCTGCGAAGCAGCAAGAGCGGGAAACACAGACCCCGGCGGCCGTGACGACGTGCCTGGAGGCACGCATTCTCAGGGCCGGGAGGGGTAGATGCCCTCGGTGGCGATGCAGTAGCAGGCGCCGAGGTACGGCTGCCGGTTCTCGTGGGCCTGGCCGTTGCCGCTGGCCCCGATCATGTTGCCGGCCATCTGCGTGCCGTCGCCCGTGGCGTAGATCGCGCCGGCCGCGTTGAACCCGGGGACCAGGCCCGCCGGGCCCTTGGACGTGGCGCCCGCGCTGCCCTGGACGGCGTGGCCGTGGGCGGGCATCTGGGTGTTGATCAGCGTCACGTTCTCCACCCCGGCCACCTCGCCGAGGTCGTAGTTGCTGAGCCCCGGGCCCTGGCCCTGCCCGACCGGGACCCGCCCCCGCAGGTCGGGCAGCCCGAACGTCGTCTGGCCGTTGCCGCCGTAGGTGGTGCCGAGCAACGAGAAGAGCGCGGTGTTCGACGAGATCGACAGCAACTGCCCGTTGCAGAGCGCCCAGCCCACGGGCGCCCACCCGAACCCGAACAGCTGGATCTGACCGAGGAATGGTTCCATGCCTGTCCTCCTGTGCCCTGTGGTAACCGTGCTGAAGTTGGCACGGTGCGTGCGATAGTACGCCCGCTCATCACGTTGAGGGGTCAAAGATCCACTGAGCGTGGATGAATCGCGTGTAAAGGCGTAAGGTTTGCCCGCCGACAGGGGGCACTCATGACAACGCGGGCACTGCATCCGGAGGATCGGTCACGTCGCGGTCCGGGACGGTGGTCGGTTCTCCCGGGCGTCGCGGCGGTCGCGCTCGTCGCGACCAGCCTGGCCTGGCTGTCGCCGCAGGCGGCCGGCGCCGACGTGATCACCGGCAGCAACACGGCGTCCATCGCGGTGCCGGCCGGCGGCACCAGCCAGGGCGTGGCGTCGCCCTACCCGTCGCCGATCACGATCTCGGGCCTGACGGGGACGGTCAGCGACGTCAACGTGACCCTCACCAACTTCAGCCACGCCATCGCCAGCGACGTCGACATCCTGCTGGTGGGCCCGGCGGGACAGAACCTGGTCCTCATGTCGGACGCCAAGGGCGACACCGGCTTCCCCATCAACAACGCCACCCTCACCTTCGACGACCAGGCCGCCGCCCCGATCCCCGCCACCGGCGCGGTGGTCAGCGGCACGTTCCAGCCCACCAACCGCCTCGACGCCAGCGGCCCCGACAGCTTCCCGGCGCCGGCGCCCGCGCCCTCGTCCGCCACCGCCCTGACCACCTTCAACGGGACCAACCCCAACGGCCAGTGGCGGCTGTTCGCCTTCGACGACGCGGACGGCGACACCGGGACGATCGCCGGCGGGTGGTCGATCACGGTGACCACCGCGGCCGCCGCCCAGCCCGGCGCCATCCAGTTCACCACCGGCTCGTTCCGGGGGGTCGAGGGCGGCGGGCCCGTGTCGCTCACGCTCCAGCGGGTCGGGGGCAGCGACGGCGCCGTGTCGGCGACGATCGCCACCACCACGCCGGCCACCGCCACGCCCGGCGTCGACTTCACGGCCCTCAACCAGACGGTGAGCTTCGCGGACGGCCAGACCTCGGCCAGCGTGCCCCTCACGATCCTCAACGACACCGCGGTGGAGGGGGTGGACGAGACCGTCACCGTCGCCCTCTCCGCGCCGACGGGCGGGGCCACCCTCGGCAACCCGACGACGGCCGTGGTCAGCATCGACGACAACGACGCCACGTTCGACACCACCCCCATCGCCATCCCCGGCGTCGGGTCCGGCAGCAACGCGTCCCCGACGCCGTCCGCGCCCTACCCGGCCAGCATCCACGTCACCGGCCAGCCGAGCGTGATCGGCGGGGTCGAGGTGACGCTGACCGGGGTGAGCCACACCGTTCCCGTCGACATCGACGCCCTGCTGGTGGGGCCGGGCGGCCAGAACGTCGTGCTCATGTCGGACGTCGGCGGCCAGAACCCCGCGTCCGGGGTCAACCTCACCTTCGCCGACACCGCGGCCGGCGGCATCCCGGCCGCCGGCCCGCTGGCCAGCGGGACGTTCCGGGTCAGCGACGACGACACCGGCGGCGCCGACAGCTTCGCCGCGCCCGCGCCCGCCCCGTCCGCCGCCACCAGCCTGGCGGCCTTCGGCGACACCAACCCCAACGGCGTGTGGAACCTGTTCATCGTCGACGACGCCAGCGGCGACACCGGCTCGGTGGCCGGCGGCTGGTCGCTGCACTTCCTGCCCGCGGTCCTCCCCGACGCCGGCGGGCCGTACACC
Organism: Acidimicrobiales bacterium; assembly: GCA_035263165.1. GTDB lineage: Bacteria > Actinomycetota > Acidimicrobiia > Acidimicrobiales > VFJN01 > ZC4RG19. The sequence continues at coordinate 2,406 of DATFRN010000248.1, read as the reverse complement.
GTGGGCGAGGGCCAGCCGGTGACGCTCGACGCCAGCGCGTCCACGGCGCAGGCGTCGGCCTCCTTCGCCTGGGACGTCGACGGCGACGGCCAGTTCGACGACGCCACCGGCCGGACCCCGACCCTGAGCGCCGCCACACTCGCCTCCCTCGGGCTGGGCGACGGCCCGGCCGGCCCGGTCACCGTCACCCTGCGGGTCACCGACGGGGCGATCGTCAAGACCGACACCGCCACGCTCACGATCACCAACACGCCGCCCACCGCCAGCATCGGCGCCCTGCCGTCCGGGCTGGTGGCCGGCACCCCGGCGAGCTTCGCCTTCTCCGCCACCGACCCGGCGGCGGCCGACACCGCGGCCGGCTTCACGTACCGGATCACCTGGGGCGACGGCAGCCAGGTCCAGAGCGTGACCGGCGGCACCTCGGTGAGCGTCGACCACACCTACAGCACCGCCGGCGCCCACACCCTGTCGGTGACCGCCACCGACAAGGACGGCGGGACCAGCCCGGCCGCCACCGCCACCGTCTCCGTCGCACCCCTGGTGGTCGCCGACGCCGGCGGGCCCTACGCCATCGACGAGGGCGACGACCTGGTGCTCGACGCCGGCGCCAGCACGGCGGGCCCGGCGGCCGCCTACGCCTGGGACCTCGACGGCGACGGGCAGTTCGACGACGCCACCGGGGTCACGCCGACCGTCGGCACCGCCGCGCTCCAGACCCTCGGCCTGGGCGACGGGCCGGGCGGGCCGTTCCCCGTCAGCGTGCGGGTGACCGAGGGGCCGAGCAGCGACGACGCCTCGGCGACCGTCTCGATCGCCAACGCCGCCCCCACCGCGGCCGCACCCGTGCCGCCGGCCACCTTCCAGGCCGGGCAGACGGCCGCCGTGGCGTTCTCGGCGACCGACCCGTCGGCTGCCGACCAGGCCGCCGGGTTCACCTTCGCCATCGACTGGGGCGACGGCACCCCGATCCAGCCGGTGACCGGCGGGGCGTCGATCACCGCGAACCACGCCTACTCGACGCCGGGCGACTTCACGATCAGCGTGACCGCGACCGACAAGGACGGCGCCGTGAGCGCCGCCGCCACCGCCACCGCCCACGTCGTGCCGCTGGTGGTCGCCGACGCCGGCGGGCCCTACGCCATCGACGAGGGCGGGGTCCTGGCGCTGGACGCCTCGGCGTCGACCGCGGGGCCGACGGCCACCTACGCCTGGGACCTCGACGGCGACGGTCAGTTCGACGACGCCACCGGGATCACGCCGACCGTGAGCGCCGCCACGCTGGCGTCGCTCGGCCTGGCCGACGGGCCGGCGGGACCGCTGACCGTGTCGGTGCAGGTCAGCGAGGGCCCGAGCGTCGACACCGACGCCGCCACGCTGACCGTGGCCAACGTGCCGCCGGTGGCCGACGTGACCGCCGTGCCGCCGGTGGTGGTGGCCGGGCTGGCCGCCCAGTTCGGCTTCAGCGCCACCGACGCCTCGGCGGCGGACCAGGCGGCCGGGTTCACGTACACCATCACCTGGGGCGACGGGACGGGGCCGCAACCGGTGACCGGCGGCGCCTCGGTCACCGTGGCGCACACCTACGCGGCGGCCGGGCCGTTCACGGTCAGCGTGACAGCCACGGACAAGGACGGCGGAACCGGCCAGGCGGCCACCGCGGCCGTGCTGGTCCGCCAGGCGGTCGCCGCCGACGCCGGCGGGCCCTACGCCGTCGACGAGGGCGGGGACCTCGTGCTCGACGGGTCCGGGACCACCGGCGTGTCGGGCGCCGCCGTGTTCGAGTGGGACCTCGACAACGACGGCAGCTTCGACGACGCCACCGGGGCGACGCCGACCGTGGCCGCCGCGGACCTGGCCGCCTTCGGGCTGGCCGACGGGCCGGCGGGGCCGGCGACGATCGGGCTGCGGGTCAGCGACGGCCTGTCCATCGACACCGACACCACCACCGTGACCGTGGCCAACGTGCCGCCGACCGCCGCCGTGGCCAGCGTGCCGCCCGACATCGTGGCCGGGTCGGCGGCGACGGTCGCCTTCGGCGCCACCGACCCCGCCGCCGCGGACCAGGCGGCCGCGTTCACGTACACCATCACCTGGGGCGACGGGACGGGGCCGCAGCCGGTGACCGGCGGCGCCTCGGTGTCCGTGTCCCATACCTATGCGGCGGCGGGGGCGTTCACGATCAGCGTGACCGCCACCGACAAGGACGGCGGGACCAGCCCCGCCGCCACCGCGACCGCCACCGTCCGTCCGCTGGTGGTGGCCGTGGCCGGCGGGCCCTACGCCATCGACGAGGGCGACGCCCTGGCGCTGGACGCCTCGGCGTCGACGGCGGGGCCGACGGCGACCTACGCCTGGGACCTGGACGGCGACGGGCAGTTCGACGACGCCACGGGGGCGACCCCGACG
>DATFRN010000247.1:0-9784 GCA_035263165.1 Acidimicrobiales bacterium | reverse complement strand
GCGAAGTCGACGTCGTGCTCGTCGACACCCGGCCCGAGCAGGCGGGCCAGCCGCTCGCTCCCCGCCCGGACGAAGGCTGCGGCCCGCCGGTTGGTCTCGTCGTCGGCGGCGGCCAGCACCGCCCGGAACACGTGGGCGTGGGCGTCCGCGAAGTCGACGGCCCGCCCGATCACCTCGGCGACGACCGCCGCCACCGGCTCCCCGGCCAGGGCACGGTCGCCCACCGCGTCGTCGAGTCGCCCGACCCCGGCGGCGATGACGCGCTCGTGCAGGGCCAGCACCAGGGCGCTCTTGCCGTCGAACCGGGCGTAGACCGACGTGATCGACAGCCCAGCCCGGTCCGCCACCTCCTGCACGCTGACGGCCGCCAGGGGCCGCTCCCGCAGCAGGTCGTCGAAGGCGTCGAGCGCCGCGGCGAAGGCCCGGCGGCTGCGTGCCTGCCGCGGGGCCTTCACCCGGGCCAGCTCGTCGAAGATGCCGGCCGCCGTCATATGTGTAACGGTACTACAGTTACGATTCGAGCGGCGGGACGTAGGCCGCCGTGGTGGCGGCGGTGGCGGCCGTGGCGGTGGCGGGGTCGGCGCCCGCCGCCCGGTAGGCCTCGCCCCAGGCCTCGCTGCTGGCCCGCATGCCGTCGCGCACGGCCGGGTCGGCCTCCATCTCGGCCTGGGTGCCGAGCGCCTCGCCGGCCAGGTGGGCGCCGAGCCCGACGAGGGACAGGTCCCAGCCCACGCCCACCGCGCCCGGGCCGAACTGGCCCCAGAACTCGGGCGGCACCACGGCGGTGTGGGTCAGCGTGAGGCGGGTACCGCCGTCGCCGTCGGGGTCGAGGACGACCTCGACGAGCGACGAGTCCTCGGGGCCGGGGGGCTCGCCGAAGATCCAGGTCAGCAGCAGCCGCCGGGGCGGCTCGCAGGCCCGGATCTCGCCGCCGGCGTTGCCCTCCAGCTGGTAGGTGCCCCCGAGCCGCAGGTCGCCGGTCACCGGCAGGAACCAGCGGGCCACGCGCTCGGGCGTGGTGATGGCGTCCCACACGTCCTCGGGCTCGGCCGGGTAGGTCCGCTCCAGCGCCACGACCTTGGCGTCGCCGCCCGGCAGCGTCGCGTCGCCGACCGATCGCCGGACCGTCGCCAGCTCGTCGATGAGATCCTTCATGTCGTCCCTTCCTTCCGGCGCTCCCGGGCGCCCCGGGCCAGCTCGGTGCCCAGGGCGTCGAGGCGCTGCTCCCACGTCCGGCGCAGCCCGGCGAGCCACGCGGCCGCCCGGTCGAGCGGCTCCGGGTCGACCGAGTACAGCCGGCGGCTGCCGTCGACCCGCACGAGCGCGAACCCGCTCTCCCGCAGCACCCGCAGGTGCTGCGACACCGCGGGCTGCGAGATGCCGAACTCGCGGCCCACCGTGGCGACGACCTCGCCCGCGGGCACGTCGCCCCGGGCCAGCAGCTCGAGGATCCGGCGCCGGACCGGGTCGCCGAGCACGTCGAACGCCTCCACGCCCCGACTATGTCAGTCGTGGCTTATATAAGTCAAGGGCGATATTCACCCATGGCGCCCGATCCCGCCCAGGAACGGCATCAGCGCGTCGAGGAAGTCGTTCTGCGGGCTGGCCGCCGCCGGGTCGTTGTGGGCGTAGGTCCCCTGCCGGTTCACCAGGGTCAGGTTGCGAGCCGGGATGCCGGACTGGTCGGCCAGCGCCTGGGCCGAGGCGAGCACCCCGGCACCGCCGAGCGCCCCGAAGGCGTAGATCCGCAGCCTGTGGCTGAGGTCGTGGCCGTGGACGGCCTTGACGTCCAGCACGGCCTGCGCGGGGTTGGCGTTGCCGGCCGCCACCGCCCGGGAGTCGAGCGTGAGCCGCTGCGGGTGGTACCAGGCCACGCCGTCGATGCCCTGGAGGTCGCCGCCCGACAGCATGGTGGCGTAGCGCTCGATCGGCGAGATCTCGCCGCCCTGGTCCCAGCCCCGGGGGTCGCCGCTGGCCGCCAGGTGGCCGACGTGGGCCTGGGCGGCGCCGAGGTTGGGCGGCGACGTCTCGGTGTCGGTCCCGTAGCCGAACTGGGCCAGGTTGGTGGCCGGCACCGGCACCTTGATGTTGGCCGGCAGCAGCGGGAACGACTGGCCGATCGACGGGGCGTTCGGCTCCTTCAGCGCCAGGAGGGCGCCGCCCGAGGAGAACAGGCCGAGGAACGGCGTCGGGATGCCGCCGAAGGCGAGCCACGGGGTCGACGTCTGGAGGTCGGCCAGCGCCTGGGTGGCGTCGGCCTCCGAGATCGGCGTCGGGTTGCTGCCGCCGTCGATGTAGACGAGGCCGGCGAGGTCGCGGGCGCCGGGCCGTCCGTTGAAGTCCCAGGTGGCGTAGGCGGTGGTGATCGAGCCGCCCAGCGAGTGGCCGCCCAGCACGACCGTGCGGTGGTGGCGCTTGGCGGCCAGCACGACCCGGTGGAGGTCCTCGATCTCGACGTTCATGCCCCAGCCCCGGGCGTAGGCCACGTCGGCGTCGGGGATGAGCTGGAAGTGGTGGGTGATCGTCGGGTCGAGGATCCAGCCGAGGTAGTAGTCGAACGAGGCCTGGCCGCCGACCTCGCCCCGCTTGACCTGGTCGGCCACCGACTGGTCCTCGAGCTGGTTCTCCCGGCGCTCGACCGACCACACCTGCCAGCGCCCGTGGGAGCGGCGGACGATGTCCTGGGCGAGCGGCACGAAGTAGGCCGACCCGGCGGACGTGCCGGGGCTGAGGACCAGCACGTGGCGGGCGTTGCGGGGCCCGATCTGGAGCACGCCGACCCGGTCGAGGGCGTCGGGCGTGGCCGGGTCGTCGAAGCCCGGCATCCACGAGAACCGGACGTCGACGGGGCGATCCCGATGCGGGGCGCCCCCGCCCGCGCCCGCCTCGGCGGGGCCGGCCGCCACCAGCGTGGCGAACAGCGCGGTGACGACGAGGGCGACGACCACGCCCCGTCCCCGGAAGCGATGCGCTACGGCCATCGGATCCCCTTCCGATCGTGGACTCCCCCGCCCAGCCGAGGGCGAGTCTACGGGCTCGCCGAGGCTCAGTCCGGCAGGTCGAGGAAGCGGCGGGCCAGGTGGAGGAGCTGGGCCCGGAGCGTGTCGTCGTCGAGGTCGGCGACCAGGGGGTGCATCACCGCGCCGCCGATGGCGGCGGTCAGCATGGCGGCCGGGACCCGGGCGTCGGGGCCGCCGGCGTCGCCCACGAGCAGCCGGTAGAGCCGGCCCATCACCGCCCGGAACGGCTCGTGGTGGGCGAAGAACCGGACGATCACCGGGTCGCCGAGCAGGGTCGACTCCATCCGCCGGCGCTCGACGGCGAGGTCGACGATGCGGGCGATCAGCACGTCCCGCCGCCGCTCGGGGTCGGGCTCGGCCTCGGCGGCCTCGACAGCCGCCCGGACCCGGGCCAGCTCGGCGTCGGCCACGGCCAGCACGATCTCGTCCTTGGTCCTGAACTGGTGGTAGACGGCCGCCTTCGTCACCCCGACGGCGTCGGCGATCATCTGGAGCGACGTGCCCCCGACCCCGTGCTCGGCGAACAGGTCGACGGCGGCGCTGACGATGCGTTGCTGGGCTGGGGTGATGGGCCGACGCTAGCCGCCGCCGCGCCGCCCCTAGCCGATCGGCTACTCTGCGGATAGCCGATCGGCTATCCGCAGAGGCACCGAGGGGGACCCGTGGCCGAACCGACGTCCGACCAGCAGCTCGACAGCTTCCTGGAGATCCGCAAGCCCGGCGCCCACCTGGACGAGGAGGCCGTCGCCGACGACTTCGTCATCATGCTCGGCGTCGACCTCACCAACTTCCCCAAGTTCCCCCGCGTCGACGACAGCGTCACCTACCCCCGCGCCGACCTCGACGTCCGCCAGGAGCTGGACGTCGACTCCGGCGCCGAGCTGCCCGACTACAGCGGCCCCTACCGGGCGGACATGCGCTTCACCGACTTCTCCCGGGAGGCGCTCGCCACCCGCTTCCTGCCCTGGAGCGAGGTGTACATGCAGCTGTGCGTCGACGGCTGGGCCGACGAGGTGGCCCGGCGCTACGGCGCCGACACGATGGCCGAGATCGAGTGGGCGGCGTGGAACGACCAGGTCGTCCCCGAGCTCGACCGCATGCGGGCCGAGTTCCTGCCCGAGGGCACCAGCTACGAGGACCCCAACCGGGCCGTGCCCGAGGCCGACCGGGCCACCACCCGCGTCGTCTACACCGGGCTGTTCACCCCGGGCCCGGCCGCGGGCGGGCTGACCAAGCCGCAGCTGGTCACGTGGTTCCTCGGCAGCCACGAGTACCTGCTGCAGTGCATCGAGGCGTGGGCCACCCAGATCACCGTGCGCTACGGGCTGGACGTCATGTTCGACATCCAGTGGGCGCTGTGGGGCCACACGGTGCTGCCGGGCGTCAAGCAGCTGAAGGCCGACTACCTGGGCATCAGCGGCGACACGGTGGCCGACTGGATGAAGGACCTCCAGGTCGACGCCACCGCCCTGCCGGGCAAGGCCTTCGACCTGTCGTTCGAGATGCCCGAGCCCGACGTCGGGATCATGACCTTCAACCGCTGCGTCGCCGCCGACCAGTGGGAGCAGATGGGGCGCCCGGACATCCTGGAGAAGAACTGCCACTCGACCTGCCCCAAGTCGATGATCGAGACGACCCGGATGTACAACCCGAACATGAAGGTGGAGATCCTGGCGATCCCGCCCCGCCGGGACCCGGGCGACGTCTGCTGCAAGTGGCGCTTCAGCATGCGGGACGAGAGCGACCCCGAGTACGTCCCGGTCGAGCTGACCCGCAAGCCCGACGCCTGAGCCGGCGCCGGCTCAGCCCGGGACGAGGCCCCGGGGCAGCGGGAGGGGCAGGTCGTTGTAGGTCACGATGCCGGCCGGGGCCGCGACCACCAGGGGGATGGCGTTGACCGCCGGCATGGCCGTCATGATCATCCCGAGCACCATGAAGTCGGCGAAGGTCGTGGCCTCGAAGTCGGGCGGCGGCAGGTACTCCAGCCGGACCGTCACCGTGGGGCGGCCCTCGACCCGGATGACGTGGCCCTCCTCGATCGTCCAGTCGGGTTCGAGGGTCTGGCCCTTCTTCCAGCGCACGTTGAGCTCGACCACCGTGCGGTCGCCGACCCGGCCCTGCCAGCTGGCCGCCACGCCGGCCACGCAGCCGGCGGGGATGGTCCAGCTGTCCATCACGACGTCCTCGGTCGTCCGGGCGTACTCGGCCTCGCAGACGATGGCGTCGAGCTCGACGCCGAGGGCGTCGGCCACGAGCGCCACGGCCTCGCCGAACACCGCGGTCCCCGCCTCGGCCATCCCCGGCAGCTCGGGGTCGTCGAGCGGCCGCCCGAACCCGGCGGGCCGCTCGGTGTCGGGCGAGTCGTAGAGGGTCGTGTCCGACGCCTCGTCGATGGTGATCTTGTCGATGCGGTCGCAGATGTTGGCGGTGGCGATGCCCATGAGCTCGACCCAGCCGGGGCTGATGCCGGTACCGAACAGCGACGCCCCGCCCTGGGCGCAGGCGGCCACGAGGCGGTCCCGGTCGGCCCCGAGGCGCCGGCCGTTGACGAACGCCGCCGTGCTGACCACGTTGACGCCGGCCTCCAGGATGCGCACCACCTCGCCGACGTCGGGCCACATGGGGTTGTAGACGACGCAGTCGGGCCGCAGCGCCAGGAGGGCGTCGACGTCGTCGCTGGCGGCCACGCCGACCGGGTCGATGCCGCACAGCTCGCCCACGTCCCGCCCCACCTTGGCGGGCGACCAGGCGTAGCACCCGACCAGGTCGAGGTCGGGGTGGGCCACCACGGCCCGCACCGACCGCCGGCCCACGTTGCCGGTCGTCCACTGCACGACCCGGATTCCCATCAGGCTGCCTCCTCGGCCCTCACGGCGGCCCGTCGCCCGCCTCCGGGCGGCCATGCTAAGCACCCGCTCAGCACGGCGCCTCCTCGACGATCGACCGCAGCTTGGCCAGGTCGCGGCGGTTGGCCCGGCGCATGGCGGCGGCCATCATCGGGGCGCCCACCCGGGCGAAGCCGGCGGGGCGGCCGCGGTTGCGCAGGGTCATGCGGGTGCGACCCTCGCCCTCGGCGCGCCAGGTGTAGGTCGTCTCCATCGGGAACGGCCCCTGTGCCGTGCGCATGACCAGCCGCTCGCCGGGCACCAGGTCCACCACCTCGTAGGCGTAGGCCAGCCGGCGGCCGAGGAACCGGGCCACGAAGGCCACCCGCGAGCCCACCTGCACCGGCGGGTCGCTCGCCCACGTGGCCGAGTCGATGTTGTCGTACCACTCGGGGGCGTTGGTCGGGTCGGCGGCGTAGGCCGCGACCTCGCCCACCGGCCGGTCGATCACGACATCGGTGACGACGTCGACCTCCACGCCCCGGACCGTAGCGGCGGCCGCGATGGCGGTCACCGCCGCGATCACCCCCGCCGCCAGCGCCGGGCCCAGCACGTAGTCGCGGGGCAGCAGCGACGGGTTGCCCGCACTGGCGCCGTAGCCGGCCGCGTAGGGCCAGGCCACGAGGGCCAGGGCGCCGACCGCCACCGCCCCGGCGCGCACGACCGGCCAGGCGGGGTCGGGCGTCCGGCGCCGCAGCCCCCAGCCCAGCGCGCCCACCACCGGCAGGAGGACCAGGTCGTGGACGACCGCCGCCCCCACCAGCCACCGGGCCAGCTCGGCCGGGTGGGTGTCGCGGGCGTCGAGCAGCACGCCGCGCACCCCGAACAGCATCACCGGGACGCCGAGCGCCAGTCCGACCGCCAGCCCCCGGGGCGACGTCGTGCCGTTCACCGCGCCACCAGCCGCGCCACCCACTTGGTCTGCAGCACGCCCGGGCGGCCGGGGGCGATGAGGCGCACGGGGAAGCCGTGGTCGAGGTCGAGGGGCTCGCCGCCGAGGTCGAGGGCGAGCAGCGTGTCCCGGTCCCGGACCTGGGCGCCCCGCAGGTCGGACGCCCGGTAGCGGCCGGTCCGCTGCAGCGACTCGACCACCACGACGTCGGCCCCGGCTGCGCCGACCCGGGCGAGCAGGTCCCGGACCCGGACGCCCCGCCACGACGCCGACGCGCTCCAGCCCTCGACGCACGCGATCGGCAGCGTGGCCTCGTGCTGCGGCAGGGCCCGCAGGTCGGCCAGCGACAACGCCGCCCGCTCGCCCCCGGGGCCGACCACGACGAGGCGATAGGCCGGGTCGCGGGCGGCGTCGACCACACGGGCCGCGGCGGCCGTCTTGTTCACCGGCAGGCCCTGGGGTCCCTGGCCCGGCCGCCGTTGGGCCAGGACCGACAGCGGGCTCAGCACCGGGACCGTCCCGCCGGCGGTGGCCACCACCAGCACCCCGGACGCGGCCGCCGCACCGGCCAGGAAGCTCCGCCGGTCGCCGGCCGGCGGCCCGGGCGCCGGCCGCCGCAGTGCGGCTCGGGTGGCGGCCGCCTTGGCGCCGATGTGGACGACCAGCGCGCCCACGGTGATCCAGGCCGCCCCGTAGTGGGCGGCCGGGAAGTAGAAGCCCCACGGGTACCAGCGGGCGACGTTGGCCACCCCGGACAGCAGCAGGAACACGGCCCCGCCCACCAGCGGCAGCAGGGCCAGCCGCTCGACCCCGTGCAGGGCCGAGCGCACCGGCGGCCAGGCGGTGAGGCGGGGATGGACGACCCACAGCTTGGCCAGCAGCAGCGGGATCGCCGCCGTCCCGGTGGCCACGTGCAGCCCCTGGGTCACGCGGTACAGCCCGGCCGGCCGGGGCGGCGGCGTGAACCAGGACGGCGGGTGCTGCAGGACGTGCGACCACAACCCGGTGGCGAAGCACACGCCGAACGCGACCCCGAGCGCCAGCCCCAACCACGCGGCCCGGGGCGTGTCGACGCCGTCGGCCGCATCGCCCCGGGCGAGGGCGCTCGACGCCGGCACGCCGGTGGCGGTCACGGGGCCACCAGCCGGGCGAACCAGCGGCCGTCGCCGGTGTCGAGGGCGGCGAGCGCCAGACCCGCGGCACGGGCCACGACAGCGATGGCGTCGGCGCCGACCGTGGCCCAGGGAAACCACGGGCCCGGGCGGGCGTCCGGGGCCTCGATCCGGACCGTCAGCGCCTCGCTCGGCCGGCCGGGCGGTTCGACCTCGGCGGCCACCACGCCGCCCGGGCGCAGCAGCCCGGCGGCCCGGGCCAGCAGCGCCACCGGGTCGCCGCCGATGCCCACGTTGCCGTCGAGCAGCAGCACCGCGCCCCACCGCCCCCCGCCCGGCACCCGGTCGAACACCGACCGGCGCAGCACCGGCGCGCCCCGCCGCCGGGCCTCGGCGACCGCCGCCGGGCTGGTGTCGATCCCCAGCGCCGGCCGGCCGGCGGCCACCAGCGCAGCGGCCACCCGCCCCGGCCCGCAGCCGACGTCGAGTACCGGATCCGGCAGCCCGGCGAGCAGGCCCCACTCGACCACGTCGCACCGCCCCCGCCACCGGTCGACCCGCAGGTCGATCGTCGCCCCCGACGTGCTGGCCAGCACCGGCCCCGCACCCGGGCTCACGCCGCCCGCCCGGCCGCCGCCCGCCGGACCGCGGCCGCGAAGCGCGTCGCCGGGGCCGCCGCCGCCACGGCCAGTGCGTCCGCCCAGGTGTCGACGTCGGTCCGCTCGGGCAGCACGTGGACCGCCAGCTCCAGCCCGACGAGCCGGGCCGCCTGGCGCACCCCGGTGTCGGCCCGGCTCGTGGGCACGCCGAGGAACGTCGCCGGGTGCCGCCGCTCCAGGCCGATCGTCCACCACCCCCCGTCTGCTGCCGGGCCCAGCACGGCGTCGACCCCTGGCGCGGCCAGCGTCGCCATCGCACGGTCGAGGTCCGCCGCCGAGACCTGGGGGGTGTCCATGCCGACCAGCAGCGCCGGCCCCGCCGCGTGCCGCCAGGCGGCGGTCAGCCGGCGGGCCAGCGAGCCCGTGCCCTGGCCGACCACGACCACGCCGGGCGGGCACCACCCGCCGGGCCGGCCGTCGAGCGCCAGCACCACCCGGTCGGCGCCCGAGGCGCACGCCGCGGCCAGCGTGTCGGCCAGCGCGGCGGCCGCCAGGGTGGCAGCCGTCGCCGGCGTGCACGGCGGGCACAGGCGGGTCTTGACCCGTCCGGGGACGGGCTCCTTGGCGAGCACGAGGAGGTCCACCGGGCCGGTGTACGCCGGGCGCCCCCGCCGCCGACCTCCGGACCGGCGGTTGTTTCGCAGGTCGTAAGCGGATGTCCCCCAGCGCGGCCGTACGCTCACCCCGTGGTCGAGGCGCCCCCGCGCATCCTCGTCGTCGACGACGACGTGACGGTCTCCGAGGTCGTCGCCCGCTACCTGGAGCGGGACGGGTTCGCCGTCGAGGTCCAGGCCGACGGCCGGGAGGCGCTCGACCGGGCGCTGGCCGAGCCGCCCGACCTCGTCGTCCTCGACCTGATGCTGCCGGGCATGGACGGCCTGGAGGTGTGCCGCCGGCTGCGGGCCATCGCCCCGGTGCCGATCGTGATGCTCACCGCCCGCACCCAGGAGAGCGACCGCATCGCCGGCCTGGAACTGGGCGCCGACGACTACGTCTCCAAGCCGTTCTCGACCAAGGAGCTGGTGGCCCGCGTGCGGGCCGTGCTGCGCCGGGCCCGCGGCCCGCTGGCGGCCGGCGGGCCGGGATCCGCCCGGGTGCACGTCGACGGCGACCTGGAGGTCGACGTCGCCGCCCGCGAGGCGCGGCGGGGCGGCGAGGTGGTGGCGCTCACCGCCCGCGAGTTCGAGCTGTTGGCGTTCCTCGCCCGCCACCCCCG
>DATFRN010000246.1:0-11056 GCA_035263165.1 Acidimicrobiales bacterium | reverse complement strand
GGGCGACCGGCGGGCGCTGGCCGAGGCGGTGGCCGAGCGGTTCGGCGCCGACCTCCATGGCGAGGTCGAGGCCGTGCCGCAGGAGTGGTGGCTGTCGTACCGGGTCGAGGAGCCGTGGTTCTACCGGCGGCTGTTCGTGCGGCTGGACGACGGCTACGGCAACGGCGAGTTCACCTGGAACGGCCTGTGGACCGTGGGCGCCCCGCCGGCCGAGGCCCACGACGGGCTGGTCCAGGCGTGGGAGATGAACGACGGCCCGGTCACCAGATGGCAGCTGCCGGTGCAGCCCGGCGCCCGCATCTGGTCGATCCACCGGCCGGAGGACTGGGTCGCGCTGGTCACCCGCTACCCCCGCCCGGCCCGGGCCGGCCACGGGGGGTGGGAGCTGCCGGGCCCCAACCAGCACCTGCGGCGGGTCCAGGACCTGTTCGCCCTGCCGGACCAGAACGCCGCCCGCTACTACGTGCGCCGCCACCTGGTGCCGGACTGGCCGGCGGTGGCCCGGGACTGGGACGCCGTGCACCTGAGCTGGGCGGGGTTCCTGACGACCGAGGGGTTCGTCTCCGACCTCGGCGACGGCGCGGTGACGATGCTGCGCTACTGGGCGAGCCAGCGCACGCTGTGGCTCAACGACGTGCTGGGCGACCCCGAGCCCCTGCCGGCCCCGGGTCTGTCCGGCCGCTACTGCGGCGTCACCGGCGCCGACGCCCGCACCGACGACATCCGTCGCTCGGCCGACGAGTACCTCATGCAGGCCCTCCTGGGCCGCTAGGGCACCCCGACGGCCATGCCGTTCCCCGACGAGGTCCGGCCGGTCGAGGTCGTGGCCTACCGTCCGGCGTGGCCGGCGGAGTTCGCCGCCCTCGCCGCCGGGTTGCTGGCCTCGCCGCTCGCCGCCCGGGGCGCGGTCGACCACATCGGCTCGACCGCGGTGCCCGGCCTGGCCGCCAAGGACGTGATCGACGTCCAGGTCCGCTTGCCCCACCTCGACGAGGACCGGATCGCGGTGGTGCTCGGCCGCGCCGGCTTCCGGCGGCGGTCGGAGCCGTGGAACTGCGTGGAGGAGACCCGCACGGGCCCGGTGCGCAAGCTGGTGTTCGCCCCGCCGGCGGGCGCCCGGGCGGTCAACGTCCACGTGCGGCGGGACGGGACGTGCGGCGCCCGCGACGCGCTGCTGTTCCGCGACTACCTGCGCCACGACCCCCGGGAGCGGGACGCCTGGGGTGCGCTCAAGCGCGCCCTCGCCGCCGGCGACGGCGCCCTGGCGGCCTACGGCCGGGCCAAGCAGCCGGGCTGGCGCGGCCTCATGGCCCGGGCCGACACCTGGGCGGCGGCGACGGGGTGGCGGGCCCGACCGCTCGGGCCGTGGGGGAAGATGGGGGCCTGAGCCGCACGAGGGAGGCGCCGATGGCGACCGAGGACGACCTGCGGGCGATCGCCCTGTCGCTGCCCGGGGTGGAGGAGCGGCCGTCGTACGGCCGGCGGCCCAGCTGGCGGGTCGGGGGGCACGGGTTCGCCGGGATCTGGAAGGACGAGGCCCACGCCGTGCTCGAGGCCGAGGACCGGGCCGAGAAGGAGGCCCTGCTGGCCGCCGAGCCCGGCAAGTTCGCCGCCACCGCCCACCACGGCGAGTCGTCCCGCGTCCTGGTCCGGCTGGCCGCGGTCACGCCCGAGGAGCTCCGCCCGCTGGTGGTCGAGTCCTGGCGCCACCACGCCCCGCCCGACCTCCTCGCCCGCCTCCACGACGCCGCGGGCTAAGCAGGCGACGGCGCCGGCCGGCCGTCAGGCCAGGTCGACGGCGTGCCGCCGGTCGTCGCCCGCCAGCAGCCAGGCGGCCGTGACCCGGGCGGCGTAGAGGCGGTGGGCCGCGCCGCCCGTGACGTCGGCCGGTCCCCACGCCGGGCCGCCCCGGGCCTCGGAACGGCGGGAGTAGGCCGCGATCAGCCGGGCCAGGTCGGGGCCGTCCTCGCCGACGGGCCGGGCGCGGGCCTCGAGGTAGACGGCCACAGCCGCCCCCACGGGGACGGTCGAGTCGAAGACGACGATGCCGACCTCGGGCCGGGCGGCGACGTTGCGGGAGTGGCGGGCGCCGGGCCGGGACGCCCACACGACCTCGCGGTAGCCGTCGTGGGCGAACCACACCGGCGACGCCCACGGGGTGCCGCCGGCGTCGGCGGTGGCCAGCGTCATGTAGTCGTTCCCGTCGACGACCGCCCGGGCCCGCTCCGGCCCGCCCGCGGTCATGCGCCCGGGGCCCGCACGGCGGCGGCGGTGGCGTCGATCTGGCGGCGGTGGGTGCGCTCGTGGCGGGCCAGCCACTCGGCGTAGAACCACACCGTCCGCTCCAGCGGCGCCCCGGCGCCGGTGACCGTCGCCGTGCGCTCCCACTCCGCCGGGCCCAGCGCCTCCAGGATGCCCAGGAGCTCGGCCCGCTGGCGGGTGAAGGCGGCCAGCGAGGGCCGGAAGTCGAGGTCGGGGTAGCCGGTCCCCCGCACGTGTGCCCGGGGGTTGACCGCCCGGATCGTCGGCCCGTCCTCCGCCAGCATCGTGGCGATGCAGTCGCCCCACACGTCGGCGCACGACCGCAGGTGGGCGAGCAGGTCGACCATCGACCACTCCCCCGCGGCCGGCGCCGCCCGCAGCTGCGCGGGCGCCAGCCCCTCGGCGGCCGCGGCCAGCCGCCGCGGCGTCTCCGGGAGGATCGCGAACACCTGCTCGATCGTCAGCGCGGCCCTGGCCATGCGCCGGCCGACGCTACCCGCCCGACCGGGGGCACCCGGCCGCCCGCCGGATCTGACGGTGTGTCAAGATCCTGGCGTGCCCCGGATCGAGATCCCCGCCGGCGACGGGCCCGAGGTGACCCGCGTGCTGGGCCTCGTCCCCCACTTCGTCGAGGCCGTCAACGCCCTGGAGAAGGCCGTCTGGGCCAGCCCGCTCCCCCGGAGGCTGCACGAGCTGGTGCGCATGCGGATCGCCGAGATCAACGGGTGCGTCCTCTGCATGACCTGGCGCAACGACTGGGCCGACGAGGCGTCGCTCGCCGCGGTGGCCGACCACGCCACCAGCGACCTGTTCTCCGACGCCGAGCGGACCGCCATCGAGTACGCCGAGCGGTTCGCCACCGACTCCACGGCGATCGACGACGACCTGCTGGCCCGGCTCGGCGCCCACCTGTCCCCCGCCGAGATCGCCGACCTCACCCTGGTGATCGGCAAGTACCTGGCCATGGGCCGGTTCATGCAGGTGCTCGACCTCGACCAGGCCTGCACCATCGCCTACGACGCCGACGGCAAGCTGGTCACGACCGAGGGCTGACGCCCCGCGCCGGCCCCTCCCGCCGGGCGCTGACGATGTACGCCGCGCCCGGGACGTCGCCCAGCCGGCCCGCCATCCGGGTGCCCCGCAGGTACGCGTCGAGGTCGGCGCCGGCGTGCAGCCGGGCCGCCGACCAGCCGGCGGCCGCCAGGAACGCCTCGGCCTCCGAGCGGGGCAGGCGGAACCGCATCGGCTCGCCCCGCCGCCGGTAGTACCGCCGGGCGAAGCGCCGGTTGAACCGCTGGTGCTGGAACCCGGTCTCGCAGCTGACCGCCAGCCGGCTGCCGGGCGCGGCCACCTCGGCCAGCCGGGCCAGAAGCGCCGCCGCGTCCTCCCGGGCCAGGTAGATGATCAGGCCCTCGGCCAGGAAGGCGGTCGGCTCGTCGGGCCGGTGGCCGGCGACGGCCAGCGCCCCGACGAGGCCGGGGCCGGTCACGTCGGCGGGGACGTAGACCGGGCCGCCGCCGGCGGGCGCCCGGGCCCGCTTGTCCTCCTGGGTGGCAGGGCGGTCGATCTCGAAGAAGGTGACGCCCGGCCGGGCCAGCCGCCAGGCCCGGCTGTCGTAGCCGGCGGCCACGACGGCGACCTGGCGCACGCCGGCAGCGAGGGCATCGGCGACGAAGCGGTCGAAGAACAGGGTGCGGGCGGCCAGGTAGGGGAACGACGAGTGCAACCCGAGCACCCGCAGGCCCGGCAGCCGGAGGGCGGCGGCCATCCGCTGCCGGTCGGGCGGCAGCATCCCCTCGGCGTGGGGATCGTCGACGACCCCCAACCACGTCAGGTGTGCCCGCGCCAGCGCGACGTTCGTCGCCGAGCGTGAGACCCCAGCCTCAGCCATCACCGGAACCCTACGCCCGCGGGGCGAGGGGGCGATGGCTACGGTCGGGGGCGTGCCGGTCGTGCTCCGCCCCGAGGGCCTGACCCGGGACGACGTCGTGGCCGTGGCCCGGGGCGGCGCCGGGGCCCGGCTGTCCGAGGAGGCCGTGGCCGCCATGGCCGCCACCCGGGCCCACGTCGACGCGCTGGCCGCCTCCGCCGAGCCGGCCTACGGCATCTCCACCGGCTTCGGCGGCCTCGCCACCACCCGCATCCCGCCCGAGCACCGGGCCCGGCTCCAGCGCTCGCTGGTCGCCTCCCACGCCGCCGGCATGGGCGACCCGGTCGAGCCCGAGGTCGTCCGGGCCATGGTGCTGCTGCGCGCCCGCACGCTGGCCACCGGCGTGACCGGTGCCCGGCCCGAGCTGGCCGCCGCCCTCCTCCGCCTGCTGGACGACGGCCGCCTGCCCGATGTCCCCGAGTTCGGGTCGCTCGGCTGCAGCGGCGACCTGGCCCCGCTGGCCCATGTGGCCATCGCCCTCGACCTCACGCTCGAGGCCAAGGAGGGCCTGGCCCTCATCAACGGCACCGACGGCATGCTCGGCATGCTCGTGCTGGCCTGTGCCGACATGGCCGGGCTGCTGCGGGCCGCCGACGTGGCCGCGGCCATGAGCGTCGAGGGCCTCCTCGGCACCGACCGGGCCTTCGCCGCCGACCTCGTCGCCCTGCGCCCCCATCCCGGCCAGCAGGCGTCGGCCGCCAACATCGCCGCCCTGCTGGCCGGCTCGGCCATCGTCGCCTCCCACCGCACCGGCGACCCCCGCGTGCAGGACGCCTACTCGCTGCGCTGCGCACCGCAGGTCCACGGCGCGGCCCGCGACGCCCTCGCCTTCGCCGAGGCCTGCGCCGACCGCGAGCTGGCCGCCGCCATCGACAACCCGGTCGTGCTGGCCGACGGCCGGGTCGAGTCGGTGGGCAACTTCCACAGGGCGCCGCTGGCGCACGCCGGCGACCTGCTGGCCATCGTCGTCGCCGACGTGGCCGCCATGAGCGAGCGCCGCACCGACCGGTTCCTCGACGCGGCCCGCAGCCACGGCCTGCCGCCGTTCCTCGCCCACGAGCCCGGCGTCGACAGCGGCCTGATGATCGCCCAGTACACGGCGGCCGCCCTGGTCGCCGAGTGCCGCCGGCTGGCCGTCCCGGCCAGCGCCGACAGCATCCCGACCTCGGCCATGCAGGAGGACCACGTCTCGATGGGCTGGTCCGCCGCCCGGAAGCTGCGCACCGCCCTCGGCCACCTGGCCCGGGTGCTGGCGGTCGAGCTGACCACCGCCGCCCGCGGCATCGACCTGCGGGCCCCGCTCACCCCGGCGGCGGGGACCGGGGCCGTGCGCGACGCGCTGCGGGCCGGCGGCGTGGGCCCGCCGGGCCCCGACCGGCCGCTGGCGCCGGAGCTGGCAGCCGCCGCCGGCCTGGTCGGCGACGGGACGGTCGTGCGGGCCGCCGAGCGGGAGGTCGGGCCCCTTGCCTGAGGGCGGGGCGGCCCCCCGCACCGTCCGGGCGCCCCCGGGCGCCGAGCGCAGCTGCAAGGGCTGGGCCCAGGAGGCCGCCCTGCGGATGCTGATGAACAACCTCGACCCCGAGGTGGCCGAGCGGCCCCAGGACCTGGTCGTCTACGGCGGCACCGGCCGGGCCGCCCGCAGCTGGGAGGCGTTCGACGCCATCGTGGCCAGCCTGCGCGGCCTGGAGGACGACGAGACCCTGCTCGTGCAGTCGGGCAAGCCGGTGGCGGTGTTCCGCACCCACGAGTGGGCGCCCCGGGTGCTGATCGCCAACGCCAACCTGGTGCCCGACTGGGCCACGTGGGACGAGTTCCGCCGGCTGGAGGCGCTGGGCCTGACCATGTACGGCCAGATGACCGCCGGGTCGTGGATCTACATCGGCACCCAGGGCATCCTCCAGGGCACCTACGAGTGCTTCTCGGCCATCGCCGAGCGCCGCTTCGGCGGCAGCCTGGCCGGCACGGTCACGCTCACCGCCGGGCTCGGGGGCATGGGCGGGGCCCAGCCGCTGGCGGTGACGATGAACGGCGGCGTGGCCGTCGTCGTCGAGGTCGACCCGGATCGCCTGCGGCGCCGGCTGGAGACCCGCTACCTCGACGTGGCCGCCGACGACCTCGACGACGCCCTGGCCCGCGCCGAGGCGGCCCGGGCCGATCGCCACCCGCTGTCGATCGGGCTGGTGGGCAACGCCGCCGAGGTGCTACCCGAGCTGGCGGCCCGGGACGTGCCGGTCGACATCGTCACCGATCAGACCCCGGCCCACGACCCGCTCAGCTACATCCCCGCCGGCCTGAGCCTGGCCGAGGCGGCCGACCTGCGGGGGCGCGACCCGGCGGGCTACACCGACCGGGCCCGGGCGTCGATGGCCCGCCACTGCGCGGCGATGGTCGCCTACGCCGACAAGGGCGCCGAGGTGTTCGACTACGGCAACAGCCTGCGGCGGGAGGCCGAGCTCGGCGGGTTCGAGCGGGCCTTCGCCTACCCCGGCTTCCTGCCCGCCTACATCCGGCCGCTGTTCTGCGAGGGGAAGGGCCCGTTCCGGTGGGCGGCGCTGTCGGGCGACCCGGCCGACATCGGCGCCACCGACCGGGCCGTGCTGGAGGAGTTCCCCGACAACGAGCCGCTGGCCCGCTGGATCCGCCTGGCGTCGGACCGGGTGGCGTTCCAGGGCCTGCCCGCCCGCATCTGCTGGCTCGGCTACGGCGAGCGGGACCGGATGGGCCTGCGGTTCAACGAGCTGGTGGCGTCCGGGCGGGTCAAGGCGCCGATCGTCATCGGGCGCGACCACCTCGACTCGGGGTCGGTGGCGTCGCCCTACCGGGAGACCGAGGCGATGCGGGACGGCTCCGACGCCATCGCCGACTGGCCGCTGCTCAACGCCCTGCTCAGCACCGCCAGCGGCGCCAGCTGGGTGTCGCTGCACCACGGCGGCGGGGTCGGCATCGGCCGGTCGATCCACGCGGGGATGGTGGTCGTGGCCGACGGCAGCGACCTGGCCGCCGCCAAGCTCGAGCGGGTGCTCACCAACGACCCGGGCAGCGGCGTGGCCCGGCACGCCGACGCCGGCTACCCCGAGGCGCTGCGGGTGGCCCGGGCGACCGGGCTCCAGCTGCCCATGCCGCCATGACCGCGTGGTGGGCGGCCCGCGCCCTGCTGCCCGAGGGGATGGCGGACGGCGTGGTGCTGGAGGCCGGCGACGACGGGCGGCTGGCCTCGGTGCGGCCCGGCGTCCCGGAGCCGCCGCCGGGCGCCGTGGCGCTGGGCGGGATCGTGCTCCCCGGGCTGGTCGACGCCCACTCCCACGCCTTCCACCGGGCCCTGCGGGGCCGCGCCGCCGGGGGCGACTTCTGGGCCTGGCGGGCGGGGATGTACGCCCTGGTCGACCGCCTCGACCCCGACCGGCTGGCGGCGCTGGCCGCGGCCGCCTTCGGCGAGCTGCTGATGGCCGGGGTCACGACCGTGCACGAGTTCCACTACCTCCACCGGCCCGAGGGGATGGACGACGCCGTGTGCGAGGCGGCCCGGCGGGCGGGCATCCGGTTGGTGCTGCTCGACACCTGCTACCTGCGGGCCGGGTTCGCCGGCGACGAGCTCGACCCGGTGCAACGGAGGTTCAGCGACGGCGACGTCGACCGGTGGGCGGCCCGGGCCGAGAAGACGGCCGCCGGGCACCCCGAGGTGACGGTCGGAGCGGCGATCCACAGCGTCCGGGCCGTGGGCCCGCCGGATCTCGGCGCCGTCGCCGGCTGGGCGCGGGAACGGGCCGTGCCGCTGCACATCCACCTGTCCGAGCAGCCCGCCGAGAACGCGGCGTGCCTGGCCGCCACCGGGCGCACGCCGGCCGAGCTGTGCCATGACCACGGCGTCCTCGGGCCGGGCGCCACCGCGGTCCACTGCACCCACGTGACCCCGGGCGACATCGCCCTGCTCGGCGGCTCGGGCACCGCCGCCTGCCTGTGCCCCACCACCGAGCGGGACCTGGCCGACGGCATCGGTCCCGCCTCCGCCCTGGCTGCCGCCGGCTGCCCGCTGCGGGTCGGCAGCGACTCGCACGCGGTCACCGACCTGTTCGAGGAGGCCCGGGCGATCGAGATGGACGAGCGGCTGGCCACCGGGCGGCGGGGCCTGCACGCCCCGGCCGCCCTGCTGGCCGCGGCCACCGCCGGCGGGGCGCTGCGGGCCGGCGCGCCGGCCGACCTGTGCGCGGTCGGGCTCGACGGCGTGCGGCTGGCCGGGGCCGACCCCGACGACCCGGTGCCGATGGTGGTGGCGGCGGCGACGGCGGCCGACGTCACCGACGTGGTCGTCGGCGGGCGCCACCTGGTGCGGGGCGGCGCCCACGTGGGCATGGACGTGGCGGCCGAGCTGCGGGCGGCCATCGCCGCCGTGCACTGATGTGGGACCTGCTGCTCACCGACACCGCCGGCGGCGGGGCCGTGGCGGTGGCCGGCGACCGCATCGCCTGGGCCGGGCCCGCCGCCGCGCTCCCGGCCGGCGCGTCGGCCGCGGTGACCTGGTCGGTCGGCGGCCGGGTGGTCACGCCCGGGCTGGTCGACTGCCACACCCACCTGCTGTTCGGCGGCGACCGGGCGGGCGAGTGGGAGCAGCGGCTGGCCGGGGCCGGCTACGAGGCGATCGCCGCCTCCGGCGGGGGGATCGGGGCGACCGTGCGGGCCACCCGCGCCGCCTCCGACGACGAGCTGCTGGCGGGCGCGGCCACCCGGGCGGCGGCGCTGGCGGCGGGCGGGGTCACGACCGTGGAGGTGAAGTCGGGCTACGGCCTCGACCTCGACACCGAGCTGCGCATGCTGCGCCTCGCCCGCCGGCTGCCCGAGCGCGTCCCCGTGGACGTGGTCACGACCTTCCTCGGCGCCCACACGGTCCCGCCCGAGTTCGCCGGGGACGCCGACGGCTACGTCGGCTTCGTGTGCGAGGAGGTGCTGCCGAAGGTGGCGGCGGCCGGGCTGGCCGACGCGGTGGACGGCTTCTGCGAGCGGATCGCCTTCGACGCCACCCAGATCGACCGGGTCCTCACCGCCGCCGGCCGCCTGGGTCTGCCGGTCAAGCTCCATGCCGACCAGCTGAGCGACGGCGGCGGGGCCGCGCTCGCCGCCCGGCACCGGGCCCTGTCGGCCGACCACCTGGAGCACGCGTCGCCCGAGGGGATCGCGGCCCTGGCCGGGTCCGGCACGGTGGCGGTGCTGCTGCCCGGGGCCGCCTACGTGCTGCGGGACGACGCCGTGCCCCCGGTCGACGCCCTCCGCCGGGCGGGGGTGCCGATGGCGGTGGCCAGCGACTGCAACCCGGGGACGTCGCCGCTCGTCTCGCTGCCGCTGGCCCTGCACCTGGCCTGCACCCGCTTCGGGCTGACCGTGGCCGAGGCGATCGCCGGGGCCACCGTGCACGCGGCCCGGGCGCTGGGCCTGGCCGGCGAGGCCGGCGCGCTGGCGCCCGGCGCGCGAGCCGACCTCGTCGTGTGGGATGCCGACCACCCGGCGCAGCTGATCTACTGGGTCGGCCTCGATCCGGTGGCGGCGGTGGTCAAGCGGGGCCGCTTCGTCATGGGAGGTCCGCCGTGACCGTGCGAGAGATCGTCCAGATCGGCCATCCGGTCCTCCGGCAGCCGGCCCGCCCGCTCGCCCCCGGCGAGGTCGGCGAGGACGGGACGCAGCGGCTGATCGACGACCTGATCGACACCATGCGGGACGCCGACGGCGCCGGGCTGGCGGCCAACCAGGTCGGCGAGCCGGTGCAGGTGTGCGTGGCCGAGGTGCGGCCCGGCAACCCCCGCTACCCCTACAAGCCGGTCATCCCGCTGACGGTGATGGTGAACCCCGTGGTGGCGGCGCTGACCGAGGAGACGTTCGCCAACTACGAGGGCTGCCTGTCGGTGCCCGGCCTGCGGGGCGTGGTCGAGCGGGCGGTGGCGGTGCGGGTCCGGGGCCTCGACCGCCACGGCGACCCGCTGGACTTCGTGGCCCAGGGCCTGTCGGCCGGCACGTTCCAGCACGAGACCGACCACCTCCGGGGCCGCCTGTTCGTCGACCGGGTCAGCGACACCCGCACGCTGTGCACGTGGGACGAGTTCCGCGCCCGCCACGAGGCCGCCTTCCGCGAGCGGGCCCGGGCACTGGTGGACCGGTTCGGGAGCTGACCGGCTCAGTCGTCGCGGGCCTCGAGCACGGCGAGGTCGCGCTCGGCGTAGAGGCGGTGCTCCCACTCCTCTCTGAGCACGGTCAGCAGGCATCCCCAGGCCTGGTAGGTGCCGGGCTCGGGCCAGCCGGGACCCTCGACCGTCCTGTCGGCGGCGAGGGACTCGTCGGTCAGGCCGTCGACCAGCTCGCGCACCGTGGCCATCCGGTCGTGGCGCAGGGCGAGCGCCACCTCGAGCGACGGCCGGGCCTCGCGGTCCCGGGTCACGCCCGGGGTGTCGGGCATCTCGTCCCAGGGCAGGTCGAGCGGATCCCAGGGCGCCGGGTCGCCGAGGAGGGCCCGCCGGACCCAGCTGTCGGTGGCGAAGGCGAGGTGGCGCAGCGTCTGGATGAACGACCACTCGCCCTCGACCGACTCGTGCAGGCGCTCGGGCGGCAGCCGCCGGGCCCGCTCGACGGTGCCCGCCCACAGGCGCTCGACGATGTCCCACGCCTCCCGGTACCCGGCGGGGTCGGTCGGGCGCATGCGCGCCCGCTCCGGGTACTGCCGGTCGAGCTCGGCCTCGATCAGCGGCCCGACGTCGACGCCGTTGACGGTGAGACCGTCGACCTGCCCGTTGATGTCGACGCCGACCAGCTGCACGCCCCGCAGCACGGCGCCGTGGAGGTAGGCCCCCCGGATGCGCACCCGGCTCAGGTCCACCGCCCGGA
>DATFRN010000245.1:0-5563 GCA_035263165.1 Acidimicrobiales bacterium | reverse complement strand
CGGCGCTCGTCCACTGCGGCTTCGGCTTCGGCATCGTCTTCGTCAACCCGGTTCTCGAGGAGCTCGGCTGGGACCCGCCCCGCTTCCTGGGCACCGCGTTCCAGAACGCATGGATCAACCCCATCATGTGGAACGCCATCCTGGGCTGGACCGGGATCGACCAGTACGACGACGGCAACGTCGTCGGCCAGGCATTCCTCGACCGGTTCGAGGCGCGCTACGGCCGGCGTCCGGAGTACTGCGTGCCGGTGGTGAACCGGGACGTCGCCACGGTGCTGCTGCACGCGTTCGCCGATGCCCGGCCTTTGTCGCCGCGGGGGGTGAAGGAGGCCCTGGAGCGGGTGAAGCTGATACCCGCGGCCTCCGGCGCTCCGGGGACGCGCCTCTCATTCGGGAAGTGGGCACGCCGCGGCTGGGTGGGCGCGGGCTACCTCGTCGCCCGGCGGCTCGACCCGGACGGCGAGAGCGCCCACCTCGTCGAACGCTTCGGTCGGGACTGAGACCGTGGCCACCGACCTGACGCGCCCGGCGCCCGCCGTCGCGCCGTCCCCTGGACGCAAGTCCTGGCGGGCGGTCACGGTTGCGGTCCTCGCCGTCGCCGGGCTCGCCGGCCTGGTCGCGGTCGCCGTCAACGCGCGGCGCGGCGCCGTGGCCGACCGGATCGCCAACCCGACGGTCGAGGGCGCGCCGCGCCCGGTGGAGCCCCTCTGGGGTCGCTCGGACTGGTTGACGCTGCACCAGGCCGGGACGGTCGTGATGATGGTCGCCCTCGTCGCGGCGGTCGTGCTGCTGTGGCGTCGCCGTCCCGGCCACCCGATCGCGCTGATGGTCCTGGCCACGACGGTGCTCGTCTGGCAGGACCCGATCATGAACTGGGCGCCCTACGCGGTTTACAACCCGCAGCTCTGGCACTGGCCGGAGACATGGCCGCTGGTGTCGCTCTCGCCCACCGTCGAGCCCTTCATCGTCATCGGCTACGCCACCTTCTACATGGCCCCGTTCTTCCCGGCCATCTGGATCCTGCGCCGCCTCCAGGCCCGCCGGCCGCCGGGGTCGTTCGTGGCCCGCCACCCCCTCGTCACGCTGGCGGTGCTGGTGCTGGCCATCGGATTCCTGCTCGACGCCGCGCTGGAGATGTTCCTGGTGCGCACCCAGCTGTACATCTACTCGCAGGTGATCCCGTTCGGCTCGGTCGCCGCCGGCAAGCCCTACCAGTTCCCGCTGATCTGGGAGTCGGTGCTGGTCACGCTGGTGATGATCGCGGCGGGCGTGCTGCTGTACCGGGACGACACCGGCCGCACCCAGGCCGAGCGGCTGGCCCAGCGCATCCGGCCGTTGCGGGGCCGCCCGGCCCTCGGGACGTTCCTGGTCATGTTCGCCATCGTCAACGTGGCCTACTTCGCCTACGGGGGCGGGTTCGCCATCATCCGGGCCAGCAAGGCGGCCACCTCGGTCGCCTGCCCGTGGCCCTACCCCGAGGCCAAGGTCTACGACCCCAACGGCTTCTACGAGGAGGCGGGCCAGCCCGGCCCGTTCTTCCCCGGCAACTGGGCCGGCTGGCCCAGCGCCCAGGCGGGCCGGCCCGACGTCGACCCGCCGGCCGGCGGCGGGCGCTGCGGGGGAGGCGGCGGTGGCTGAGCGGCCGGTCGGCCGCAGCGTCGTCGTCACCGGGGCGTCGCGGGGCCTCGGCCTCGCCTCGGCCGCCCACCTGCACCGGCGGGGCTGGACGGTGGTGGCCGCGGTGCGGTCGCCCGACGCGGCCCGGGAGCGGCTGCGGGCGGCGACCGGGGCCCGTGACGGCGACCCCCGGCTGGTCGCCGTCCGGCTCGACCTCGACGACCCGGCGTCGATCGCGGCCGGCGCCCGGGCCATCGGCGAGGCCGTCGGCGCCCCCGACGCCGTCGTCCACAACGCGGGCCTGGCCGGCGTCGGGGCCACCGAGGAGATGCCGCCCGCCGTCTGGGACCAGATCTTCTCGACCAACGTCTTCGGCCCGGTGCGCCTCACCCAGGCCCTGCTGCCGGAGATGCGGGCGGCCGGGCGGGGGCGGATCGTGGTGGTGTCGAGCGAGGGCGGCGTGCGGGGCATGCCGGTCATCGGCGCCTACTCGGCCGCCAAGGGGGCGCTCGAGCGCTGGGCCGAGGCGCTGTCCCACGAGGTGGCCCCGTTCGGCATCGGCGTGACGATCCTGGTGGCCGGCACCTTCCGGACCGACATCCTCGAGCTGACCCAGACCTGGGCCGACCCCGCCGGCCCCTACGCCGCCCACCACGCCGGGCTGGACCGCGCCAGCCGCTGGATCCTGCGGGCCGCCCGCCCGCCCGAGCGCTTCGCCCCCGCCGTGGCCAGGGCGCTCGACGAGCGGGCGCCGTTCGCCCGCCACGCGGTCGGGCCCGACGCCCGGGCCATGCTGCTGGCCAGCCGGCTGTTGCCGGCGCGGGCCTTCCAGGCGGTGGCGGCGCGGGCGATGCGGCTGCCACGGCCGGGCACGCTGCGGGACGACCCGGCCCGGCTGGCCCCCGTCACCCCCCGGGCGGACGACGACGGGCGCTCGGCCGGCTGACCGCCGCGCCCCGCAGGACGGTCTCGCGCCCGAGCGTCAGCGCGGCCCGGGGCCCGCCCCGGCGCACGCCGCCCTCGTGCATCCACAGCGGGTCGAACAGCGACCAGGCCCGGATGTCGGCCGAGGGGCCGTCGATGTGGAGCTCGCCCGCCCGGGTGCCCCGGGCCAGCAGCGCCTTGAGGTCGCCCATCAGGGCCGGGAAGTTCTGGCCCAGGTCGGCGGTGCTGGGGGGCGACTCCCGCAGCCAGGCGAGCTGGATGTTGTACTCGTCGCTGAACCTCAACACGACGTTGACGTTGACCCACATGAGAGCGTCGAGCTTCTCGACGCTGGTGGCGTCGGCGGCCAGCACCCGCCGCCAGCCGTCGCGCACGGCGGCGGGGAACGTGCCCATGATCGAGGCCAGCAGCTCGTCCTTGGAGCCGATCGTCCGGTAGACGCTGCCGGTGCTGACCCCGGCGGCGGCGGCGATGTCCCGGATGGTGGTGGCCTCGTAGCCCCGCCGGCCGAACTCGGCCCGGGCCACGGCCCGCAGCCGGGTGACCCGCTCGTCCTCCTCGGCGCCGGGCGCGTCCCAGCCGGCGATCGCGTCCTCGGCGGCCCGGAAGGCGGCCGACCGGTCGAGCCGGGCCGCCGACGGCGGGTCGGCGGCGACGCCGTCGAGCATGATCCGGCAGCGCACGGCCGGCAGCTGGTCGGCGCCCCGCACGCCGTGGAAGTCGCCCAGGCTGATGTAGAGCATGGTCTCGCACAGCCGCTCGGCCAGGGCGTCGAGGTCGATGCCGGGGCGGATCTCGCCCGCGTCCCGGCCGGCCCGCAGGGTCTCCCGCATGGCGCCCTCGAGGGCCGTCGGGGTGAGCCGGGCCACCCGCACCAGCTCGTCGCCGGCGCCGGAGGGCGGCTCGTAGGGGCTCTGGAGCACGGCGGCCCGGTGGCGGGCGCCGCAGGCCGCGACGGCCACGCACAGGGCCGTGACCTTGTCCGCCGCCGGCTCAGGGCCGGGCAGGTCGTCGAGGGCCCGCTTGGCGATCTCGTCGAGGTCGGCGCGGTAGCGCTCGATCAGCTCGACGACGATCGCCTCCTTGGACTCGAAGTGGTGGTAGAGGCTGCCGGGCAGGATCCCGCAGGCGTCGGCGATCTGCTTCAGCGACGTGCGCAGGCCCGAGGAGGCGAACAGCCGGGCGGCCGTCTCCAGGATCTCGGTTCTGCGGGCACCGTCGGCCGACACCCACGTAGTCTGGCGCGCCCTACAGCCCCTAGAGCCCCTCGAGGATCCCGGTCGAGTCGACGGCCTGGTAGTGGGCCGGCTCGCCGTGGCCGTCGAGCGCGGCCCGCAGCCACTGGTTGGAGCACACCGCGGGGGCCAGGCTCATGGCCGTGCCGCCGCAGCGGAACTTCACGCCCCCGCCGCCGGGCAGGGGCCGCTCGGGCATGCCCTTTATCGTCCGGGTCACGCTGGCCGGGGTCACGTCGCCGTCGATGCCGGCCAGCGAGGTGGCCAGGGCGGCCAGCACCGAGTAGCCGACCATCGAGACGTTGTTGTCGACGTCGACGTGGCGCCCATAGGCGCCCATGACCGCCTGGTAGAGCCGGTAGGTCGGGTCGTCCTTCGCCCCCAGCGCCACGCCCGAGGTGACGTACATGCCCTTCAGCTGGTCGCCGGGCAGGGCGTCGCGGGTGGCGTCGGTGACGCACTGGGACACGGCGGTGACCTTGCCGTCGTAGCCGGCGTCCCGCAGGCCCTGGAAGGCGGCGATGCAGAAGGCGTCGTTGCCGACGACCTGGACGACGCCGGCCCCGCCGGTGGCGACCTGGCGCATCTGGGCGCTCATGTCGGCCGTGCCCAGCGGCACCCGGACCAGCTGGTAGCCGAGCCCGGCCTGCTTGACCAGGGTGGGGCCGATCGACTCGAACAGGCTGATCGCCACCGGGACGTCGACGACGACGAAGGCGGCCTTCTCGGCGTGGTCGTCCTCGGCCACCGAGATGGGCAGGCCGAGGGCGGTGGTGAGCGGGTTGGAGAGGACGAAGCTGGTCGCCTTGTCGGTCAGGATGTCCTGGCCGTTGGTCTGGAAGAACATGGTGGGGATGCCGGCCTGGTGCACCGGCTCCCAGATGTCCTCCGGGACCGTCGACTGGCCGATGACCACGGCGGCGACGTGCTCCTCGACCATGCGGTTGCCGCAGTCGGTGCCCTTGGCCGGGTCGGCGGCGGTCTCGCAGGTGACCAGGTCGATCGGGTGGCCGCCGATGCCGCCCCGGCGGGCGTTCCACCAGTCGGCGGTGGCCCGGGCGGCGTAGATCTCGGTGCGGGCGTCGAAGGCCTGCGACTGGCCGTCGGAGACCAGCCCGATCTTCACGGGCGTCCCGGCCGCCTTGTGCTCGGGCCCGAGCAGCCGCTCGGCCTCCGCACCGGTCGGCCCCCCGGCCGCGCCCTTGCCGCCGGCGCCGCCGTTGTCGTCGCCGCCGCAGGCCACGGCCCCGACGACCAGGGCACCGACCGCGGCGAGCGCGGCGGCGCGCCGGACGGATCGCCTGGCGCCGGCGCGCCGGGGCCCGTTCCCGTGGTTCCCCATGCGTCCCCCTCGGGTCATGAGAGATCCCTCTCGGAACAAATCTTAGGTTCCATGTCAACCGGCCGGCATCCCCCACGTTGGGTGGCCGTAGCCGCACGTGGTCCGCAGGGGGTGCGCCGGTTACGCCATGCTGAACGGGTGATGACACGCCGGCGAGCCCTGCCCACGACCCTGCTCCTGCTGGGGGTGGCCGCCCTCGTGGCGGCGGCCTGCCAGCCCCTCGCCACCGGCGCCGGGGGCGGGAAGGGGCCGCAGCGGCCGGTGCGGCTCAACGACGTCCAGCTGTTGGCCTCGCACAACAGCTACCACGTCGAGCCCGAGCCGGCGCTGCTCAGCGCCCTCCACGCCTTCCTCGTCTCGGCGGCCGACGGCTTCGAGTACACCCACCGCCCGCTGGCCGACGAGTTCGACGCCGGCGTCCGCC
>DATFRN010000244.1:0-4665 GCA_035263165.1 Acidimicrobiales bacterium | reverse complement strand
CTCGCGCACGACCCGCTCCATGCGGGACAGGCCGATGCGCACCTGGTTCTGGATCAGCTCGCCGACCGAGCGGATGCGGCGGTTGGCGAAGTGGTCCTGGTCGTCGAGGCGGTAGCCCGGCTCGGCGTTGACCAGGTGGAGGAGGTAGGTGAGGGTGGCGAGCACCTCGCACCGGCTGAGCACCGACTGGCCCGGCTCGGGGCGGTCGATGAGGCCGCGCTCCTCGAGCATGGGGAACATCTGGGACAGCTTCTCGACCTCGGAGCCGAGCTTGCGGTCGAGCTTGTACCGGCCGACCCGGGACAGGTCGTAGCGGCGGGGCTCGAAGAAGGCGTTGCGGAAGTAGACGCGCGCCGACTCGACCGAGGGCGGCTCGCCGGGCCGGGCCCGCTTGTAGATCTCGACCAGCGCCTCGTCCTGGGTGGGGGCGAGGTCGCGGTCCTTCTCCCACTGGCCCTCGAGGAAGGGGAACTCGCGCACGAAGGCGTCGAGGAACCCGGGGGCGTTCTCCTCGTCGTAGCCGAGGGCGCGCAGGAGGACGAACAGGCTGAGGCGGCGCTTGCGGGCGACCCGGGTGCCGGCGGTGACGTCCTTGCCCGGCTTCTGCTCGACGTCGAACTCGATCCACTCGCCCCGGTAGGGGTGGATGGTGCCCTTGACCAGCTGGTGCTTGGCCAGGTTCCGGAGGCGGTAGCGCTCGCCGGGCTCGAAGATGACGCCCGGGGACCGGACGAGCTGGGACACGACGACCCGCTCGGTGCCGTTGATCACGAAGGTGCCCTTCTCGGTCATCATGGGGAAGTCACCCATGAAGACCGTCTGCTCCTTGATCTCGCCGGTGGTGGCGTTCACGAAGCGGGCGCGCACGAAGATGGGGGCGGAGAAGGTCATGTCCTTCTCCTTGCACTCCTCGACCGAGAACTTGGGCGGCGGCCGCAGGTCCTCGTCGTCGGGATCGAACTCCAGCTCGAGCTGCAGGGTCTCGGTGAAGTCCTTGATGGGGGAGATGTCGGCGAAGGTTTCCTTCAGGCCTCGCTCGAGGAACCACTGGAAGGATTCCCGCTGGATCGCCACGAGGTCGGGGAGGTCGAGCGCCTCCTCCATGTTCGCGAACGAGTACCGATCCCGGATGCGAGTGGACAACGAATCACTCCTCAAAGGGTTCGGTCGGCACGGCGGCCGGGTACGTGTGGGTACCAGGCGGCCGAGACCAAGCCGGTGACGGGCAGGCCGTGCAGGGGCGCGACGGAACCACTCGACGAAACAGCGAGACGGGACCACAGACGCACGGCAACTTGCCATGCTAGGTCACTGCGGGCGCAAACACAACCCGCGAAACGGCAGTGCCAACCGTCTCGCGACAGATGCCGCGACGGTCGGGCCGTAAGGCTGGTGGGAGGGTAAGCCCGTTCGCCCCTGGGGTCAACCCCGGAGGGGGTTCCGCGTGGGAATTCGGTCACCCAACGTAGCGGCAGCCCGGCGATGGCCACGCAGTGACGGCGGGTGGAGCGAATGTCGCCGGGCGCGCCGGAGCCCGGCCGCGGGGGCCGGGCTCCGGACGCGCAGGCTCAGCAGGGAACTACTGAAGCTCGACGGAGGCGCCGGCGCCCTCGAGCGCGGCCTTGGCCTTCTCGGCGTCCTCCTTGTTGGCCTTCTCGAGCACGGCCTTGGGGGCGGACTCGACCAGGTCCTTGGCCTCCTTCAGGCCGAGGCTGGTGAGCGCGCGCACCTCCTTGATGACCGCGATCTTCTGGCCGCCGGCGGCGGTGAGGACGACGTCGAACTCGTCCTTCTCCTCCTCGGCCGGGGCGTCGCCGCCGCCGGCCGCACCGCCCGGCGCGGCCACGGCCACGGGGGCCGCCGCCGTCACGCCGAAGCGCTCCTCGAAGTCCTTGAGCAGTTCGCTCAGCTCGAGGACGGTCATGCTGGAGATCGAATCGAGGATCTCTTCCTTGGTAGCCATCGTTCAGCTCTCTTCTTCGGTGGTGGGGGTGGGGGTGTCTTCGGGCGCCTCGTCCGCCGGGGCGGCGCCGCCCTGCTGCTCGATCAGGGCCGACAGGCCGTAGGCGAAGTTGCGGGGCAGGGCCTGGAGCAGGCCGGCGAACTGCTGCATCGGGGCAGCCAGCGCACCGGCGAACCGGGCCAGCAGGACCTCGCGGGGCTCGACGTCGGCCAGGGCCTTGGCGTCGTCGGCGGTCAGGGGACGGTCGTCCATGACGCCGCCCTTGACGACCAGGGCCGGGTTGCCCCGGGCGAAGTCGCGCAGCGCCTTGGCGACGAGCACGGCGTCGCCGGGCGCCCCGTCCGGCCGCTCGCCCACGAAGGCGATGGCGGTCGGGCCGAGGAGCATGTCCTCGATCTCGAGGCCCGCCTCGCGGGCGGCCAGCCGCACGAGCGTGTTCTTGTAGATCTTGTACTCGCCGCCGGCGTCGCGCAGCGCCCGGCGCAGTTGCGCCAGGGCCGTCACGTCGAGGCCGCGGTACTCGGTCAACAGGGCCGCGTCGGCAGCGCCGAAGCGCTCGCGCACCTCGTCCACCACGGCGACCTTCTCCGGTCTCGGGTTCTCCATCGGCACCTCCTCTCGTGTCTCTCGGGCGCTCGCTGATGCGAACGCCCGGGCACGGCGCCGCATGTGCGGCGAGGTGTCGGAGAGTCCGCCTACCCAGGCGGGCCGCCGGCTGGCGGGCCCATTGCGCCCGAAGGCACCGGGGGTCTTCGGCGAGCGAAGGTTCGGTTGTGGTCTAGCGGCCGACCAGGATAACGGGCCGGCCCGAGCGGTTCCTCATCGAACTTACATACAGGCTTGACTGTTTGTAAGTGGGGCGCGATCGTGCCGTCATGCCCACCCAGGCCGAGCGCAGCGCCGCCACCCGCACCCGACTGCTCGACGCCACGCTCGACTGCCTGGTCGAGCTGGGGTGGGCCGGCACCAGCACCACCGAGGTCGTGGCGCGGGCCGGCGTGTCGCGGGGCGCCCAGGTCCACCACTTCCCCACCAAGGAGGACCTGGTGCTGGCGGCCGTCGAGCACCTGGTCGACCGGCGCCTCGCCGAGTACCGGGCCGCGTTCGCCCGGCTGCCGGACTCGGAACGCACCACAGACGCCGCCTTCGATCTCCTGCGCTCGCAGTGCGGCGGCCCGGCCATGGACGCGTGGTTCGAGCTGGCGATCGCCGCCCGCACCAACGCCGCCCTCCACGAGCGGTTCGTCGCCGTCGACCGGCGGTTCTGGGACGCGGCGCTCGCCAACCTCCAGGAGATGTTCCCCGAGGCCGCCGCCGACCCCGCCCTCGCCAACCTGGCGCTGCGCCTGAGCTTCTGCGTCGTCGACGGCCTGTCCCTCGGGCGGCTGCTCGACATCGACCCCGCCGAGCTCGATGCGGTCGCCGACACCTTCAAGCTCCTCATCGCCCCGTTCGCCTTCCGACCCCAGGAGACACTGGCATGACCACCACCCTCGACCCCACCCTGCCCGACAACGAGCAGCGGGCCGACCGGTTCGGCGACCTCCTGGCCCGGCTCAGCCGGCAGTCGGTCGACAAGCACTTCGACGCCTACGCCGACATCGACTGGGACCACCCCGACAACGCCATCGACCCGGCCGACCCCCGCTGGGAGCTGTGGCCCGACAGCCCGCTCGGCGCCACCGCCTGGTACCGGGCGCTGCCGCAGGAGACCCGGGCCCGCATCGGCCTGCACGGCATCGTCGCCAACATGAAGGCGGGGCTGCAGTTCGAGAACGTGCTCAAGCGGGGCCTGCTCACGTACGCATTCGGGCTGCCCGACGGCTCGCCCGAGTTCCGTTACGTGTACCACGAGGTCATCGAGGAGGCGCAGCACTCGCTGATGTTCCAGGAGTTCGTCAACCGGGCCGGCCTGGAGGCGCCCGGGATGCCCTGGGACTTGCGCCTCGGGAGCGGCCGGGTGGTGGCGCTGGCCAAGCGGTCGCCGGTGCTGTTCTTCGTGTCCGTGCTGGGCGGCGAGGATCCGATCGACCACGTGCAGCGCGGCCTGCTGCGCAGCGGCCGCGAGCTGCACCCGCTGACCGAGCGGATCATGCGCATCCACGTCACCGAGGAGGCCCGGCACCTCTCGTTCGCCCGCAGCTACCTGCGCACCCACGTGCCCGACCTGCCCCGCCGCGAGCGGGCCGCCATCCGGGTCGAGGCGCCGCTGCTGCTGTCACAGGCGGCACGGGTCATGATGCAGCCGCCCCGCACGCTCGTGCGGACCTACGCCATCCCCCGCGACGCGCTGCGAGAGGCCTTCGGCCCCGGCTCGGCCGGCCGGCAGGAGGTCCGCGACTCGCTGCGCAAGATCCGCACCCTGCTGAGCGAGGTGGGTCTGGTCACGCCGGCCTCCCGGCGCCTGTGGCGCCGCCTCGGCCTGTGGGACGACTGACGGCTCGGGCTAGGAGGCGACGGCCTCGTCGACGCTCGGGCGCAGGCGGGCCGGGTCGATCTTGACGCCGGGGCCCATGGTCGAGCTCACCGTGATGCGGCGCATGTAGCGGCCCTTGGCCGCGGCCGGCTTGGCCCGGTTGAGCTCGTCGACGACGGCCCGGAAGTTCTCGAGCAGGGCCGTCGAGGCGAACGACGCCTTGCCGATGGGCACGGCCACGTTGCCGTAGCGGTCGGTGCGGTACTCGACCTTGCCGCCCTTGAAC